>JAEULG010000155.1 GCA_016793875.1 Rhodospirillales bacterium | reverse complement strand
AGGCCATAGAAAAGCTGCGGGCCGTTGGCTTGCGGATCGATCGGCTGCAGCTCGATCCGCTCGTAATACTCCCTCTCCTCCGGCCCGTGCGCCTTCGGATTGACGTCGAGCCCCTTCCGGCCCTCCCAGACGCCGGCGAGGCGGCGCAGCGGCCCCAGGTTGGCCAGCGTATCCGCATCCACGTTCTCCGGCTCGGTGAAGATATCGTCCGGAATGCTCATGCCGCTGTCGTCCATGCCGCCGCGCCCCTGTCTGATCCTCGAACGCTGGTGACAATGCGGATCGCAGCGCCAAGTTCAAGGTTGAATCGGGGGGGGCCCTGCCGTGCCGGCGGACCTCGCGAACCCCGTGCGCAGCAAGGATGGTGCAGGCCTGCCGCCCGGAGAGGACGCGCAGCTTGCCCAATGGCCCCGTCGATTGGCGTTACGTAAAGCTCGTTACTGACCTTGGCACAGTGCAACGGCAATGTTCGCGGTTGCGATATCCCCCGGTTCATGCCGCGAAGATGCGCGCGGAAAGGCGCAATATCGCGATCAGGCATCGCCAAGTGCGGCGAAAGCTTGTGCCGGCGCGGGCTTTTCGGCATTCTCCCCGGCCTTCCGTACCGCAATGAAAGCCGTACCGATGTCAGGTGACCGCGTATACCTTTACGATTCGACGCTGCGCGACGGGGCGCAGACGCAAGGTGTTGACTTCAGCGTCGCCGACAAGGCGGCCATCGCGCGCGCACTCGACGGCATCGGCATTGACTACATCGAGGGCGGCTGGCCGGGCGCCAATCCCACCGATACCACCTTCTTCGCCAACCCGCCGCAGCTCCACCGCGCCCGCCTCTCCGCCTTCGGCATGACCCGGCGCTCGGGCCGCAGCGCCGCCAACGATCCCGGCCTCGCCGCGCTGCTGGGCTCGCGCGCCGGCGTGATCTGCATGGTCGGCAAGAGCTGGGACTACCAGGTGACCGACGCGCTCGGCATCGATCTCGACGAGAACATCGCGATGATCGGCGACAGCGTGCGGCTCGCTGCCAGCCGCGCCGAAGAGGTGATGTTCGATGCCGAGCACTTCTTCGACGGCTTCAAGGCGAACCCCGAGTATGCGCTGCGCTGCGTGCGCGCCGCCTACGAGGCGGGAGCCCGCTGGGTCGTGCTGTGCGATACCAACGGCGGCACCCTGCCGCACGAGGTGTTCGACATCGTCGGCCAGGTGGCGGCGGTGGTGCCGGGCGACCACCTCGGCATCCACTGCCACAACGACACCGGCAACGCCGTCGCCAACAGCCTGATGGCGGTGCGCGCCGGCGCCCGTCAGGTACAGGGAACGCTGAACGGGCTCGGCGAGCGCTGCGGCAACGCCGACCTCATCGCCATCGCCCCGACGCTGGCGCTGAAGATGGGGCATTCGCTGGGGATGACGTCGGTCGATCTGACCCGGCTGACTCACGTCTCGCGGCTGCTCGACGAACGGTTGAACCGGGCGCCGGTGCGCAACGCCCCTTATGTCGGCGAGAGCGCCTTCGCCCACAAGGGCGGCCTGCACGTGGCGGCGGTGGAGAAGGATCCGCGCTGCTACGAGCACGTGGTACCGGAGCTGATCGGCAATCACCGCCGCATCGTCATCTCCGACCAGGCCGGCCGCTCCAACATCCTGTCGCGCTTCCGCGACATCGGCCTCGATATCGACGCCAACGATCCGAAGGTGAACCGCCTGCTGGAGACGGTGAAGGCGCGCGAGTTCGACGGCTATGCCTACGACGGCGCCGAAGCCAGCTTCGAGATCCTGGCGCGCCAGGCGATGGAGGGGCTGCCGGAATATTTCCGCTGCTCGTCGTTCCGGGTGATCGACGAACGCCGCTGGAACGCCAAGGGCGACCTCATCACCCTCTCCGAGGCGACGGTGAAGATGGAAGTGGCCGGCCGCCAGTACATGACGGTGGAGGAGGGGAACGGCCCGGTGAATGCGCTGGACGCCGCCCTGCGCAAAGTGTTGCTGCCGGTCTACCCGCAGCTCGCGAACGTCCGCCTCGTCGACTACAAGGTGCGCATCCTGACCCCCGGCGACGGCACCCGCGCTGTCACCCGGGTGATGATCGAGTCGGCGGCGGACGGCGAGCACTGGTCGACGGTCGGTGTCTCCACCAACATCATCGATGCCTCCTTCCGCGCGCTGCACGACAGCATCGTCTTCCGGCTGTTCCGCAGCGGTGCGGCGGCCGGGAGGGAGGTGACCGGGGAGGTTGCCGCTTGAGCTGACGATCGCCGGGGCCGGCCCGTTGTCGGGCACGGATCGCAGCCGGCCGGACGCCGCCGCGGACGGCGGGCCGGTTGTCGTCCTGGTGGAGCCGCAGCTCGCCGAGAACATCGGCATGGTGGCGCGGGCGATGCTGAACTGCGGGCTCACCCGGCTGCGGCTGGTGCGCCCGCGCGACGGCTGGCCGAACGACAAGGCGGTGGCGGCGGCGTCGGGTGCCGACCGGGTGCTGGACGCCGCCCGCCTTTTCTCTTCGACCGCCGCTGCCGTCGCCGATCTGAACACCGTCTACGCCGCGACGGCGCGGCCGCGCTATATGACCAAGCGGGTGCTGACGCCGCGCGCGGCCGCCGCCGAGGTGCGGGCACGGACGGCGGCGGGGGAGGCGACCGGGCTGCTGTTCGGGCGGGAGTCGAGCGGCCTCGACAACGATGACGTAGCGCTGGCCCAAGCGGTAGTGACCGCCCCGCTGAATCCGGCGTTCAGCTCGCTCAACCTCGGCATGGCGGTGCTGCTGCTCGCCTGGGAGTGGCGCGTCGCCGCCGGCGATCGCGATGCGCCACCGGTCCAACTGGTCATGCCGGAGCAGACCCGGCCGGCGACGCAAGCCGAGCTGCAGGGACTCTACGACCACCTCGAAGGCGAACTCGACGGCTGTGGCTTCCTGCGCAACGCCGAGAAGCGACCCAGCATGGTGCGCAACCTGCGCAACCTGTTCGGCCGCACCGGCCTCACCCAGCAGGAGGTGCGCACCCTGCGCGGCATCGTCACCTGCCTCGTCGAGGCGCGGCACGTGCGGCGCTGATCAGTTTCAGCTCAATCCGGGCCGGCTTCCTCCGGAGTGGTGGTGGCAAGGCTGAGGGCATGCACCGGATCGCGCAGCTCTTCGGCCAGCACGTCGTAGACCAGCCGCTGCCGGGCGACGCGAGAGAGGCCGGAAAACGCAGCGCTGGTGATCTCGACGCGGAAGTGGGTCTCGCCCTCTGGACGCGAGCCGGCATGGCCGGCGTGGCGGTGCGACTCGTCGAGAACCACGAGGCGGCGCGGCGCGAGCGCGCTGGTCAGCTTGCGGCGGATGCGATCGGCGACGGTGGTCATCGGCGGCGGGCCTCATCGGCGGCGGGAGCAACTCCGCCTTGTGCTAGGATCGGCGGACGCGGTCAAGCCTGCCGCGCTCCTGCCCTCAAGCGTAACGGAAGGGACGATGCCCAAGGAAGAGAGCGCCGGCCGGGCAGCGCTGCTGCTTGGCCTCGTCGTCGTGCTGTGGGGAATCAACTGGCCGATTATGAAAGTCGGCCTGCACTACATGCCGCCGCTGTGGTTTGCCCTCGCCCGGGTCACCCTCGGGGCGTTGACGCTGGTGCTGCTGCTGGTGGCGCGCGGCGACCTGCGGTTGCCGTCGCGGGGAGACCTGCCGATCCTGCTGTCGGTCGGGGTGGTGCAGGTGGGTGCCTTTCTCGCCCTCACCCATGTCGCGCTGCTGTACGTCGACAGCGGCCGCTCGGCGATCCTCGCCTACACCACGCCGCTGTGGGTGGCACCGCTGTCGGCGTTCTTCCTGGGCGAACGCCTGGCTGGGCTGCGGCTGCTGGCGGTGGGAGCGGGCCTTGCCGGCGTCGCCGTGCTGTTCAACCCGCTGGCGGTGAACTACCGCGATCACGATGTGATGCTCGGCAACGGCCTGCTGATGGCCGCCGCCTTCCTGTGGGCGCTGACCATCGTCCATGTGCGCGGCCACCGCTGGCAGGCGACGGCGTTGCAGCTGATGCCGTGGCAGCTAATGCTGGGGGCTGTCGTGCTGCTGCCGCTGGCGCTGTTGATCGAGCCGAACCCGAAGGTGGTCTGGGGTTGGCCGCTGGCGGCAGTGCTGGCGTACAACGGCCCGGTGGCGTCGGCTTTCTGCTACTCCGCGTTCGTCGCCGTCAACCGCGTCTTCTCCCCTACCACTACGGCAGTTGGGTCCCTCGGCGTGCCGGTCGTCGGTGTACTGGCGGCGGCAGTGGCGCTTGGCGAGCCGCTCACCGTCACCAAGCTCGCCGGCCTCGCCCTCATCGCTACCGGCGTCGTGCTGCTGAGCATTGCTGCCACGCGCGGCCGGTGATCGTTTGTCGCCGGTGGGGGCTGCTTGCGCGGTCAAGGCCGAGTATCCATAGTAGGGACATGCGCACCTCCGCCCGGCTGGCCCGTGCTTTCGGCAAGGCGCCCGCCGGAGGCGGGATCGGACAGCGCCGCTGCGAGAGCACGGGATGCGATCAGGACGGCGCCTACCGGGCGCCGCGCTCGCCCAGCCGGATGACGGAGTACCGCTGGTTCTGTCTGCAGCACGTCCGCGAGTACAACGCCGCCTGGAACTACTACGCGGGGATGAGCGACAACGAGGTCGAGGCAGACATTCGCCGCGACACCGTCTGGCAGCGGCCATCGTGGCCGCTCGGCACTGCTCCCGGGCATGGGAATTGGCACGCCGGCCGTGTGTCCGACGGCTTCGGGGTGTTCGGCGAGGCAGGCCGGGCTCCCCCGCCACGGCGTGAGCCGGCGACCGCCGAGGAGCGGGCGCTGCTGGTCCTGGAACTGCGGGCGCCGGTGACCGTTGCCGACGTGAAGTTGCGCTACAAGGAGTTGGTGAAACGCCATCACCCCGATGCCAACGGCGGCGACAAGGCGGCGGAGGAACGCTTCAAGCAGATCAGCGAAGCGTACCGGACGGTGATGGATAGCCTTGCCCCATGACCCGGTGCAGCGCCATCTCTTCAGGGGGTGGGATATTGGCCGTGGCGGCTCGCGAGGCGAGCCGGTGCGGGTGCAGCCACGCGAAGGATAAACGATGACGGTGCATCACCCCTCGCAGGACGGTTCGGGTTGCGCGCTGAATGCGCCCGACATCAAGGTCTCGGTTCGCCAGACCTTTGGCATCGATAGCGATCTGGAAGTTCCCGGATTTAGCATCATCGACGACCACGTCCCGGAGATCGACGAGACCTACCGGTTCGATCATGATACGACGTTGGCGATTATTGCTGGTTTTGCCTACAATCGCCGCGTGCTGGTGCAGGGCTATCACGGCACCGGCAAGTCGACGCACATCGAGCAGGTGGCCGCGCGCCTCAACTGGCCGTGCATCCGCATCAATCTCGACAGCCACATCAGCCGCATCGACTTGGTCGGCAAGGACGCCATCGTTGTCCGCGAAGGCGCGCAGGTGACCGAGTTCCGGGAAGGCATCCTGCCGTGGGCGCTGCAGCGGCCGAGCGCTCTCGTCTTCGACGAGTATGACGCCGGCCGGCCGGATGTCATGTTCGTCATCCAGCGGGTGCTGGAGGTGGAAGGCAAGCTGACTTTGCTCGACCAGAACCGGGTCCTGCGGCCGCATCCGTGGTTCCGGCTGTTTGCGACCACCAACACCGTCGGACTCGGTGACACTACCGGCCTCTATCATGGCACCCAGCAGATCAACCAGGGCCAGATGGACCGCTGGAACATCGTCGCCACCCTCAATTACCTGCCGCATGATGCCGAAGTGGAGATCGTGCTGGCGAAGGTGCCGCAGGCCCAGGGCAGGGAAGCGCGCGAGAAGGTCTCCTCGATGGTCGAGCTGGCGGCTCTGACCCGCTCCGGTTTCGTCAACGGCGATATCTCCACGGTGATGTCGCCGCGGACGGTGATCACCTGGGCAGAAAACGCGCAGATCTTCGGCAACATCGGCGTCGCCTTCCGGCTGACGTTCCTCAACAAGTGCGATGAGGTCGAGCGGCCGACGGTGGCGGAATACTACCAGCGCTGCTTCGGCGAGGATTTGCCCGACTCGGCGCTGCGGACGGTCGTACGCTGACGTGTCGGGCAAGCGCAACGAAGAGGCCGGCCAGCTACTGAAGCGGGTGACCGCCGCCGCTCTGCGAGCCGTCGCCGGCAAGGCTGACGTCGGCGTCACCTACGGCGGCAACGATGCCGACGTTCGCGGCAACAAGGTGCGGCTGCCAAGCCCGGCGGCGCGCATCGGTGCTCAGGATGTGGCACGTCTGCGCGGCTCGGCGGATGCCCTGGCACTGCTGCTGCGCTACCACGACGCCGCGCTGCACAAAAGGCGCTCGCCGCAGACCCAGCCGGCTCGGGCGGTTTTCGACGCCGTCGAGCAGGTGCGGGTGCAGGCGCTCGGTGCCCGCCGTCTGGCCGGGGTCGCCGGGAACCTCGCGGCGATGGTCGAGCACACCTGCCGCGCCAAGGGTTACGCCCGGGTCGAGGGCCGCGATGAGGCGTTGCTCGCCGACGCCCTCGGGCTGCTGGTGCGGGAGCGGTTGATGGGCAGCCGGACGCCCGCGGCTGCGGCTCCCCTCGTCGATCCATGGCGCGCCATGGTGGCGGAGCAGTGCGGGGTCTCGTTGCGGCGGATGTCGGAGACGATCGGCGATCAGGCTGCCTTCGCCGAGGCGACGGCGCAGATGATTCACGCGTTGGGCCTGATCGACGACAATGACCCGTCGCTCGACCAAGATAACGAGGAGCAGAACGACGACGACTCGCAGCAGCAGCAGAGCGAGGACAAGACGCGGACGCAATCCACTGACAGCGGCGCCGAGGGCAGCCTGAGCGCCGCCGGCGGTGCCCAGATGGAGGAGGGACAGGGCGCCGATAAATCTTCTGGCGACGACGGTGAGCCGGAAGAGGGCGGGGCCTCGCCGGCAGGACCATCGGGGCGTCGCAACCGCCGGCCGGAGCAGCCTGCCGCAACCACCAACCTCTACCACGCTTTTACCACCAGCTACGACGAGATCGTCACTGCCGAGAGCTTGTGCGATGGGGATGAGCTGTCGCGCTTGCGGCACCAGCTCGATCAGCAGCTCAGTAGCCTGGAGGGGGTCGTGGCGCGACTGGCCAACCGGTTGCAGCGCCGTCTGCTCGCCAAGCAGACGCGGGCCTGGCAGTTCGATCTGGACGAAGGCCTGCTCGACGCCGGACGTCTTGCACGGGTTGTGGTCGATCCGGTGCATCCGCTCAGCTTCAAGGTGGAGAAGGAGACGGAGTTCCGGGACACCATCGTCTGCCTGCTGATTGATAATTCCGGCTCGATGCGCGGCCGCCCCATCTCGGTAGCGGCGATGAGCGCCGATATCCTGGCGCGGACCCTGGAGCGTTGCGGCGTCAAGGTCGAGATCCTGGGCTTTACGACGCGCGCCTGGAAGGGCGGCAAGTCGCGCGAGCGCTGGGTCGCCGACGGGCGGCCGAAGCTGCCCGGCCGGCTCAACGACCTTCGCCACATCGTCTACAAGTCGGCCGATCAGCCGTGGCGACGCTCGCGCCGCAACCTCGGCCTGATGCTGCGGGAAGGTCTGCTGAAGGAGAACATCGACGGCGAGGCGCTGCTGTGGGCGCACAGCCGGCTGCTGGGGCGGCCGGAGCACCGGCGCGTGCTGATGGTGATTTCAGACGGCGCACCCGTCGATGACGCGACGCTGTCGGCGAACCCCGGCAACTACCTCGAACGCCACCTGCGCGATGTCATTGGCTGGATCGAGACCCGCTCGCCGGTGGAACTGACCGCCATCGGTATCGGTCACGACGTCACCCGCTATTACCGGCGGGCGGTGACTTTGGTTGACGCGGAGGAACTCGGCGGGACGATGATGCAGAACCTCGCCGACCTGTTCGATGAGGACGCCAAGGTACCGCAGCAGATGGCAGCGCGGCCGACCGGCCGGGTCGCAGGCCGCGCCCGCTGAACCTTCCCGGCCTCCGATTGGTCGGGTGAAGCGCCGCCCGCAAGGACGATCCAGTCGTCGTCGCGGGCGGTACCCAGGCGAGGCTAGAAGAGGGCCGGCGTGGCGAAGTTGTAGCCGAAGCCGAGGCCGAAGAACCACGGATTGACGGTAAGGTTGTCGGTCTTGTTGCCGCCGATGTGGGTGTTGGTCGGGCGAAGGAACCACTTCTTCACGTCGAACATGGCGACCCAGCGGGTATCCGGGATCTTCACGTTGACGCCGAAGTTGACGAGGCCGCCCCAGGTGTCATCCACCTCGACGTGCGAGCCGACGTGCGACTGCTCCTCCCAGAACCAAGCATAGGTGAGGCCAGCACCCACGTACGGCGAGACCATCTCCTTGCTGAAGAAGTGGTACTGGCCGATGAGGCTGAGCGGCAGCACCCACTGGTCGGTGAGCTTGTCGGTTTTGCCGCCGGAATGCAGATCGACGCGGGCGTAGGGCACTGCCAGAACGGTCTGCGCCGCGATGTTCTCCGTAAAGAAATAGGTGAGGTTCAGGGCCGGATTGACGGTTACCGCGCCGCTGTCAAAATTAGTGCCACCTGCGCTGCCAACACTGCCGCTGGCGTCCGGGTAGAAGCCCGCAATTTCGCCTTGGAGAAGGAAATCACCTGCTTCGTAAGCTTGAGCCGAACCGGAATTGCAAGCTACGGCGGTCGCCAGGGCACAACCCAGCGCCATCGCTTTGATTTTCATTTGTCGTTCTCTCTTCCTCTTCTGGCGCGCCTTGCTTGCCTTGCCTGATCCAGCCTGATGGGAATGGGACACGCCTTTCATCAACCCGGATTCCCATAAAGAAACTAGGGGTGTTGCGTCAATCGTCAGGCAAGGCCCGATGGATGAGCATCACATCTGTGTGTTGTTGCTGCAACGGATGCGCCCGCCAATGACGCGGCGGCTCCCTCAGCGGCGTTTGCGCCCGGCAAGGCGCGAATCGCACGGGACGAGGGTCAGCCTCTGTCCCCTGCCGCTCGCCTCGGGCGGCGCATCCCTGGCCTAAGCGAGGTTGGCGCGCAGGAAGGCAAGGGTTCTTTTCCAGGCGAGCGCCGCGTCCGCCTCGTTGTAGCGGGCGCCGGTGGGGTTGGCGAAGGCGTGGTCCGCCTCGTACCAGTAGACGGTTAGCGAGCGGCCCGCCTCCTTCATCGCCTGTTCGAAAGCCTCGACCATCGGCCGGTTGATGAAGGTATCCCGTGCGGCGAAATGGCCGAGCACCGGCCCTTTCAGCCGGGCGAGGCGCTCGGCCGGCTGATCCACCCGCCCGTAGTAGATGACCGTTGCGTCCACCGGCGTTGCGATCGAGGCGTTCAGCGCCCAGCCGCCACCGAGGCACCACCCCATCACTCCGACCTTGCCGGTGCCGTCCGGGCGGGATTGCAGCCAGTTCGCCCAGGAGACGAGGGTATCGGT
>JAEULG010000110.1 GCA_016793875.1 Rhodospirillales bacterium | reverse complement strand
TCTCACGGACGCCCTCGACGTCGACCAGATCCTTGATGCGGGACGGCGCCGCCGAGGCGACGGGCGGGACCAGCAGCAGCAGGGCAAGCAGGGCGAGGAAGAGGGGCATGCGGGTGGCGTTCCGGGCGGTCGTGTCGACGGGCCTCCTGCCAGCCGCGTGCCACCTTACAGAACCGCTCAAGATGCGGTTTTTATTGATGAATTGCCGACAGAAGCGGCGGGCGAAGCGGCAGGCCATGCCGCTCCCCGGCAAAATCTGCCGGCTAGTTGCCGGCATGGCGTCGCCGCTGATGGAAGAGGAGTGGTGCCGGCGGCAGGAATCGAACCCGCGACCTACCGCTTACAAGGCGGTTGCTCTACCTGCTGAGCTACGCCGGCGGCTCCCGCGTTCGTGTTGAGCGCCAATCCGCGAGGAGCCTCGCAGCATAACCGGCGGAGCGCGCCCGATCCAGCGGAGCCGGGCTCCCGCGGGACGACAGCGGACGCCCCGTGCCGGGGGGATCCGGACCAGCAGTAACCCTATTGTGTCTATGTAATCGCTTGACTAAAGCCTAATAGGCCGCCATCGTCGTCCGCGGGGATAGTTGCCGTAATGACCAGAGGGGGTACCTGATGGCTCGTGTGTTGGTGGATCGGCCGGTGACGGCTGACGTTGCGCACCGGCACCGCAACCTGTCGGCATGGATGGTCAAGCCGCTCTACCGGCTCGCAGCCGCCGCCGAGTGCGTGCTTATGATTGCGATCGCCTGGAGAAGCCGGCGGGCGGAGCGCCGGGTGTTGCGCCGCCTCGATGCCGAGACGCTGCGCCATCTCGACATCAGCCCGGCGTGGCGCGAAAGGGAGATCCGCAAGCCCTTCTGGCGCCCCTGACGCAGCGGCGGGCACGGCAGGGCGCCTCCGGTTCAGAGTTCATCCGTATAGCCTTCGTGGAAACCGTTGTTGGAACGGAATCGCGCCTGGATTCCCTGTAGCTGTTCGGCATTGCCAATGAGCGCGTCGACGCACAGCGGATCGAAGCTGCGGCCGGCCCGCTCGCGCAGCAACTGGAAGGCCGCGTCGTTGGTCCACGCCTGCTTGTAGCAGCGCTCGCTGGTGAGCGCATCGAAGACGTCGGCGACGGCGACGATGCGCGCCTCCAGCGGAATCTGCGGACCGCGGCAGCCGCTCGGATAGCCGCCGCCGTCCATCGTCTCGTGATGATAGCGGACGATGTTGCGGAGCAGGTCGACATGCTGGCCGGCGGTGATGCGAAAACTGCGAGCGATGCTCTCGACGATCTCCATGCCGGCGGTGACATGCGTTTTCATGATCTCGAATTCGTCTATTGAAAGCCGGCCCGGCTTCAGCAGGATGCGGTCGGGTACGGCGATCTTGCCGACGTCATGTAGCGGCGCATAAAGGAAGACGAACTCCACGAACTCGTCGTCTATCTCATTGCTTTCGCTGGAACTGGCAATCGTCCTGGCGATCAGCTGGGCGTACCTGGCCATGCGGTCGAGATGAGCGCCGGTCTCCTCGTTGTGGGAGTGGCTCATCTTCCGGGCGACCAGAATGGCTGACCGCAACGCGCTGGCGCGCGAGATCTCGTTCATGATGAGCAGGGAAAGGAGGTTCGCGTAGACCGAGAGGTGGCGGATGGACGCCGCCGAAAAGTATCCCGGCTCCTTGGCATCGAAGAAAAGGAATCCAAAGAAGCGCCCCTGGTCGTAGAAGGGCACCGTGTAGGTCGAACGGAAGGCTCGTTCGATCAGCCGGCGCAAGGGATCGCTGGCGGCGGTCCAGGAGCCGAGATCATCGATGATCCGGGCGCAGCCGCCGCGGGCGAGGTCGTGCAGCGAAGGCATCTGCGCCAGCTTCGCCTCGTAGTGGCTGAACGGCGCCGTGTCGGCATCGGTCGAGTGGACGAAGGTCTTGAGGGTATCCGTCTGGTCGTCATAGAGAGCGACCGCGACGCGCGTCACCAGCGGCAGTTCCGACTTCAGGTTCTCATGAACCTCACGGAGCTGGTCACGGATCGAAGTCCTATCGCTGAAGGCTTGTATGCGCAAAGGTTTACCACCGCCCCCGCCCGTTGGGGCCATTTGACTTTACCTGCGCCAAACTCTCGACGCCAGCGGTCGGTGAGAATACCTCTTGTACGCAAGAGCGGACGCCGTGTCGCCCTGGCGGCCCTGACGGGCCGCACCCTCCGATCGTACCGCGAGCAACCTTCATGCGCATCCTGCCGACCCTCCGCCAGCTGAAGTACCTCGTGGCCGTGGCCGAGCACCGGCACTTCGGAAGGGCGGCGGAGGAGTGTCTCGTCACCCAGTCGACCCTCAGCGCCGGCCTGCGCGAGCTGGAAGACCTCCTCGGGGTAACGCTGGTGAGCCGTGGCAGGCGGCAGGCAACGTTGACCATGATCGGCGAGGAGGTGGTCGAGCGGGCGCGCACGCTGCTGCGCGCTGCCGACGAACTGGTGGATGCGGCGCAGGCGGGGGGCAAGCCGCTGACCGGGCTGCTGCGACTGGGGGTTATTCCCACCGTCGCGCCCTACCTGTTGCCGCGGGCGCTGCCGGCACTGCGCCGTGCCTACCCTGAACTGCGCCTTTACCTGCGCGAGGAACAGACGGCGCGGCTGGTGGAACTGCTCGCCCGCCGCCGGCTCGACGGCGCGGTGATCGCGCTCCCCTACGCCACCGGGGGACTCGAAGCGATGGTGATGGGGGAGGACGCGCTGCTTGTCGCCTGCCCCGAGCAGCACCCTTTCGCCTGCCGTCCCGGCATCACCGGCAGCGAATTGAAGGGCGAGCGGCTGCTGCTGCTCGAGGACGGGCACTGTCTGCGCAACCATGCGCTTACTGCCTGCGGCCTGCAGCCCGGCCAGGCGAACGAGGATATGCAGGCGACCAGCCTGAGCACGCTGCTGCAGATGGTCGCGGGCGGCCTCGGGCTGACGCTGGTTCCCCGCCTCGCCGTCGATGTGGAGACGCGCCGCGAGCCGGGGCTGGCGGTGGTGCCGTTCAGCGACGACCCGCCGCGCCGCCAGATCGCCCTGGTCTGGCGGCCGGACAGCGTCCGCACCACCGACCTGCGGCTGCTGGGCGATGCTCTCGGCCGCCACCTGCCGGGGGCGGACGTCCGCTTCCCGGCTTGATCCGCGGCGGTATGCCGGCCGGCGCTATGTCGCTTGCGGCAGCGATGCCGCTTCCTCGCCGATCCCAGATGCTGCCCGGCCGGACGACCCGCCGCGCGCCGTCCCCTCCAACGCGGCTGCCGGTGCGCGAAAGCCGATCTTCGAGGTGGTTTCGAACGGCTTGTATTCGTCGATCCCGAAGCGCTCGACGATGGCCATCAGCCGGCGCTCGTCCTCGGCGGCGATGCGCGAGCGCCAGGCGAACAGCACGTTCGCCTTGTCGGCATTACGGATGGCGCTCTTCGCCGCCGCCGTGCTCAACTTGCGGGTGGAGACCGACGGCTGCCGCGCCGCCTGCAGCATGGCGTCGAGCTGGGGCAGGTCGTAGGACCGGCTCCAGGCGTCGATCACCGCGGCGGTGTCCTCGACGAAGCGTTCGTAGCTGACGAATCCCCACTGCGGGTATTCAGACAGGTAGCCGTGCAGCGGCCGGTTCTCCAGGCACCAGACCAGGACGTACTTGTCGAGGGTCCGGTCGGACCGCAGGATATCCCAGCAGAAGCCTTCCAGGGCGTCGCCGAGATAGGTCTCGACATACCACTTCGAGCCGAGAAACGGCCGGTAGTTCAGTTCCCAGCCGTTGCGCAGGCAGGAGATGCTCTGCGGGATGGGGTGGCGGAACAGGACCAGGGTGTGATCGCCGTAAGTCTCATGCATCAGCGGCGCGAGGCACGCGCCGTTGGTCTCCTTGAAGATCAGCCGGTCGGAGCGGAAGTGGAAGTTGGAGGCCCAGACCCGCCACGGCTCGCCGACGTGCAGGCGGCCGTCGCGGATGAGGTTGACGTAGTCGAGGCACATCTGCCTCTCGGCGGGAAGCAGATCGAGGGCGTGACCGTTGTCGAACTCGAATATGTAGCGGAGTTGCAGGGCGGTGCTGGAGGCGATGGCGAACGGCTGGTCGCACACCTTCAGGCCGGCGTTGGCGCCGATGACCTGGGCGACGAGGGTGGTGCCGCTGCGCCGCGAGCCGAACACCCAGATGTTCTTCTTTGATCCCTGCCGATGCCGGTTGAGGCCGTACCAGATCGCCACCTTGGCGAGGTCACGCACCTCCAGCAACAGCGCATCCTTCAGCAACGACATCAGCTTACCTCGCCGGTGGTTGACGGATCGGGTTGGCCGGTAATGGCGGGCAGCTAAAGGGGCGCGGACGCAAAGGCTGGTGCATCATCTCGCCGGTTCATCAGTAGCCCGCATCACGCTCTGCAGACGTCGCTCTCCCCGCAGGGGTAAGTAGCGAGGGTGCCCGCGGGCGTCAACGCACCAGCGCACCTTGCCCCCGATGCGGCATGCCGGCTGTGGCCTGACGCCCGCACTTCTCCGCGCCGGTCCCCGGACCCTCGCGGGCGGGGCGGTTATGTTCCGCGAGGTTCCGGCAAGAGAGCGCCACCGCGACGCTTGATCGGGCGGGCGCACGCTGGTTTACTCCGCTGCCGCGCCGCCACTCTGGCGTCAGGGCGCGACCGGATGGATGGCCGAGCGGTCGAAGGCACTCGCCTGCTAAGCGAGTATGGGTCAAAAGCCCATCGAGGGTTCGAATCCCTCTCCATCCGCCATCACCTCTTATTTCAGCTAATATTATCAATTTGTTAGCTGAGACGAGTGCTATCGTACCCACAAATATACCTACAAACCAGCAGCCGGTTGGGCTGCATGTGAGGCCATCATGCACCGCAAGAGAAGTCAGCTCTCTCGGTGCGGAGGCCTTTTCGGCATGACCAACAGTCAGGCGATGCCGTGAAGCTCCGTACGCTTGTCGGCTTGTAGGAGCATGGCGGATTGGCCGCGCCTCGTTCAGCAGCCACTGTCGCCAGGGCACCCGTGCCGGCGGTCTTCCATCGCTGCTTGCCAATCAGGATTGAGAAGGCTCAAATGTTGCGCGGGCCGGAGAGGGCTTGCCAGACGGAGAGGAAGTCGCCATGTCCGAGGCGCAACGGGTGGCGTCGAAGGCGCCCCGCGGGCTGAACATGTGGGAATCGGTCAAGGCGGTGACACAGATGGCTCCCGGATCAGAGCGCGCTGCCGCCGAGCAGATCGTGCACCGCTTCTCCCTCCTGGGTTCGGCAACCTCGCTGATCCCGGTTCCGCTCGCCGATCTCGCTGCCGTCGCCGCCCTGCAGGTCACCATGCTGAGCAAGCTGGCCAAGGTTTACGGCACCGACTTCCACCATCAGCGCGCCCGCCAGATCATCTCGACGCTGATCGGAACAGTGGTTCCGGCGAGCCTCACCAATCTCACCGGCCGCGTGGCACTCGGTCTCGGCAGCCTGATCGGCGCCGGCTCCACCGTGCTTCGTTTCGCCCCGGTGATCGGCGTTCCGGCGATGGCCTACTTCACCTTCGCCTCCACCAAGACGCTCGGCCTTCTGTTCATCGAGCACTTCGAGGCCGGCGGGACGCTGCTCGACTTCGATGCCGACGCCAAGGCCGAGCAGTTCAGGAACGGAGTCGGGGCGGCACAGGCCGAGCGCGCTCGCGCAGACGTTGACGTCGCTGTCGCGACGCCGTCGGCCTAACCGCCTGGCGAGGCGCCGCGGTCGGCTCGCGAGGCGAGGGTGGCGCTTGGCGTCGTTCCGTTGGGCGTCCCGGCAGCAAACCTTCAGCACCGGAAGATAACGCCTGCGCGGGATCGCGGGCGCTAGGATGGTTCGCCAGCCGCATGCGCTGTCGAACTTCCTGCTGCGCGCCATCGCCCTGCGCCGCCGGCAGATCGCCGGGCTCGCGGTTCTAGCGGCCATCGCCCAGGCCTCAATCCTGGCGATCCTCAATACCGCCGCCGACAGGGCAGAAGGCGGCATTCCCAACCTTTACGAGGCGCTGCAGTTCCTGAGCGCCGGCCTGCTGTTCGCCGCGGCGCAGCTTTACATGATGCGCGCTGCCGCGCGGCAGGTGGAGCAGGCCATCCATGAGCAGCGGATGGCGCTGATCCGGCGCGTCCACCGTGCCGAGTTCGCCGATTTCAGCAAGATCGCCGAGGGCGACTTCATCGGGCCGATCTGGAAGGAAACCCAGGCGCTATCGCAGTCTGCCACCCATCTGACGGCGGCCTGCCAGTCAGCCGTGCTGCTTCTGTTCTGCTCTCTCTATATCGCTTGGCTGTCGCCGCTGGCGCTGGTGCTTATCCTCGGCACGGCGATGGCGGGTGTTCTCGCCTATCTCGCCCGGGTCCGACGCATGACCCGCCACCTGCATCAGGTTCTGTCCACCGAGAACAAGCTCTACGGGCAGCTGCGCGACCTGCTGCACGGCTTTCGTGAACTGAAGCTGTCGCCGCGCGGCGCGGCGGCGCTGACCCGCGCCATTGAGGTGACCTCGGGGGCCGTCCGCGACGGCCGCCGCGCCCACGAGAACATGACCTCGCGGGCGTTCACGGAATCGCAGCTGACCTTCTATTTCGTTACCGCTTCGATCGTGTTCATCCTGCCGTCCTTGAGCCCAGCCTTCCCCGGCGTCGTCGTCAAGCTCGCCGGCGCAACCTTGTTCATGGCCTCGCCGATCAGCATCCTCGCCAACGCCATTCCGGTGTTCACCAACGCCCGCGCCTCGATCGAGAACATCCGTGCGCTGGAGGACCGGCTGAGCCTGATCGAGGCGCCTGCAACCAGCAGCGAGCAACGGGAGGACTTCGTCCGCATCGATCTCGCCGGCGTGACGTTCGCCCACCGCGATGCCGAGGACGTTGTCCTGTTCACCCTCGGACCCCTGGACTTCACCCTCTGCAAGGGAGAGGTGGTGTTCGTCACCGGCGGCAACGGCTCGGGCAAGTCCACCTTCGTCCACCTGCTGTGCGGCCTCCATGCTCCGGAGCGGGGCACGATCGGGCTCGACGGCCTGCCGGTCGAACCCGATGGTCGCCCCTCCTATCGCACCCTGTTCTCGGTGATCTTCAGCGACATGCACCTCTTCCAGCGGCTCTACGGCCTGGACGAGGCGCTCGATCCCCGCAGGGTTGCGGAAGTGCTGGACCTGCTGGAGCTCGCCAACAAGGTTGCAATCGTGGACGGCGCCTTCTCGACGATCGATCTTTCGGCTGGCCAGCGGAAACGGCTGGCACTGGCCGCAAGCATCCTCCACCGCCGCCCCATTCTCATCCTGGACGAGTGGGCGGCGGATCAGGACCCGCAGTTTCGACGCAAGTTCTACGAGGTGATCGTCCCGTGGCTGCGCACCCAGGGATTCACGGTGGTCGCGGTCACCCACGACGACCGCTACTTCGCCCACGCCGACCGCCGCATTCACCTGACCGAGGGACGCATCGACGAGACCATCGGCGAGATCGAGCCCTGATTTCAGCTTCCCGTCCCGGACGATGAATTGCTGGGGTTCGGGCGCAGCAGCAGCGAGGCGAGGAGAACCACCACCGGTGTCACGACGAAGCACAAGAGCAGAATGCCCCAGAACCCCGCGACGCTGCCGCGCAGCAGCCAAGCCGTCAGCAGGCAGATGCCGAGATAGACAAACAAGGACAGAGGCAGGACGATCATCGGACCGCTCCCGAAGTTCTGACTGCGACGGCGCCACTGATTCTTACCACGGGGCAGCCGATCATCGCTAATCTGCCGTGAACGGATGCTTGCAGGACCATGAGCGGGATCTATGTGCTGCTCTACGTGACGGCCTCGATCATCGTCGGCATTGCGGCGATACCCGGTCGTCTCGGTCTCCTCGGCGGTTTCCTGCTCAGCCTCGTGCTGACGCCGGTGCTCGGCGCAGCAGTTGTCCTCGTGTTCGAACTCTTGCGCCCGGCGGCCCCATGCCCACTCGAACAGCAGCCGTCAAGCGAACGCCGGAAGGTTCCCTAGCGGTGGAGTGCCCGGCAGTTCCTGGGACAGGGGTTGGCGGGTAATGGCGGAGCCGGGGGCATTGCCGACCCGAGAGGCGCGCACGTGGCGCCAGCGCTTTCCGTATCTGTACCGGCAAGCGCTCATCGTCCTTCTCGTTGCCCTGTTCGTCTTCAGCATCCTGCTGCCGCGTCTCCTCGTGTTCGTGGAAGCCGGCGAAGCCGGCGTCCTTTTCCGTCGCCTCGCGGGCGGCGTGGACCACGCGCACCCGCCGATCGGCGAGGGCCTCAGCCTCAAACTCCCCTGGAACGACGTAACGATCTACAATCTACGGCTGCAAAACTCGACGCAGGAGCACGATCTGGTGACGCGCGACGGCCTGCATATAGACACCGAGGTGAGCTTCCGTTTCCGGCCCTGCTACGGCACGCTGGCCTACCTGCATCAGGATATCGGTCCCGACTATCTCGGTGCGCTGCTGGTGCCGCAAGTCGGCGCCCTGCTGCGCCAAGTCGTCGGCTTATGCTCGGCCGAGGAGGTCTATTCGACCGAGCGGGCCGACATCCAGAACGCCGTCCTGCAGGAATTGCGCCTTGCCTTCTCGGGCGAAGCGACCGGTGGCGAACTGCTCGAAAGGCACATACCGCGCTGCACCACGGCTGAATCCGGCGACATGACGGAGGTGGAGGCACACCTGGGCACGGCCGGCGGGGCAGAGCCGGCGCCGGGCGGTGAGGTGCCCAATTTCCGTACCCTGGCCCGCCAGCGCGCTCACGAAGAGCTGCGCGGCAAGCTGCCGCAGCGCTTTGCCGACATCGTGGTCCAGGCGGACGCGATCGCCGACGACACGGTGGGGGCCGAGCTGCTCGCCCCCGAGGCCGACCGCGACGAGGTGTGCGGCATCTCCCTGAAGCGGCTGCTGCAGGATTTCAGGGCGAGCGAACGCAACGTACCGGCGTTCGTGCGCGGCGCCGGTGTGGTCGCTGGCGACGACCTGCTGCTGGTCCAGGACGTCCTGATTCGCAGCGTCACCCTCCCGCCCGGAGTGCGCGAGGCGATCGAGAGCAAGGTGCAGCAGCAGCAGGCCATGCTTGGCTATCGCTACCGGGTCAGCCAGGAGCTGCTGGAGAGCCTGCGCAAGGAGGCGGAGGGCCTGGGCGTCAGTGCCTTCCAGGCCGCAACCGGGCCGAACGGTGTCAATGCCGACTACCTCCGATGGCAGGGCATTGCGGCGACGGCGGGTCTGGCGGCATCGCCCAACGCCAAGTTGGTGGTCATCGGCGGCAGGGACGGCCTACCGCTGATCCTGAACACCGAGGCCGGTCTCGGCGGACAATCATCGCCCCGCAATCCTGCGGCCGCTCCGGCAGCACCTGATGCCCAGGCAGGGCCGAAGGATGCGGCAGGCGGGGCAGTCCCGCCGCTGTTGCCAGAGCCGGCGCCATCACCTTGAGAAGCGGTGCTCCGCACCCATCTTGCCGGATAAACTGCCGTCTTTATGCAGGTGGCTCAATCACAGGGACAGGCGCAATGGACGGCGAGAGCCGCATGCGGGAGGATGCTGCGATCACGACGGCGCACGCTGCGGTCGGCTCCTTCACCGAGTGGGACCCGCTGGAGGAAGTTGTCGTTGGCCGGCTAGATAATGCCTGCTGGCCGGACTGGGACTTCCTCGACAGCCATTCCGTCTCGCCGCAGCGGTGCGTGGCGGTGCAGCGCCTGCGCGGTCACTGGCGGCGCTATCCCGATGTCGTGATCGAGGCCGCCCAGCGCTGCCTTGACGACTTCCTGGCCGTGCTCAAGGGCGAGGGCGTGCAGGTGCGGCGGCCCGAACCCTACGCTTTCCACCAATCGTACGCGACTCCTTACTGGGGGGTCGCCAATGGCTTTTGTGCCGCTAACCCGCGCGATGTCGTGCTCGTGATCGGCGATACCTTCATCGAGTGCCCGATGGCGCACCGCGGTCGTTATTTCGAAGTGCACGCCTATCGCTACCTCTTGAAAGAGTATGCAGCGCGGGGCGCCCGCTGGCTTGCGGCACCGCGTCCCGAGCTGCGCGACGATCTCTACCACTTCGGCCATCACTGGCCTGAGCACGCCGACGGCGGCAATGGACCACGCCGGAACAGCGCAGGACGGAGCACTTCGCGCTTCCCCATCACCGAGCACGAGCCGGTGTTCGATGCCGCCGACTTCGTGCGCTGCGGCCGGGACATCTTCGGCCAAGTCGGAGTAGTGACCAACCATGCGGGCATCTCCTGGCTGCGCCGCCTCCTGGAGCCGGAATTCCGCGTCCACTTGATCGAGAGCCGGTCGCCCGGCGCCTACCATATCGACACGACATTCATGCCGCTTGCTCCCGGCAAGGTGCTGGTCAACCCCGAATACGTCGATGTCGACCGGCTGCCGAAGGTGCTCCA
>JAEULG010000084.1 GCA_016793875.1 Rhodospirillales bacterium | reverse complement strand
TTGCGGGCCCGCAATGGGCCGGGATGAGGATCGGAAAATGCGGTTCGTCTACCCCATCGGTTTTATGCCGGACGAATACGACGACGGACGGCCAGCCGTGCTGGTCACCTTCCCGGACCTGCCTGACGCCATCGCCTCTGGCGGCACGCGTGAGGAAGCCTCGAAGTGGCCCTGGGCGGCCGCATAAACGATCGCGACGACATCCCTGAGCCCTCCCCAGCTTACGGCAGGCCTACTGTCGCGCCCGGCAGCCTGGTCGCCAAAAAGGCAGCGCTGTATCTCGCTTTGATGACGAAGTCGTAGTGCCAGTACGCCGAGTTTTCTGCCTGCATCCAAAAGAGGAGGACATCATGACGAGCCGCCTGTCCAGTCAGACCAAGCGACATCTTCGTCATGCCGGAATGGCCACGTTCGCGCTCGGCTTTGCGGCATTATTTGGCACCAATTCCGCCATCGCCGCCGACGACGGCCCGAACGCATCGCCGGAGGTGGTTTACGGGTCCGACAGTCGGCGTGAAGTCTATAGCCTCGTTCCCGGGCGAAAGCAGTTGGCAGCTTCGACCGTCGCCCTGGTGACCGGCGATCCGAGCCTCGCCGGCAAGCCGGTAACGCTGCCGTTGCAACCTGATCTCCAGACAGAGAACAAGCTTTGTGCCGGGCAGCGCTTTGCCAAGCAGCCTGTGCCGGCGTTCTGCTCCGGCGCACTCGTCGCCCCCGATATCGTTCTGACGGCCGGCCACTGCGTGAAGGTCCCCGGCAGCAATGAGGGCGTGCCGCTGAGCAAGATGCTGTTCCTGTTCGGGTTCGACATGCTCGACGCCACCCACGTCAAGATCGGCTTTCCCGGCAAGGACGTCTATGCCGCCAAATCGCTCCTCAAGCGGGTGGAGAACGACGACGCCGACTACGCCCTGATTCGGCTCGATCGCAAGGTCGCAGGGCGACCTGCCCTCGCCGTAGCACCGACGGAGCCGATGTGGGTCGGCAAGCAGCTCTTCGTCATCGGCCATCCCAGTGGCCTGCCGACCAAGCTGGCCGCCGGCGCCTCGATCAAGCGGGTCGATTCAACCACCTTCACATCAAATCTTGATACCTTTGAAGGCAATTCCGGCTCGCCGATCTTCAGCGCCGGGTCGAACGCAATCGTCGGCATTCTCGACTCGGGCAAGAAGGACTATGTCTGGCGAGGCAGCTGCCGTGTCGTGAATACTCTTCCGAACAACAAGGGCGGCGAGGATGCAACCCGGATCTCGGCACTGGCACGCGAACTCGCCGCGCTGAAATGAAGCGCCGTCAGCGGGTGATCGGAGCTGTCGCCGTTGCCGCGGCGTCGAGCCCAGCGCGCTTGCGGATCGCTCGCCATGACTTCCCGAGATTAACCATCGCAGCACCGGCAACTTCGCCAACGATGACGTGCGGGTTGCCCTCAACGCGCGGGAGGTCCGCCAGAACCGTGAGCGCCGGCGGCGGCCTTCCGCTCCGCTCATAGGGGGTACAGAGGAGAAGCCGAGGGCCGGTACTTTCCCGGGTACCCCAAACGCAATCCGCAGCGTCTGCCTCGGTGATCATCGCGCTTCCGCCTTCAGCATGCGGAGAGCAACCTCCACGCCGATTTGGCCGGAGAGGAAGGCGTAAACCGCCGACGATCCCGTCGTCTACTATGGGACGATGTGCCGCCAGATCAGCGGCAGTGCCGCCGTCAGTCCCTCGCCATGGCGGAGGATGGCAAAGGCGTTGCGGCCGAACAGCACGGGAAAATAGGCCTGCGCCTTGCGGTCGATGGTGATGCCGAACACCGCGTGGCCGGCACGGCGGGCCTCGCGCACCGCCCACGCCGAATCCTCGAGGCCATAGCGCCCCTCATAGTGATCGAGGTCATTGGGCTTGCCGTCGGTGATCACCAGCAGCAGCCGGCGCTGGCGCGCCCGGGCGGCGAGCCGGTGGCTCGCGTGGCGGATGGCGGCGCCGAGGCGGGTGTAGTGGCCCGGTCGCAGCGCGGCGATGCGGGCCAAGACGGCTCCGTCCGCCCCTTCCTCGAAGCCCTTGATCAACTCCACCCACACCCGGTCGCGCCGGCACGACGAGAAGCCGTAAAGGGCATGATCATCGCCGCAAGCGGCCAGGCCCAGGGTAAGGGCGGTCAGCGCTTCCTTGGCGAGTTCCAGCACCGGGCGGTTGCCAACGTAGCTCTCGGTGGAGCGGGAGACATCCACCAGGACGGCCACCGCGAGGTCACGCTGCTGCTGGCGCGTCAGCAGGTAGACCCGGTCGGATGCCGCGCCGCAGGCGTTCAGATCGCAGCGCGAGCGGATCAGCGCATCCATATCCAGCTCGGCACCGTCGATCTGCCGCCGCGCCACCTCGCGCCGCGGCCGCAGCGCCTCGAACTGACGGCGGACCGCCCGGATGCGCCGCCGCGCCGGCTCGTCCGGCTGCCAGGGCGGCGGGCCAGCCGGAACCGTCGCCAGGCGTTCGAGGACGCGGCAGTGGTCTGGCAGATACACCTGCCGGCGATAGTCCCACTCCGGATAGGTATGGACGGCGGAAAGGCGCTCGTGCTCGACGTCCTCGGGGGCGAGGTCGAGATCGAGCCGCAGCCGGGTTGTCGCCCGCCGCCGGGTGCGGCCGAGGACGATCTCGTCATGATCGTCGGCTGCCTTGCGCGCCTTGTCCGCATCCTCGTCGTCGACGGCCCGGTTGAGACGCAGGAATTCGGCCCACGACAGGATTTTCTCGAACCGGTTGAGGAGCAGCGAGCCGCGCTGGTCCTCCGGGGCATCGTCGCGGCGGGCTGGGCGAGCGGCCCTGTCGTCGGCCTCGGCGGGGGGGCCGCCGGAATCGGCCGGCTCGTCGCCCTCAGTGGCATCGCGCGGCCGGCGGCGCTCCGGCGGTGGTGCCGATTCGCCCCACAGCGGCACCGGCAGGTGCGGCCGGTAGCCGCGTGGCGCCCGGAACGCAGTCAGCGGCTGGCCGCTCCCGCCGACGGCCGCGAGCACATCGCCCGCATCCGTCGGCACCTCGCTTCCGTCGAGAACGGCGCACAGCGCGGCCTCGACCTGCGCCTCGACGGGCGGCAGCCGCCGGCGCGGCCGTAGCGGCAGGTACGCCTGGCAAAGCTCCCGCCAGGTCGGCGCCAGCCCCGGGTAGCGGCCGAGCGCCCGACGGGTAACGCGGACGGCATGGCGCAGCAAGGCAATGTCCGCCTGCAGCGGGTCGGGCGCCGTCTCCGGCACCTCGCCCTCGGCAACCGCTGCCCAGGCGGTCAGCCAAGTGTAAAGAGACCGGTTCAGGCAGGGCCGCGGAAAAACGTCGAGAGCCGGCGGAAGATGGAGGGCATCACCATCGATGCGGGTACGATCGACCCGCTGCTGGTCGCGGGCGATGCGTGCGCCGACACCGCGCCGGTGCGCCGATGCCGTCGCCGCGACGGGCTTCAGGATGACGCCGGGATCGCCGCCCAGCCCGCGGAACAGCACGGCCAGGCCCGCGCTCAGGTCCTCCAGCCGCGCTGCGGCTTCGGGAAAGCGGGGAGTTTCCCCGATACCCTCGACCAGCTCGTGCCAGGTGCTGCCGACGCTTTCTTCCGGTTCGAACAGGCGGCGCAGCCGCATCAGCCGAGCACGGCGCGAACGATGTCGACGAGGCCGCGTCGGACGTCGGCATCGTCGCTCAGCGGCTCGACGAGAGCCGCCTCGACGGCCAGGTCGTGCTTCATGCCGGCCGCGATGAGACTGGCGCAGTACACGATCAGCCGGGTCGAAACTCCCTCCTCCAGGTCCTGCCCCTTGAGGCTGCGCAGCCGCCCAGCGAGCTGAACCAGCGGCCGGCAACGCTCGCGGGCGAGCCCGCTCTCGTGGGCGACGATCTCCACCTCCTGATCGGGCGGCGGGAAGTCGAAGGCCAGCGCCAGGAACCGCTGCCGGGTGCTCGGCTTCAGCGACTTCAGGATGTTCTGGTAGCCGGGGTTGTAGGAAACGACGAGCATGAAGCCGGGCGGCGCCGCCAGCGTCTCGCCGGTGCGCTCCAGCGGCAGGATGCGGCGGTCGTCGGTCAGCGGATGCAGCACGACGGTGACGTCCTTGCGAGCCTCGACCACCTCGTCGAGATAGCAGATGCCGCCGGCGCGCACCGCCCGGGTTAGCGGCCCGTCCACCCATACCGTCTCGCCGCCCTGCAGCAGGTAGCGGCCGGTAAGATCGGCGGCGGTCAGATCGTCGTGGCAGGCGATGGTAATCAGCGGCACGTGCAGGCGCGCGGCCATATGCGCAACGAAGCGGGTCTTGCCGCAGCCGGTCGGGCCTTTCAGCAGCAGCGGCAGGTGCAGGCGGTGCGCGGCCTCGAATACCGCGCACTCATTGGCGACCGGAGCGTAGAAGGGAACGGCAGCCGCAGCTGCCGCCCCTCCTCGATCAGGGACGGCGCTGCCGGTCACTCCGCCGCCTGTCGGAGGCTCCCCGCCGGCGTGATCAGCTCCAGCCGGCGGGGAACGAACGTCGCGTAGATGAACAGGAGTGCGCCGATGGCAACGACGACGCCGGCGCCGAGGCGCATCCAATAGAACACCCCGAGTTCCCCCTGGACGTCCATGTAGCCCTGGCCCTGCACCCGCTGCAGGTGGGTCTGCACCACGCCGGCAAAGGTCAGTGTGAAGGTCATGAACGCCATGCCGGCGTTGAGCAGCCAGAAGCTGATCATGTTGAGCACCTGGTTGTACGGGGCCCGCCGCTTCAGGAACGGCATGGCATAGGTGATGATGGCGAGGTTGAGGGAGACGTAGGCGCCGAAGAAAGCGAGATGGCCGTGGGCTGCCGTGACCTGGGTGCCGTGGCTGTAGTAGTTGATCGGCGCCAGCGTGTGCATGAAGCCCCAGACGCCGGCACCGAAGAACGACATCACCGCGGTGCCGAGGCTCCACAACAGCGCCGCCTTGTTGGGATGATCGCGGCCGCCCTTCCACACCATCGAGAAGGTGAACAGCACAATGGCGAAGAACGGCAGGATCTCCAGCGTCGAGAACACCGACCCCAACCACTGCCAGTAGCCGGGAGCACCGATCCAGTAGTAGTGGTGGCCGGTCCCCAGCAGGCCCGAAGCCAGCGCCAGCGCGACGATGACGTAGAGCCACTTATCGACGACCTCCCGGTCGACGCCGGTCAGCTTGAGCATCAGGAAGGCGAGGATCGCCGCCATCACCAGTTCCCAGACGCCCTCCACCCAGACATGGACGACGTACCACCAGTACAGCTTGTCGACGGAGAGGTTAACGGGGTTGTACAAGGCGAACAGGAAGAAGATGGCGATGCCCCACAAACCCAGCAGCAGCACGGTCGTTACCGCCGTCTTGCGGCCTTTAAGGGCGGTCATCGAGACGTTGTAGAGAAAGATCAGTGCGGCAACGACGATACCGAGCTTGACCCACAGCGGCTGCTCCAGGAACTCCCTGCCTTCGTGGATGCCGAAAAAATACCCGATGACCGCACCCAGCGCGCCGACCACCAGGATGGCGAGCTGGATGTAGGCAAGCAACGGGCTTTCGATCTCGCGCTCGGTCTCCTCAGGAACGAGGAAATACGCCGCACCGAAGAACGCGAGGAGCAGCCAGACGATCAGCGCATTGGTGTGCACCATGCGCAGAATGTTGAACGGTATCGTTTCCGACAGGAAGTTCGGTGCTACATAGACATAAGCGGAAAGCACGCCAAAGACCATCTGCAAGGCGAACAGCAGCATCGCCACCGCAAAGTACCAGAAGGCGATCTTCTGCGTTTCATACTTCATTATCATCTCTCCTGCGGCATCTTTTTCGCAGCTCAAGCAATCAGCCGGCCTTGTTCGGCGGCCAGCCCTGCGTATTGGTCCGGCTGACCCAAGCGAGAAAGTCGACCAGATCGTCGAGTTCCTGGTCGGAGAGGTTGAACTGCGGCATCTGACGCCGTCCCTCGATGCCGGACGGCTGCGATTGCATCCACGCCTTCAGCAACTCGCGCGCGGTCTCCGGATCCTCGGGGCCGCCGTAGCGGATCCAGACATTGCCCAGTTCCGGCGCGAAGTACGCCCCCTCGCCAAGGATGGTATGGCAATCGATGCAGGCGTGCTTTTCCCACACCCGTTTGCCGCGGGCGACGCTGTCGGTGAGCCCGGCGGCGTCGGTCGACCGGCTGACCATGTACCAGTGGCTGTGCGCGGTGAGCGCAAGGAAGATCAGCAAAAAAAACAGCGACCCGCCGTAGAAGATGTTGCGGGCCTGCGCCTTGGTGAACGTCTCCCACATGATGGTGTTCCCGCGTGTTCAGGTGACGGAGCTCACCCGGGCTGCAGCGACGCAAGGCGCTCCTTGCGGATCCGAATGCCGACCCGGGGAGTTCGCTTTAGCAGACGCGGATAGGAACGGCCTTGACGTTGATCAAGTGACTGGTTGTCACCCGCAGGGCTGCGCGCCCTGCCGTCAAGCCTCAGCGGGGGGCGACCCGGCTCCGGCAAAATTCGCGCAGAGCAGCCACGTCGCCGATCTCGACAAGCTGGCCCCTGCTCTCGATCCCGAGGCGGCGCAGCCGCACCAGAGCCCGCGAGAAGCTCTCCGGTGTCATGCCGATGCGGCTGGCGATGACGCTCTTGCGAAAGGGAAGCAGCACCTTGATCGCCCCGTGCGTCGTCGTGGTCAGACCCAGCAGGTACCACGCGAGCCGCTGCGCCGGCGGCAGCGCCTTCAGGCGTCGCAGCTCGGTCATCAGCCGGGCCTCCCAGCGGCCCAGCGAGGTCAGCATCCGCAACCCGATGGCGCTGTTGTCGCGTAGCGCCCGCAGGACGGAGGAGGCAGCGATGCCGACGAGGCGGGTACCGGCCATCGCCACCGCGTTCACCGGAAAGGTGGCGGGGGAAAAGATGGCGGCTTCGGCGAAGGAGGCATCCGCGCCTACCACCTCGATGATGGTCTCTTCACCGTCTGGTTTCAGGATGAACAGGCGAACGGCGCCATTGACGACGATGAACAGGCGATCCGCCGGATCGCCGGCACCGAACAGCCAGGTCTCAGTCTGAAAAAATCGCGCCGTCGCCCCTTCAAGAACGGCAACCAGGTCGGCCTCCTCGAGTCCAGACAGCAACGGCGACCTGCGAACCGCTATCAGATCGCCGTCCGACAACGGACTGACCCTCATCCGTCGCCGTCCTCCTCGCAGAAACGGCGGAGCAAAGCGACATCCTCGACAAAAAAGGCGTCGCGCGAGCGGCGGTAGCGGACGCCGACCGATTGCAGCTTCATCATCGCCCGCGAGAAGGTCTCCGGCTGCATCCCCAGCTCGCGCGCCAGCAGGCTCTTGCCGTAGCGGAGTGGGACCTCAGCCGTCCCTTCCATTACCGCCGCCCTTGACGCGAGGTGGGCGGCGAGGCGCTGCGTCGTCGTCCGCGTCTTCAGGCTGCTGACTTGGGTGAGCAGGTGCCGCAGGCGTGTGGAGATGTAACGGAGCGCCGCCACGGTGACATCGACGCGACGTTCGACCAGCGCCCGCAGCGGTTCGATCGGAATCAGGATCAGGACCGAGGGATCGAACGTCTCGGCAGTCACCGGGCTGCCGTTCCCGGCGAGGAGGCTGCACTCGCCGAAGGTCTCGCCGGGGCCGACGATGCGGACGATCCCGGCAGGATCGCCCGGCCGATCGACGTAGAGGAGGACACAACCGCGCTCGACGACGATCAGGGTATCTCCGACCTCACCGCGGCGGCAGAGCGTCGTCCGCGCCGGAAAGGTTTCCCGGCGTGCTTCGCCGGCGAGAGGCGCCAGTTCGTCGCTGTCCAGTGCCGCGAGGAACGGCACCACCCGCAATTCATCAGGATCGACCGGCAGGTCATCCCCAGCCGTGTCTGTGCCTGTCGACTTCATCACGGCGAGGTATCCGCGCTCCCATCCATCACAAATCGGCCGGGCTCCGCCTCCGGCCGGTCCGCTGTCCGGCATACCACCACCCCCCTCGCGCCGAACGAACGCCCGTCGGTCAACGCTTCCTTCCTGTTCCTCCGTTGGCGCGCCCGGCGGGATTCGAACCCACGACCCCAGGATTAGGAATCCTGTGCTCTATCCTGCTGAGCTACGGGCGCTCGCGCGTTTTCGGTGTTCCGCACCGTCGCCACGGCCTAAGCTGGCACTATGTGCACCGGCTTTGTGCCAAAATAGCGGCCTGCACTGTTGCAGGCGTTCCCCCTGGTATCGCTTTCGGTTGTC
Organism: Rhodospirillales bacterium; assembly: GCA_016793875.1. Taxonomy (GTDB): domain Bacteria; phylum Pseudomonadota; class Alphaproteobacteria; order Rhodospirillales; family Defluviicoccaceae; genus Defluviicoccus. The sequence continues at coordinate 4,777 of JAEULG010000084.1, read as the reverse complement.
CCCGCGGAGCTGCTGGCAACTTTCTTCAATCCTATCGACCTCCTGGGCGCGCGCTGGTGCGTAGCGTAACCCGCTTGCCGGTTGCGGCGCAATTGCGGAGCATGGCGCCGGGTCCTACCAGGGACTTGTCCTCCCCTCGAGCCGACCGCCCGGGGTAGCTTGCCGGTGTTCTCAGCCGCCGGCGCCCGGTGTGTCATCCCCCCTGTCGATGAGGTGGACGAACGAGCCAAAGCAGCTTCCGGCGACGAGGCCTGTGGTGCCGAGAGGGCGGCCGACAGCATCCGCGCAGGCGAACAGCGGCGTCCCCGGCCCTTCCTGCAGCGTCCGGGCAAAGTGGAACTCGTGGCCACGAAAGGCTGCCCCGGCCGGACCGAGCGGTCCGCTGCCGCACAGCACGGCGCGGCGGTAGCCGAGGTGCAGCCGGCGGCCGGCGAACGATGTCACCAGCGGCAGCAGGCCCGCCATCGGATGGCTGATACTCTCGGCGTCGATGAGTGCCTCGCCCATTACCATATAGCCGCCGCACTCGCCGAACACGACGGCGCCGCCGGCGGCGGCCCGCCGCAGGCCGACAAGAAAGCGGACGTTGCCGGCGAGCCGGCCGGCATGCAGTTCCGGATAGCCGCCCGGCAGGTAGACGGCATCGGCAGCGCCGTCTGGCGGCTCATCCGCCAGCGGCGAGAACGCCACCACCTCGGCACCCGCCCTGCGCCAGCCGTCGATGACGAGCGGATAGCGGAAGGCGAAGGCGGCATCGTCCGCCAGCGCAATCCGCTGCCCCAGCGGCATCAGCGGAAGCGCCGCCGCTGATGCCGGCGCTTCCGGCCAACCGGCGCGCGCCAGCGCCCGGAGCCGCCCGGTATCGATGTGGGCGGCGACAAGGTCGGCGGCCCGGTCGAGAAAGCCGGCAAGATCGGGATGCTCGAGCGCCTGGACGAGGCCAAGGTGCCGCTCTGGCAGTTCCAGCCCGGTGGTGCGCGGCAGGCACCCCAGGACCGGGATCTCCGGTAGGGCGCGAGCGCAGGCTTCGGTCAGCAGCGCCGCGTGCCGGTCGGAGCCGACGCGGTTAAAGACGACAGCGGCGAGGCCGAGCCCTGGCCGATGAGTGGCAAAGCCGCGGACGACCGCTGCGGCGCTGGCCGCCTGCGCCTGAGCATCGATCACCAGCACTACCGGCCAGCCGGAAGCCGCGGCAACATCAGCGGTCGACCCCTGATCGACGGTGGCGCCGTCGAACAGGCCCATCACCCCCTCGCAGACGACGATCTCGCCCGCTTTCGCCAGCCGGGCCGCAGCGCCGGCCAGCGTTTCCGCCCGCATCGCCCACGGATCGAGATTGAGGCACGGCCGCCCCGAGGCGGCAGTGTGGAAAGCCGGATCGATGTAGTCGGGACCGACCTTGGCCGAGGCTACGCGCAATCCGCTGCGCGCCCAGTGGCGGATCAGGCCGAGGGTGAAGACCGTCTTGCCGCTGCCCGATGCCGGCGCGGCGATGATCAGCCCGGGGGCAGCCGCCGGCCGCCCCGCGGCCGACGACGTGCTCACAGCAGCGGCTTCAGCTTGTCGGCAACGTCCTGCGGGCTGGCTTCGCCGCTGAAGAACTGCACGAACCGGCCGTCAGGGCCGATCAGGTAGGTGAGCGACGAGTGATCGACGACGTAGGTATCGGGCTGATCACCCGGCGCCTTCATGTAGAACACCCGGTATTCCTTGGCGACAGCGGCGATCTGCTGTGGCGTACCGGTCAGCCCGACCATCCGCGGGTGGAAGAAGTGGACGTAATCCTTCATCTTTTCCGGCGTATCCCGCTCCGGATCGATGCTGATCAGCACCGGCGTGATCTTCTCGCCCTTCTCGCCCAGCAAGTCGAGGGCATTGCTGTTGCGGGTCAGCTCGGTCGGACAGATGTCGGGGCAGAAGGTGAAGCCGAAGTAGACCAGCAGCCAATGGCCACGGAAGTCAGCGTCGGTAACTGTCTTGCCGTCCTGATCGACCAGGGTGAACGGCCCGCCGATGCTGAGTTCCCCCTCGCGGGCGCCGGTGTCGGCGGCAGGGCCAGGGGGCATGCCCCAGAAAGAGCGTGCCGCGAGGAAGCCGCCGCCGACCACCACGACGACGAGAAGCGCCAGCAAGGGCCCGTTGAGACGGCGGCCGCTGCCACCGGCCGGCTTGCGTTGCTGCGGGGTTCTGTTGTTTCTCATTCCAGTCCCTTCTTGGCGTCAGGTGATCGTTCGCCACGCGAGATAGGAGAGCGTGGCGGCATTGACCAGCATCAGCGCGGGCGCCAGCTGCAGCGCCGCTTCGCGAAAGCGCTGTCCGGCGAGGTGGCCGGCGAGACCGACGGCGAGCAGCGCCGGGACGGTGCCGGCGGTGAACACCAGCATGGCGAAGGCGCCGGCCAGCGGCTGGCCGCTGGCCGCGGCGGCGGCCAGGGCGCCGTAGAGCAGGCCACACGGCAGGAAACCCAGGGCTACCCCGAGCAGATACCCGCGCCAGCCGACCGGGTTGGCGAACAGCGGCCGGGCGATCCGGCCGACGGTGCGGCTCCACGCCGTCTCGCCGCCACCGGCAGACCCCCGCAGCCACGAGAGCCGCAGCCAGCCCAGATGGGCGAGGGCATAGCCGAGGAAGAGCAGGGCGGCAGCGGCGAGCAGCGCCGGCGAGAGCCAGCGCAGGCCGGTGGTGGAGATGGTGCCGGCGGCAAGGGCCGCGGCGGCGGCGCCGAGCGCGGCGTAGGTCGTCGCCCGGCCGAGGTGGTAGGGCAGCAGCGCCGCGCCCGCCAGCCGACGCATTTCGCTCATCCGCGCCACTGGCGTCGCCTCCAGCCGGGCGACCGCCTGCGCCAGCACGAACGGCCCGCACATGCCAACGCAGTGGGTGACGCTACCGAGCAGGCCGGCGACGAACAGGCTGGCGAGCAGGCCGCCGTGCTCGACGGCGACAGCCCGGCAGTGCGCGATGCCGGCACCGAGAATGGCGAGGAGGAGCGGATCGGTCTCCATGGGTTCGGCCGCAGGGTCGGCCGAAATGCCGCCAATGTCAAAGGTGGTGCGGGTATCGGCCGGCGGCTTCGGCTAAGATCGGCGGATGCAGACGACCGCACAGCAGCCCGGGGACGACGGCAGCGCCGGCGAGCGGCCGCTGCGCCGCGGCTGGACGACCGGGACCTGCGCTACCGCGGCCGCCGCCGCGGCGTTCGAGGCGCTGCTCACCGGCGCCTTCCCCGACCCGGTCACCGTGACGCTGCCACGCGGCGGGCTCGCAACGCTGCCGCTGGCCCGCGCCGAGCTGCGCGCCGGCCAGGCAACCGCCGGCATCGTCAAGGACGCAGGCGATGATCCCGACGTCACCCACGGCGCGCTGGTCACCGCCACGCTTGTACCGGCTGCGCCCGGCTCCGGCGTCGTCTTCCGCGCCGGCGCCGGCGTCGGCACGGTCACCCTGCCCGGCCTGCCGATCCCTCCGGGCGAGCCCGCCATCAACCCCGGCCCGCGGGCGATGATGACTGCGGCGCTCACCGCCATCGCCGCCGCGCATGGGATCAGCGCCGATGCCGTCGTCACCGTCGCCGTCGAGGGCGGCGCGGCGCTGGCGGAAAAGACGCTGAACGGCCGGCTCGGCATCAAGGGCGGGCTTTCCATCCTCGGCACCACCGGCGTCGTGGTGCCGTTCTCCTGCGCCGCCTGGATCCACTCGATCTTCCGCGGCATCGACGTCGCCCGCGCCGCCGGCCTGACCCACCTCGTCGCCGCCACCGGCAGCACCTCGGAAGCCGCAGTGCGGACGCTGATGGACTTGCCTGAGCAGGCGCTGATCGACATGGGTGATTTTGCCGGCGGCACGCTGAAATACCTGCGCACCCACCCGGTGCCGCGCCTGACGCTGGCCGGCGGCTTCGCCAAGCTGGTCAAGCTCGCGCAAGGCCACCTGTTCCTGCATTCGGCAAAATCGAAGGTGGACGTGCCGGCCCTGGCGGCGCGCCTCGCCGACCTCGGCGCACCGCCACCGGCGGTGGCGGACGCGACGGCCGCCGGCTCCGCGGCACAGGTCCTCGCCATCGCCACGGCTTACGACGTGCCGCTCGCGGACCACATCGCCGCCGACGCCCAGGGCACCGCAAGATCGCTGCTGTCGGCGCAGACGGCGGTCGCGGTGCTCGTCTTCGACCGCGCCGGCCGGCTGATCGGCCGCGCCGGGCCGGATGGCTGAGGTCGGACCGGGCGCGAACCAGCGACGGCGGCTGCGCCTGCTGATCCTCGGCGGCACCGCCGGGGCGGCGGCGCTGGCGCGTCGAGTGGACGCCGAGCTGGGCGACCGCATCGCCGTGACCACCTCGCTCGCCGGCCGGCTCCCCGGCCGGCCCGAGCTGCCCGGCGCGGTGCGTATCGGCGGCTTCGGCGGCGGCGCCGGCCTCGAAGTCTATCTGGCCGCCACCGGCATCGACCTGCTCGTCGATGCCACCCACCCGTTCGCCGCGGTCATCTCGCAAGCGGCGGCTGAAGCCTGCACGGCGCGGCAGATCCCCCGGCTGATGCTGGTCCGCCCGCCGTGGGCGCCGCAGCCGGGCGACGACTGGCGGCAGGTGGACAGCCTCGCCGAGGCGGCGGCACTGCTGCCCGGGCTCGCCCGCCGGGTGTTCCTCGCCACCGGGCCGGGCAGCGCCGCCGCGTTCGCGCCGCTCGCGGAGATCTGGTTCCTGCTGCGGCTGTTCGCGCCGCCCGCGGCGCCGCTGCCGCTCGCCCGCTGCGAGACGCTCATCGCCCGGCCGCCGTTCACG
>JAEULG010000036.1 GCA_016793875.1 Rhodospirillales bacterium | reverse complement strand
GCGCGAGGCGATGGTCGAGCTGATCAGCATCGTCGAGGGCTTCTATGCCTGCGGCGTCGCCGCCTCCGTCTATCCCGAAGCCGATCCCGCCGGCACCGTGCAGCCCGACACCGTCTTCGCCAACATCGGCAAGCTGCTGCTGGCGACGCAGATCTACGACATGCAGCGCTTGGCCCATACCGTCTCCGGCGGCCTCGTCGTGGCGCTGCCCGGACCCGACGAGGACCACAACCCGGAGACGCGGGCGGACCTGCAGGCGGTGCTGGGCGGGCGGGCAGACATTCCGGCGGCACACCGGCTGCAGGTGGCGCGGTTGCTGGAGGACCTCACCGCGTCGTACAGCGCCGGCTGGTACTCGGTGATCAGCCTGCACGGCGGCGGCTCGCCCGAGGCGATGAAGCGCGAGATCTTCCGCCGCTACCCGCTGCAGGAAAAGGCGGCGCTGGTCGAGGACCTGCTGGAGCGCGGCGTCAGCGGGCCGGCTGCGGCGCGTCGCTGCCAGCCCGGCCGCTGCTGCGCCAAAGGCTGCGAGACGGGGGAATAATCGAGTGAAAATCATCGGCTGACGGTATTCGCTGAGACGCTTGCACCTGGACAACTCCTCTCCGGCGGGCGATCGTCAGCAGGGGGCTTGGCGAAGTCGCAGGTCGGCCATGACGCATGCGCTCCCGTCTCTGTTCATCGGCTCATCCATCGAAGGCCTCGATGTGGCGCGGGAGGTCGAGCTTCAGCTTCAGCACGACACCATTACCACGATCTGGAAGGACGGCGTCTTTGCTCCCGGTGCCGGGACGCTCGAGGCGCTGATGAACGTCCTGGACCAGTTCGACTTCGCCGCTATGATCCTGTCGCCCGACGACCTTGGCGAAAGCCGGGGTCAGAGCTATGCGTCGCCGCGCGACAACATCCTGTTCGAGCTGGGGCTGTTCATGGGGCGCCTGGGGCGCAGCCGGGTGTTCATCGTCCACGCCGAGGATGCCAACCTCAAGCTGCCGTCCGACCTCGCCGGCATCACCCTTTCCCCCTACCGCCGGCGCGACAACCTATCGGCGGCACTCTCGCCGGCCTGCACCCCGATCATCAAGGCCGTCCGAGCCCTCGGCTTTGCCGACAAGCGGCAGCAGCAGCAGATCCGGCAACTGGAAGACCAGCAGGCGCGGCTGGGCCAAGTTCAGCTCTTGACGTCGCAGATCGCGCTGAAAGGCATCGTCACCCGGTTCGAGCTGGAGAAGCTGCGCGGCCTCAGCGTCGACGGGCCGTTCTGGGTACGCTACCATCCGCGCATGTACGATGAATTGCGGCGGCTCGACGCCCTGCAGTTCGTCGCGCCCGTCGCCAACCACGGCCTCGTCGACATCCGCACCGACTACGCCCGGCGGGAAAACCTGGAGTTCGATCTGAAGCACTACGTCTACCTCACCGACGACGGGCGCAGCTATCTCGCGCTCCTGGAAGAGCTGATGCAGATGACCCCGCCGGACCCGCCGTCTCCCTCCTGATCTCGCTCGCGGCCCTATTCCCTGTTGCGCCGCCTCACCCCACCGTCTCCATCGCGAACGCCGCCGCCATCAGCGTGCGGGTGTAGGGCTGCTGCGGACGCTCAAAGATTGCCTCGGCCGGACCATGCTCGACGACGCGGCCGGCGCGCATCACCAGCACGTCGTGGGCCAGCGCGCGGATCACCTTCAGGTCGTGGCTGATGAAGAGGTAGGCGAGGCCGTGGGCCGCCTGCAGCGCGCGCAGCAGCTCGACGATCTGCGCCTGCACCGACATGTCCAGCGCGCTGGTCGGCTCGTCGAGGACGATGAAATCGGGCTTGAGCACCAGGGCGCGGGCGATGGCGATGCGCTGGCGCTGGCCGCCGGAGAATTCGTGCGGATAGCGGTCGTGCACGGCGGGATCGAGGCCGACCTCGCGCAGCACCGCCTCGACCTGCGCCCGCTGCTCGTCGGGCGTGCCCAGCTTGTGGATCTCGAGGCCCTCGCCGACGATGCGGCCGATGGTAAGGCGCGGGCTGAGGCTGCCGTAGGGGTCCTGGAAGACGATCTGCATGCGCCGGCGCAGCGGCCGCAGCTCCTTCCAGGAGAGCCCTTGCAGCTCCCGGCCCTCGAAGATGATGGAGCCCTCGCTCGGGCTCAGCCGCAGCAGGGCCCGCCCCAG
>JAEULG010000268.1 GCA_016793875.1 Rhodospirillales bacterium | reverse complement strand
CAGCGGAGCGAAACAGCGAGGGCATTCTCCCGGCAGCCTCAGGCGGCGCGCGGGGCGATCGTTTGCAATTCGGCCTCGATCTCTCGACGACGTTCCATCAGGTCGTAATCGTTCTGCAGGCCGAGAAAAACGCCTTCCGAAACGCCGAAGTAGCGTGCGAGGCGGAGATCGGTGTCGGCCGTCATCGATCGTTTGCCGAGAACGAGCTCGTTGATCCGCCGGGGTGGCACATGGACGGCGCGAGCGAGCGCATTCTGGCTCAGGCGCATCGGCTTCAGGAATTCTTCGAGCAGAATCTCGCCGGGGTGCGGGTTCGGCAACCGGTCATCGTCAGTCATGGTAGTCGACGATCTCGACATCGCTCGGCCCTCCTTCGGTCCAGACGAAACAGATCCGCCACTGATCGTTGATCCGCACGCTGTGCTGACCGGCCCGGTTGCCCTTCAGTGCCTCCAAGCGGTTACCCGGCGGCACCCTGAGATCAGCGAGAACCTTCGCCTGGTTCAGCAGACGCAGCTTGCGCAAGGCCACGCCCTGAATGTCGGGCGGCAGTTTGCGGCTCCGCCGCCCGCTCCAGATCAATTCCGTCTCGGGATCGGCGAATCCTTTGATCATCGGGCCCGACTATAACGCGCCACGTTATGGCCGGCAAGTCGCACGCTGGCAACGACCGCCCACTCGGGCGCCTGCCCATGCGCCGAGACCGAGACGACGCGCTCTGCGCCGAGGCTTATTGTGTCGGCAGCGTCGGAATGTCACCGTCCGCGGCGGCGACAAGCGGAACATCACTCTCGGGGTGCGCCAGTCGGTATTGAGGACGGGACGTGCGGCTGCACACACTTGACGATATCCGCCGGACGGCGTCGGCGTCGGCGTTCGAAAAGGCTACGCTCTATCAGCGCCGGCGGCGAGCCTTCGTCACCGAGATGGCCGAGGACGGCACGCGCATCAAGGGCCGGGTGCAGGGCACGCAACGGCGTCCGTACAGCTTGGTGATCGAGGTGGGCATCGGGCCGGACGGCAGGGTCCGGATCGAAGGCTCCTGCTCATGTCCGATCGGCTACAACTGCAAGCATGTGGCGGCGCTGCTGATCGAGACCATGGTCACGGCCGAGGGACGGAAGCTCGCGCCCCCGGCCGGGCGACCGGTGCTGTCGCCGCAAGCCGAAAGCTGGCTCGCCGACCTCGACCGGGCGATGGCGCTCAGCGAGGACGAATATCCCACCTCGATCCGTCAGCGGTTGATCTACGTCTTGTCGATCGACCACGGCGTCTTCGGCCCGCCGCAGCCCGTCCTCGAACTCAAGTCGGTCCGGCTGCTGAAGGACGACACTTTCAGCAGTACGGTATCGAACTACGATCCTCAGTCGGCGTTTTCGGGCACGCCGGCCAAGTTCCTGCGCGGCCAAGACCTGCCGATTCTGCGGCGGCTCCTGCACTTGCGCGGGCTTTACGGTCATGGCGGCGGCCATAGCCATACGCTGTCGGGCGAGACCGGCCCGGAAGTGCTCAACCTCGTCCTCGCCACCGGCCGGTGTCGCTGGCAGTCGCTCGACGGGCCGGTGATGACGGCAGGCGAACCGCGACCCGGCGGGCTCGGCTGGACGATGATGGACAGCAGCGCTCAGAAGCCCGTCGTCTCGGTCGAGGGCGGGGGCATCGCCGTTTGCCTCACGCCGCCCTGGTACGTCGATGCCGCAGCGGCCGTCTGCGGTCCGTTGCAGATCGGCGTCCCGCCGCGGGTTGCCGCCATGTTGATGCAGGCCCCCGCGCTCGAACCCCAACAAGTGACAGCGCTCCGCGGCAAGCTCGCCGAGCGACTGCCCGATCATGAACAGTTGCTTCCGGCGGAACCATCGCCACCGGAGATCGTCGGCGGTCCGCCCACGCCGATCCTGCAGCTGGCTCGGCGAAAGGTCAGGCCCGTGTACGGAGGCTATTCCTGGGCGATGCCGTCGGCACCCCCGGATATCCCGGTCGCACGCCTCGCCTTCGCCTACGGATCGGTGATCCTGCCGGCCAGCGATCAGCGCGAAAAGCCGCTTTTCGCCGAACACGGCCGCTTGTTCACCGTCGAACGTGATCGCACACTGGAAAACCGGCAGCGCAAGCGTCTTGCCGCTGCCGATGCCCGGTTGGCGGCGATCCAGGCGAACCCCGCCTACGGGTTGCCGCCGGACGCCCGCGGCGAACTCGTTCTCACCGACGATGATCCCCTGGCGTGGCCGCGGTTCCTCGTCGAGGTGGCACCACGCCTGCGCGAAGAAGGCTGGTGGATCGAGATCGAGCCGGGTTTCGCGCCGCCGCTCGCGGAGGCCGACGGCGACGTCGATGCCGAACTGCACGAGGGTAGCGGCATCGACTGGTTCGAGTTCGACCTCGGTATTTCTGTCGATGGGCAACGCGTCAACCTCCTGCCGCACATCGTCGGTCTCTTGAAGGCCGTGCCCGACGACGCCGACAGCGACTTCTTCGACCTCGAGGACGGCGATCCACAGACCTTGTTCGTCCCTCTCGACGACGGCCGCCTTCTTCCGCTGCCGTACGCGCGGGTGAAGCCCATCCTCGCCGCGCTGCACGAGCTGTTCCGGGTGTACCTGAACGAGGAGAAGTTGGGCTTCAGCCGCAGCCGCGCCGCCGAACTCGCGGCCCTGGAAGAGCTGGTCGCCGGCGCCGGGATTGCCTGGTCGGGCGGCGAGGCCCTGCGCAGTCTCGGCAAGCGGCTGCGCGAGGCAGGATCCATCGGCGAACACCCGGCTCCGGAAGGCTTCGCCGCGACGCTCCGGCCGTATCAGGTCCAAGGGTATTCCTGGCTGCGCTTCCTCGGGGAGACGGGGCTCGGCGGCGTGCTGGCCGACGACATGGGCCTCGGCAAGACGGTGCAGGCGATCGCGCACATTCTCGCCGAGAAACAGGACGGCCACGCCGATCGACCGAGCCTGGTCGTGGCACCCACGTCCCTGATGGCCAACTGGCGGATGGAAGCGGAGCGCTTCGCGCCGGCACTCGCCGTACTCACCTTGCACGGAGCGGATCGCAAAGCCCGCTTCGATGCGATTCCCGGGCACGACCTGGTGCTGACCACCTACGCGCTGCTGCCGCGGGACCGGGATACTCTGCTCGCCCAGCCGTGGCACGCGGTGATCGTCGACGAAGCGCAGAACGTCAAGAACCCGGACACCAACGCCGCCCGCCTCCTGCGGCAACTCGAGGCTCGCCAGCGGTTCTGCCTCACCGGCACGCCGGTCGAGAACCACCTGGGCGAGCTGTGGGCGCTGATGGATTTCGTCAATCCGGGTCTACTGGGCGACCGACGGCAATTCGCGCGGACCTTCCGCGCGCCGATCGAAAAGAGTGACGACGCGACCCGGCGACAGGCGCTCGCCCGCCGCGTGCGGCCGTTTCTGCTACGACGCAGCAAGGCGCAGGTCGCAGCCGAGCTGCCGCCGAAGACGGAGATCATCGAGCCCCTCGAGATGGAGGCCGGGCAACGCGCGGTCTACGAGGCGGTGCGGCTCACCATGCACCAGAAGGTGCGCGAAGCGGTCGCCGCCAAGGGGCTCGACCGCAGCCGGATCATCATCCTCGATGCGCTTCTGAAGCTACGCCAGGTGTGCTGCGATCCCCGCCTGGTCAAGCTGCCGTCGGTCAAGAAGAGCGGCGCCACGTCCGCCAAGCTGGTTCGGCTAATGGAGATGCTGGAGGAGCTGGTTGAGGAGGGCCGCCGGGTGCTGCTGTTCTCCCAGTTCACCAGCATGCTGGCGCTGATCGAGGAGCGCTTGGTCGCAGCGAAGATCGCCTTTGTCAAGATCACCGGCGAGGTTCAGGACCCGGTGACGCCGGTGAAGCGCTTCCAGGCGGGCGAGGTGCCGGTGTTCCTGATCAGCCTGAAGGCCGGCGGCACCGGGCTCAATCTCACTGCCGCCGACACGGTGATCCTCTATGATCCGTGGTGGAACCCGGCGGTGGAGGCGCAGGCGATTGATCGCAGCCACCGCATCGGCCAGGACAAACCGGTATTCGTCCACCGAATGGTGACGTTGAACACGATCGAGCAGAAGATGCTGGAGCTGCAGCGCCGCAAGGGCGCGCTGGCGGAGGGCCTGTATGATCCGGAGGCCGGCAGCCCGCTCGACATCACCGCCGACGATATCGAGACGCTGCTCGCCGGTGCCTGACTACGCGTCAACGCGCTGAGGTTCGACGCTTTTCGCCTCCTCTTGCTTCCATAGTGCTGACTGGGCGCGATGTGCGGTTGCTTACTGCCGGTGCAGGGCTCCGCTAACTATCTGATATATTTTGGAAAGTTTGGTTGCGGGGGCAGGATTTGAACCTGCGACCTTCAGGTTATGAGCCTGACGAGCTACCGGGCTGCTCCACCCCGCGGTTGGCTGACGGGAGCCGGGACCGTGTGGCCAGGGTTCTGGCGCGGGGGATCGGGGCTCGCGT
>JAEULG010000125.1 GCA_016793875.1 Rhodospirillales bacterium | reverse complement strand
GTGGCCGGCCACTTCCGAACAGTAGAGGTGGCGGAGGTCGTCGAGCGCCGCGGCCTCCAGGTTCGCCAGCGCGTCGGGATAGCCGCCCGGAAGCCGGTCCACGGCGCGCCGCACCTGATCGAGGGCGTCCTTCTCTTCCATCGTCGAGAGTGCCGGATGGGAATCGAGGATCTGATCGAGCAACGTCGTGCCTGAGCGCGGAAAGCCGATGAGAAACACCGGCGTCGTGCCGGGCGCTGCCACGGCCGGTTCCGGTTGCCAGCCGGCGACCCATTCCCTGCTGAACCGCGTGCGCAGCCGGTCGATCAGCCGCGGAAAGAAGGTGCGGTCGATGTGCCGCGCCGCCGGCGCTTCCGCCAGCAGCCGGTTGCCGAGATCGAAAGCGGCATAAGCGGCGGGGTAATCGCCGGCGCGATCCAGGGTCTGCCCGCGTTCGAACGCCGCTTGCGCCCGCTCGTCCAGTGGTGCCGCCGGCTCGGCCGCTGCGCCCTCCCGCTCGGCAGCATCGAGGATCGCCAGCGCCGCGCCGGTCCGGCCCTGGCGCCGGTGCACCCGGGCGGCGGTGACGGCGGCTCGCAGCAGGCGGCGATCGCACTCCAGCGCCGCCTCTGCCGCAGCCCGGGCTTCGTCCAGCCGGCTGCTGCGCTCCAGCAGGGCGGCCAGCGCGGCGTGGGCTTGCGCATCCGCCGGATCGGCGGCAATGGCTTCGCGGAAGCTGGCTTCGGCCGCCTCGCGCGTGCCGGCGGCGCCCTGCGCGTCTCCCAGCCAGCGCAGCGTCTTGGCCTCGCCGGGCAACAGGTCGAGCGACCGCCGCAGGCTTGCCACCGCCTCCTCCGGGCGGCCGGCCAGATGCAGGGCGCGGCCGCGGTTGCGCCAAGCGTCGGCATAGTCCGGCTTCGCCGCCAGTGCCTGGTCGTAGGCGCCCACCGCTTCATCCAACCGGTCCTGGCGCTGCAGCGCGTTGCCGAGGTTATTGAACGCCTCAGGATAGAACGGGTCGCGGGCGAGAGCCCGGCGGAACGCCTGCTCTGCGTCCGTCAGCCGGTGCAGCGCCAGTAGAACGACGCCGTGCGAGTTGTGGAACGGTGCCTGCCGCGGCTGGATCGCCAGCGCCTTTTCGATCAGACCAAGACCTTCCGCCGCCGCGCCAGACTGGTAGGCCACCAACCCCGACAGGTGCAGGGCGTCCGCCTGCTGCGAATCGAGACGCAACGCCTGCCGGTAACAGACTTCCGCCTTGCGCAGATCGCCCTGTTGGTGGCGGCGGACGCCTTCTGCCACCAGCCGCGCTGCTTCGCGGCCGGTGGTCCGCTGCGGCGGCGCCTTGGTACCCGGGGGACGCCGGCTCACGTCGGCACCCGCCCGCCGCCCACCCCGGCGAGGGCCGCAGCGACGCGGCCGACCACATCGTCCCAGTCTCCCGGCGCGCGCTGGCGAAACAGCCGCAGGCTCGGGTACCACGGCGACTCGGTGCGCTCGCGCAGCCAGCGCCACTCGGCGATGTGGGGCAGCAGCAGCCATGTCGGCCGGCCGAGCGCCCCCGCCAAGTGCGCCACGGCGGTATCGACGCTGATCACCAGATCGAGAGCGCTGATCGCCGCCGCCGTGTCGGCGAAGTCGGCCAGATCGCCGGCGAGATCGACAACGCGCCCCGGCGGCTGGGCGGCAAGGTCCTGCGCCCGCGCCGGTACCTGCAGGCTGAAAAACGAGCCCGCGCTCCCCGCCACCAAAGGAGCAAGCGCCGCCGCCGGCAGCGAGCGATTGCGGTCGTTCTCGTGGCGCGGGTTGCCCGACCAGACGAGGCCGACGCGCGGCGGCGGCGCCGTCATCAGCCGCGCCTGCCAAGCGCCAACATCGCTCGCGGCGGCGGCAAGATAGGGGATCTCTGCAGGAACGGTGGCGAGCGTCGTTCCGAAAAGATGCGGCAGGCTCATCAGTGGCGCATGCCGGTCGCACAGCGGCAGCGGATCGCCCTTGCGGACGACTTCGGCCACGGGTCCTTCTGGGCCGGCCAGCGACTGGCGGAACAGCCGCAGCAGCGGCGCCTGGCATTCCAGCACAACGCGGGTGCAACGCCCGGCGGCCAGCGCCGCATAGCGGACGAACTGGATGGCGGAACCCAGCCCCTGCTCGGCGTGAATCAGCAAGGTGGCGCCGTCGAGACGCTCGCCGGCCCACGCCGGGCAGCCGAAGTCGCGGCGCGCGGTGGCAAAGCCCGGCATCCGCCAGCGCCATTCGTATTCGGCGAACCCCTCCTCCAGCCGGCCGAGCAGCAGCAGCAGCATCGCCCGGTTGCCGTGCGCCGCCGCGTGGTCGGGATCCGCGGTGATGGCCTGATCGCAGGCGGCGAGCGCTTCGTCGCAGCGCCCCTGCTCCTGCAACACCAGGCCGAGGTTGGCGAGCGCATTGGCATAGCCCGGCCGGCTGGCGACGGCTTGCCGCAGCGCCGCCTCGGCCTCCGCCAGCCGGTCCTGGGCGCGCAGGGCGCTGCCGAGGTTGCTCAGCGCCTCGGCGTAGTCCGGCCGCACCCGCAAAGCCTGCCGGTAGGCCGCTTCCGCTTCCGCCGCTGCGCCCGCCGCCAGCCGCAGGTTTCCCTGCGTGTTCAGCGCCTCGGCATTCGCCGGATCGAG
>JAEULG010000124.1 GCA_016793875.1 Rhodospirillales bacterium | reverse complement strand
CGCCCGATTGGACGACGCTCCCTGAGCGTCGATCAGTGCTGCGAGCGTGCTGCCGCTGCCGCCCGCCGCTTCGCGCGGGCGTTGGAGGAGATCAGGTTCAGCACCTCGACGCCGAGCGAGAAGGCGATGGCGAAGTAGAGGTAGCCGCGTGGAATGTGGAAATGCAGGCCGTCCGCGATCAACGCGACACCGACCAGCAGCAGGAAGCTGAGGGCCAGCATCTTCACCGTCGGATGGCGGTTAATGAAGTCACCGATCGGCTTGGCTGCCGCCAGCATCACACCCACCGAGATGAGCACCGCGGCGATCATCACGGGCAGGTGCTGCGACATGCCGACCGCGGTGATGACCGAGTCGAGCGAAAAGACGATGTCGAGCATGACGATCTGGCCGATGACGGCGGCGAACGAGGCGGGTGCCTGACCGTGCGCTTCGTCGTCCATACCTTCGGCCATGTGGTGGATTTCCATCGTGCCTTTGATCAGCAGGAACAAGCCGCCGGCAATCAGCACGATGTCGCGCCATGACACCGAGAAATCTGCCACCGTGAACAACGGCTGGGTCAGCCCGATGATCCAGGTAATGGAGAACAGCAGCAGGATGCGCATGATTGCGGCCAGGCCCAGGCCGACGGCGCGTGCCCGCGGCTGCCGCTCCACAGGCAGACGGCCGGAGACGATCGACAGGAAGATGACGTTGTCGATGCCGAGAACGATCTCCAGCAAGGTCAGGGTAAGCAGGCTGGCCCAGGCCTGCGGGTCGCTGAGCAACTCGACCATCTCGATTGAATTCTCCCGACAGTGCAATGAACACCCCTGTCGCCGCGGCGCCGTACCCTTACCCCCTGATACACGCGTTCGTGACGGCAGCGGCGGCGGATTGTGCTTGGGAAGCCGGCGGCTGGCAACCCGCGCCCTGTCAGCGGCGGCAAAAGCCGCCCGCCGTGCCGACCTCCGACCAAGAGACATGGGAGGTGGCGGGCTGCTTGACGGCGCACTGGCGGCCGCTACTCTCTGTTGGTGCCATGGCGCGATCGGAAGCAGAACGGTCGCGGGCGTGCGAAGTGAAGGGAGATCCGATGAAGCTGTTGCGCTGGGGCCCGGCGGGCCGTGAACGGCCGGGTATGCTCGACGGGAACGGCGAGATCCGCGATCTCTCTCCCCATGTCGCCGATCTTCGCGGCGAGAGTCTCGATTTCGAGCGGCTGCGCCGGTTGGCAGCGATCGATCCGGCGACCCTGCCGCTGGTCGAAGGCCCGGTCCGCCTCGGCCCGCCGGTGGCCGGCATCGGCAAGATCCTCGGCATCGGCCTCAACTATCGCAGCCATGCCGAGGAGACCGGCGCGACGCCAGGCAGCGAGCCGCTGGTGTTCTCCAAGGCGATCACCGCGTTAAGCGGGCCCAACGATGCCATCGTCATCCCGCGCGGTTCGGCGAAGACCGACTGGGAGGTGGAACTGGCGGTGATCATCGGCACCCGCGCCCGGTACGTCGATGAGGCGAAGGCGCTCGACCACATTGCCGGCTATGCGGTGATCAACGATGTCTCGGAGCGGTCCTACCAGAAGGAGCGCGGCGGCCAGTTCGTCAAAGGAAAGAGCTCCGACAGCTTCGCGCCGATCGGTCCGTGGCTTGTCACACGTGACGAGGTCGCCGATCCGCAGCGGCTCGATCTGTGGCTGGACGTCAATGGCAAGCGCCGCCAGACCGGCAATACCGCCGATATGATCTTCCCGGTCGCCTTCCTGATCAGCCACCTGAGCCAGTTCATGACTCTCGCCCCCGGCGATGTGATCGCCACCGGAACCCCCGCCGGCGTCGGGGCCGGCTGCCAGCCGCCCGAGTTCCTCAAGCCGGGAGACGTGGTCGAGCTCGGTGTCGCCGGGCTGGGCCGCCAACGACAGGAGGTCATTGCCTGGTCGTGATCGCCGCAGAGGGCAACGGAGCACGAATGCTGTTCAGGGTGAACACGCCGAGCGGCGGCGGGCCGTGCTGATCGCTCAGATATCGGATCTGCATTTGCGGGCGTCTGGTGGGCCGCTGCAGGGCCGGATAGATACAATCGGCGCCCTTGCCGATTGTATCGCTCACATCATCCGGCTGTGGCCGCGGCCTGATCTGGTGCTGGCCACCGGAGATCTGACGGATCTTGCGCTGCCCGAGGACTACGCCCTGCTGCGGCGGATGCTGCGGAACGTTCCAATGCCGGTCTACGTCATCGCCGGCAACCACGACGATCGCGGCAGGCTGCAGTCGGCATTCGGCGATGCCGGTTATCTTCCCGGCGGCGGCGAATTCCTGCAGTACACCATCGAAGACTGGCCGCTGCGGCTGATCGGCCTCGATACGCTGCTGCCCGGCGAGGTCGGTGGCGGCTTCTGCTCCGAGCGACTACGCTGGCTGGCCGAGCGCTTGGCGGAACAGCCGGA
>JAEULG010000253.1 GCA_016793875.1 Rhodospirillales bacterium | reverse complement strand
CCGCGGTGCTGATCAGCGAGCTGCCAGGCGGCGCGCACGCCCTGCTCATCGGCAACGACCGCTGCGGCCCTCTCACGGTGGATGACGCCGTCGTGGCGGCGGCGCACCAGGCCGTCTCGGCCGACCAATGCCGTATCCTTGCGACAGAACAGGGCAGGCTGTTCCTGCACGTCTTCAACCCAGCACCGCGGCTGATCATCGTCGGTGCCGTGCACATCGCCGAGCCGCTGTCGCGCATGGCAACTTCCGCCGGCTATCGCGTCATCCTCGTCGATCCGCGCCGCGGCTTTGCCGCCCGCGAGCAGTTCCAGGGATACAGCGTCATGAGTGCCTGGCCCGATCAGGCGATGGAGCAGCTGGCGCTCGACGAGCGCGCCGCCGTCGTCACCCTAACCCACGATCCCAAGCTGGACGATGCCGCGCTCCGTGTCGCCTTGCGCTCTCAAGCCTTCTACATCGGCTGCCTCGGAAGCCGGAAGACCCACGCCGCCCGGCTGGTCCGGCTGCGTGCCATGGGGCTCGGCGACGACGAACTCGCACGGGTGCACGGTCCGGTCGGTCTGCCGATTGGCGCCCGCACCCCGTCGGAGATCGCCATCTCGATCCTCGCCGAGATGACCCAGGTCCGCCGCGGCGAGGCAGCGCCGTGATCTTCGCGGCGGAACCTGTGGTTGAGGCCGCGGGCGGGCTGTTGGCGCACGGCGTCCGCGGCAACGGCTTCTCGTTCAAGAAAGGCCGGCTGCTCAGCGATGATGATGTCGCCCTGCTGGCGGCCAGCGGCTGCACCACCGTCACCGTCGCCCGCCTGGAAGCGGACGACGTCGGCGAGGACGAGGCGGCTGCAGCAATGGCGGCAACCCTCGCAGGTGATGGCATCGCGGCGGCGGCGGTGGCGACTGGCCGCGCCAACCTCTACGCGGGTGTGCTGGGCCTGCTGCAGATCGATGCGGCACGGATCGACGCGGCCAACGCCGTCGACGAGGCGATGACGGTGGCGACGCTCGCCGCCGATGCCGTCGTGCGGCCGGGGCAAATGGTGGCGACGGTAAAGATCATCCCGTTTGCCGTGCCGCGCCCGGCGCTGGCGCGTTGCGTTGCGGTGCTGCGCTCCGGCATGGCGGCCTTGTCGGTGCGCGCTTTCCGCGCCCATCGCGCGGGCTTGGTGCAGACCCGGCTGCCGGGGTTCAAGGCCAGCCTGTTGAAGAAAACCCAGACCGTGACCCAAGGGCGGCTGGAGGCCCTCGGCTCGGAGCTGGCGGAGACGCTCGTCGTCGATCACGACGGTGCCGCGGTGGCAACCGCGATCACGGCGCAGCGGCACAGGGGCCGCGATCCGATCCTGCTGGCCGGGGCGTCGGCGATCGTCGATCGCAGAGACGTGATCCCGGCGGCGATCGTCGCCTGCGGCGGCGAGATCGTCCACTTCGGCATGCCGGTCGATCCCGGCAACCTGCTCCTGCTCGCCCGGCTCGATGGCGCGGCGGTTGTCGGGCTTCCCGGCTGCGCCCGCTCGCCGCAGGCGAACGGGCTCGATCTTGTTCTGGCGCGCCTGCTCGCCGGCCTGCCGGTCGGGCCGGCGGAAGTCGCCGGGTGGGGCGTCGGCGGCCTGCTGGCGGAAATCCCGCAACGCCCGCTGCCGCGCAAGCAGGCCGAGCGCGCGGCTGAGGTCCCGCCCAGTGCCGGCGCGCCGCAGATCGGCGCCGTCGTGCTCGCGGCGGGACAGGGCACGCGGATGGGGCCCGACGGCAAGCTGCTCTTGCCACTGGCGGGCCAGCCATTGCTGCGCGAGGCGGTCGATGCCGCCCTCGCCTCCCAGGCCCGTCCGGTGATCGTCGTCACCGGCCATCGCCGGTCGGAGGTACGCGCCGCCCTGGCCGGGCTCGACGTGCACTTCGCCGACAATCCGCGCTATGCCGAGGGGCTTGGCGGATCGCTCGCCGCCGGGATCGGCGCCTTGCCGCAGGACCTCGACGGGGCGGTCGTGCTGCTTGCCGACATGCCGAAGGTGCGTGCCCGGCACATCGACGCGCTGATGACGGCATTCACCGCCGCTCCGCCCGGCAGCATCTGCGCCCCGGTGTTCGGCGATCGCCGCGGCAATCCGATGCTGTGGCCGGCGGCACTATTCGCCGAGTTGCGGGCGATCGAAGGTGACGCCGGCGGGCGGGTGCTGCTGAGCCGCTATGCCGATCGCATCCGCGCCGTGCCGATGGCCGACGATGGCGTGCTGGTGGACGTGGACGAACCCGGCGATCTTGCCGCGCTGGCAGCGGTACCGCCCGAGTAATCCTCCCCCGCCACCCGGTCCCGACCCCAGGATGGTGCGGCCGTCTCAGTGATAATGCATGTCTTCGCCGACTTTGCCGCGGAAGATCCAGTAGACGATGATCGTGTAGACGAGAACAATCGGCAGGATGAACAGGCCGGCGCCGAAGATGAGGAACTCCAGCGACGATTCCGGCGCTGCCGCCTCGGCAATGGTCACCGAGAACGGGATCATGTACGGCCAGAAGCTCACCGCCATGGTGGCGAACGCCGCCATGAAAATTACCGCGACAGCCGTGAACGGCAACCAGTCGGTGCGCTGGCGCACGCCGCGCAGCAAGCCCAGCACGGCGATGATGCCGACCAACGGGAACACCGCCAGCCACGGACGATCGATCCAGCGGTGCATCACCGCGAGATCGGCGGTGAGCGCGTAGCCGAAGGCGATACACAGGAAGAGGAGCAGGGCCGCCGCCATCGGCAGCACCCGAACGTAAGCCCAGTCGCGCAGGCCGCCGGTCGTCTTCAGAACCAGCCAGCCGGCGCCGATCAGCATGTAGCCGACGACGAGGCCGAGGCCGCAGGCGATGGCGAACGGCGACAGCCAGCTGAACGGGCCGCCGACGAAGCGGCCGTTCGCCACCGGCAGGCCATCGACAATGGCCCCCACCGCCGCTCCCTGCACGAAAGCGGCGATCAGCGAGCCGACAAAGAAGCCGGTGTCCCACACCCAGCGCCAGCGCTCCGTCTTGTAGCGGAACTCGAACGCCACCCCGCGCAGGATCAGCGCGATCAGCAGCAGCGTCAGCGGCAAGTAGAAGGCCGGCAGCAGGATCGAGTAGACCAGCGGAAAGCCGGCATAAAGGCTGGCGCCAACGAACACCAGCCACGTCTCGTTGCCGTCCCAGACCGGTGCCACCGCCCCCATCATCGTCCGGCGGAAGTCTTCGTCGGCGGTGGTGCCGAAGAGAATGCCGACGCCAAGGTCGAAGCCGTCGAGCATGACATAGAGCAGGATGGCAACAGCGATGATGCTCGCCCAGACCATTGGCAGGTCGGTGACATGGAAGGGCATGGCATCATCCTTCGCGGCTCGGGGCTGGCGACGGCGACGGGCCGGCTGCCGCCAGCGGCCGCAGCGCGCTGACGCCGGACGCAGGCGCCTTGGCCGCCGCCGGTCCCTCGCGCATCAGGCGGTAAATGTAGAAGGTCCCGGCTGAGAATATCAGCGTATAGACAGCGATGTAAGCGAGCAGTGATGCCCACACCTCCGCGGCACCAAGACTCGGCGTCACCGCATCCGCCGTGCGCAGGAGCCCGAACACGACCCACGGCTGGCGGCCCACCTCGGCAGTGAACCAGCCGGTCAGCACCGCGATGAAGCCGGATGGGAAGCTGAGGAAGGTGACCCACAGGAACCAGGACGGTGCCTGCTCCCAGCCGCCTCGCCGCAGCCAGATGCCGTACCAGGACAACGCCCACATCAACAGCCCCACCCCGACCATGACGCGGAACGCATAGAACGGAATGAGAAAGGGGGGCCGCTGGTCGGGCGGAATGGTGACGATACCAGGCTCCGCCGAGGTAAAGGTGCCGGTATCGACGAAGCTGCCGAGATAAGGCACCGCGATCTCCCAGTGATTGCGCTCATTGTCCACATCGGGCCAAGCGAGCAGGATCAATCGCGCCGGCTGTTCGGTCTGCCACCGGCCTTCGATGGCGGTAAACTTGGAGGGCTGATGGTGGGCGGTGTATTCGCCGCTGAGGTGACCAAGGGCGATCTGGATCGGGATCAGCACGGCGGCAAGCCCCAGCCCCATGGTCAGCATGACATTGGCGGGTTCGGTATAGATGCGTCGCAGCCGGTACCAGGCACCGGTCGCGGCGATGCAGAACGAGGTGGTGAGGTAGGCCGCCAGCAGCATATGGAAGAAACGGATCCAGGCGACCTCATGGCTGAGGATCAGCCACCAGTCGCTGGGCGCATACCGGCCGTTCTCCTCCACCCAGCCCAGCGGAACCTGCATCCAGGTGTTGTTGGCCATGATCCAGAAGGCCGAGAAGGTCGTCCCCAGCGCGATCAGGCAGCACGCCAGCAAGTATGCCCACGGCGGCACCCGGTTGCGCCCGAACAGCACGATACCGAGGAACGTGCTCTCCAGCAGGAAGGCGGTGTAGGTCTCATAGCCGAGCAGCGGGCCCTGGATCGGCCCCATCCGGTGGGCGAGTTCGCTCCAGTTGGTCCCGAACTGGAAGGCCATGACGATGCCAGAGACGACGCCCATCCCGAAGGCAACAGCAAAGACCTTCACCCAGAAATCGAGCAGGGACCGGTAAACGGGACGCCTGGTGGCCATCGACAGCGCCTCAAGGGTCGCCAGCCACGCCGCCAGACCAACGGTGAACGCCGGAAAAATGATGTGAAACGAGATCGTGAAAGCGAACTGAATGCGCGAGAGCAGCAGCGGGTCGAAATCCATCATCTTCCCTGTCGTAGAGCGTTCCCCCCCTCAGCTCGCCGCATCGCCCGTGAGCGGTCGCGCCAGGAGAAGGGCGCTGGTTCTTACCCGGGATCGTTTCGCGTTCGCATTATGCGGGTTTGGTGTCGTTGCAACTGCGTTCTCCGCCGCGCCACGGCCACCGCGACGTTTCGTTTGCCAGTCGTCCCGGTGCCTGCCAGATTTACATGTGGTTTCCCGCTCAGCAATATTCCTACCAGCAGTTCCGAGGTTGCGATGAATCGTGCACGCGTTGTTGCGGCTGCCCTGGCGGTGAGCCTGTTCGCCGCACCGTTCGCAATGGCGGCCCCGCCGGTGCCGTCGATGATGCCGCTGGAGCCGACGCAGCCAGTTGATGCCGATTGCATGAAGACACTTAATGACGCGGCGCAGACGGCGCGCAAGGCGAACAACACCTATCTCGCCGTCCTAAAAAGTATGAAAGACAACCCTTATGCGGGGGGAGCGGCATCAGTATGCAACAGCGCCATGGCACGTGCCGATCAGTACTTTAAGAAGAACCTGACGGCGACGTCCCTGTGCACGCCGAGTTCCGACTACACCGACGATCAGGTTGTCCATCTATACAAGAATTCGACGATAACCTGTCGTTCGGAGACATCGAGGCTGGTCGATCGCCTGTCCCCGGATGAGCAGGAGGCCGCGCTCAGCCAGCTGCGCCAGCAGGGCGTCAGCCTGCACTAATAACCGCGACGGGGCGCGACGGCGGAAATGCGAGGGACGGTGGCGGAACGATACGATCTCCTGGTGAAGGGCAGTACCGTTGCGACGTCTAGCGGCTTCGCCGAGGCCGACGTCGGCGTCCGGGCGGGAAGGATCGTCGCCCTCGGCGATCTCGGGCGGGCGCCGGCTGCAACCGTCGTCGACGCCCGTGGCCTGCACACCCTGCCTGGCGTGATCGATTCCCAGGTTCACTTCCGCGAGCCCGGCCTGGAGCACAAGGAAGATCTCGAGACCGGCACCAGAGCGGCGGCCCTGGGCGGGGTGACGGCGGTGTTCGAGATGCCGAACACCAAGCCCGCGACGACCGGCGAGGCTGAACTTGCCGACAAATGCCGCCGCGCCGAGGGACGGGCCTGGGTCGATATCGCCTTCTGGCTGGGCGCCACCCGCGACAACGCCGCGCAGCTCGCCCGCCTGGAGCGGCTGCCCGGCTGCGCCGGCATCAAGGTGTTCATGGGCAGTTCAACCGGCGACCTGCTGGTCGGCGACGATGCCGGCCTCGGCGAGGTCCTGGCCAGCGGCAGCCGCCGCGTCGCCGTCCATGCCGAGGACGAGGAGCGGCTCCGCCAGCGCTACACCATTGTCGCCGGCGGCGCCCATCCCGCCCGCCATCCGGAGTGGCGGGACGCAGAAACGGCGGTCGCAGCGACCCGACGCCTGCTGGCTCTCGCCGAGACCGCCCGCCGGCGCGTCCATGTGCTGCACGTCTCGACCGCCGAGGAGATGACGCTGCTGGCGCAGCATCGCGATCTGGTGTCGGTCGAGGTGACGCCGCAGCACCTGACGCTTGCCGCCCCCGGCTGCTACGAGGAGCTGGAGAGCTTCGCGCAGATGAACCCGCCGATCCGCGAGGCCCGCCACCGCGAGGCGCTGTGGCGGGCGGTCGCCGATGGCATCGTCGACTGCATCGGTTCCGATCACGCCCCGCACACGCGCGACGAAAAGCGCAAGCCCTACCCGGAAAGTCCCTCGGGGATGCCCGGGGTGCAGACGCTGCTGCCGATCATGCTCGACCACGTGGCCAGGGGCCGGCTCACCTTGCAGCGCCTGATCGATCTCACCAGCGCCGGACCAGCCCGCCTCTTCGGGCTGCCCGGCCGCGGCCGCATTGCCGTCGGCTATCGCGCCGATCTCAGCATCGTCGACCTGAACGCACGGCGGATGATCACCCACCGCTGGATCGCCAGCCGCTGCGGTTGGACGCCTTTTGACGGCCTCACCGTCACCGGCTGGCCGGTTGCTACCGTCGTCGGCGGCGGGCTTGTCATGCGGGACGGCGCTCTCTGCGGCGAGCCCTCCGGGAAGCTGGTGCGGTTCTTCGATACCGCGTGAGCGGCGCAGCCGCCGGTCAGGGGTCAGCTCCGCGCGGTAGACTCCGGGCGGCGAACCAAATGGGCAAGGCGGGTCGCGCTGCGCCGGACGATGCGCGAAATGGTCGCGCTGAGGTCGTCCCAGACCTTCGCCCGTCCCTTGACCAGGGCCGGCAGGTCTCCGTGGTGCTCGCTCAGCAGCGTGGTGTCGTTGACGATCACCGCGGCCAGCGCAGCCGCGCGCCGGTCGTCGTCATTCAGCGGTCGAGTGCTTCGGGTAGTCATAGACCTATCTCCAATGGTTGTTACCCGATTCCCTAGCCGCATCCTCCTAATCGTTTATCCGCCCTTTTTTGCTGCGAGAGCGAACAACGCCGCAGCATATGCGCTTGCGTTTCTTCGACCACAAGGCGCGTTTGACGCAACGCAGCATTGTGTAGACGGATGACCAAGAGACCGCGCCGGGTTTGCGAACCGATCACGACACCGTTTCCTGATTGCGATTTCCATCTCAACACCGCAGAAATACCCGTCTTTCGCGCTGTGCAGGTCACGCTCGGCGAAATGCCGCCGGAAGCCGCGCGAACATGGGCCACCGGGTACAAGCAGGAGATGCAATGAAGCGGACATGGATGGCGGGACTGACCGCCGTGACGCTAGCGGCGGTCACCGCGCCGCTCGTGGCGCACGCCCAGGAAGCACCGATGGTAATGCCCGATCCGATGACCTGGGGCCTCGCCTACGAACAGATGTCGTTCGAAGCCGCCGATACCGACGGCAACAACCTGATCAGCGAGGGCGAGTTCGTGCGGGACGCAGCCGCCGGCTTCGCCGGCCTCGACCGCGATCATGACGGCAAGCTGACGCCGGCGGAGCTTGGCAACCCCGATCCGCGCAAGTTCGCCCGCATCGATACCAACGGCGACGGCTACCTCACCTTCACGGAGGTGATGACGTACAAGATGAAGGCGTTCAAGGCGGCCGATAAGGACGGCGACGGCGGGCTCTCGTTCCAGGAGATCGTCGCGTCGGTCACCGCCGAAGAGAAGAGCTACTAAGACAGGGAGAACAGGATCATGAGCAACACGAAGACTAGGCGGCTCTCCCTGTCCGGCACGGCTGGCGCCCTGCTGATCGTCAGCCTCGCCATCGCTGGATGCGAGTCGGGCTCGGGCGGCCCAGGCATCGGTACCGTCGGGGGAGCCGCCGCCGGCGCTGGCGCCGGGCGAGCCATTTTCGGCGGCAGCACCTCGGCGATGCTCATCGGCGGTGCGGTCGGCGGCATGGCCGGCAACATGACAGTTGACCGGGCGAACGAGGACCGGGCATGGCAGCGCCAGCAGGCAACGCAGGATGCCAACATGCAGCGGCAGCTCGACTTCGAGCGGCAGCGCGCCCTGCAGCAGGAGCAGCTCCGGCGGGATAACGAACAGCAGCGGCTGTTCCAGGAGTGGCAGCAGCAACAGCAGCGCACCTGATCCGCGGTGAAAGACCACCGCAGGAGCGCTTCGCGTCTTCCTATTCCGGCAGCGGGCGCCGTAGCCGGGCGAACGTGGTTATCGCGTTCGCCCGCTCGGTGCTCGGGCATGGCGGGTGGCGGTGCGGCTACGGATCATTTTGCCGGAATGGTGTCGAGCTGATGATCGGCTGAGTGTCGGGATCCGGCCTTCCCCCCGGCAGGTTCCGCTCGCAGAAGCTCTCGGAGCGGAATTGGATGCAGCGCTGCCACCGCTGCATCGCCGCGGTCTGGTTGGCCTCGGTGCCGGGCAGCGTGAACAGGCTCGTCGACTGCCCGGTTTCCGCATCTATCTTGTGCTGACAGGACGTGATCAAGCCAGCCGCCAGCAGCAGACAGAAGGCGGATCCAGCGGCTCTCGGCATGCGGCCTCGCTGCATCGACAACAGGAGCGACAGGTGGAAGCACGCCGAGGCGCTGCGGTCAAGCCGCAGCATTTTCCACCGGTCTTCACGAACCGGCCATTTCAACCCGAGCGGAGGACGGCGCCACCCGTCGGCAGACGGAGTGAGGCGTCTACGCCGTTGTAGCGGCGACTGCCGCCGCATGGCGCACCGAGCGCAACTCGCTCTGGGCGTGACGTACGATCTGTCCCCCGCCCCAGATCGCGAGCCCGGCCATGACGGCGGCGACAATGATGTCGGGCCAGCCAGTGCCGGTACCGAAGACGCCTAGCGCTGCGGCGATAACCGCGAGGTTGCCGATCACGTCGTTGCGCGAGCAGATCCAGACGGAACGCATGTTGGCATCGCCACGCCGGTGCCGATACAGCAGGATGGCCACGATGCCGTTCGCGACCAGGGCGGCAAGACCCACGAGGCCCATGGCTTGCGCACCGGGCAGGGTGCCAGCGATCGCGTGCCATGCCGACGAGGCGATCACCCAGAGACCGAGGGCGATCAGCGTGCCCCCCTTCAGCAGGGCTGCGCGCGCACGCCAGACCAACGCCATGCCGGCGACGCCAAGGCTGATGCCGTAGTTCGCCGCATCGCCGAGAAAGTCCAGCGCATCCGCCTGCAGCGAAGCGGATCCGGCAGCGATCCCGGCCGCCGTCTCGACGACGAACATGGCAGCGTTGATGGCCAGCGCGACCCATAGCACGCGGCGCCACACCGCCACCATTGCGGTGCCGGGATCCTGATCGGTGCACGCAGGATCATGGCAACAACCGGCCATGGCAGGCCTCTCCTCCGCGGCGCTCGCTGGGTATCACAGGAGAAGCCGGCGCCGCGGTGGAGTCAACCGGACTTGATTGCACGGCGGGAGCGAACCGTCATTCGGCGGCGGCAGCCCACTGCCTCATCCTGCCGTCTGCCGTGATGGCCTCGCCGGTCCCGCTGGCCGCGTAGCCCAGGCTGGCAAAGGCGGCGATTGCCTCCGGCCGCAGGCGGACGCTGCCGCTGTCGCTGTCGACCGTCAGCAACGGCGCTGCCCATGCCACTGCATCGCCTCCCGCCCCCTCCGCAACCCATTCCTCCGACTGCCCGATGGCGCGGAGCAGGTGCCGGCGTTGCCGGCAGATTTCCCCGATCCTGCGGTGCCAGACACCGCTGTCGGCAGCGGACACAGCCACGTGCACGGCCCCCCCGCTCGCATTCGCTTCCTGGGAAAGCAGCATCCGCAGCACCTGCCGCTCGCCGTCGTCCGCCGGAAGCCGGCGGAAGGCAAACTCGATCCTCCTCGCCACCGGCAGGCGGGCGAGGACCCGCGACTCGCGCCGTTCCCGGGCGTCCAGAGCGCTGAGAATTCGCTGTGCCTCCAGCACGAGCAGACGATCGGCCGCACGCGCCACCGCCCGCTGGCAGTTCTGCCGAAGCTGCAGTCGTTCTTCCGCCGTCAGCGTCGGTATCCGATCAAGGATCTTCTCGCACATCTTGGCCACGCCCCCGCGACTTCTGCTGCCCCATGGAACCATGCGAGCGGTTAACGAGGGGTTGTTGCCGCGGCATTTTCCACGATGGATTGAACACCGGGGTGGCCGGGCCCACGTCTGCCGGCGGCAATCAGGCGGCAGGGTGAGAGGATGATGGCGCCAGAGGCATCGGGCATGGCGACGGACCCGTCTGGTGGCCCGGTGCTGATCGGCAGCGCCATCTTCGACACCACCAGCCACGCCCCCGGCCACCCGCTCGCCATCCCGCGCGTCTCGCTGACGATGGACCTGATCCGCGCGCTCGGCTGGTTCGATGCGAACCGTTACATCGAGGCCGAGGCGGCGACCCCTGCCGCCCTGATGCGCTTCCACGACCCCGACTACGTGGCGGCGGTGCAGCGCGCGGAAGCAACCCGGATCGCCGGGGCAGAAGACCGCGAGCGGTTCAACCTCGGTGTCAACGGTAACCCGGTCCACGCGACGGTCTTCCGGCGGCCGGCGACCGCGTGCGGCGCCTCGCTCCGGGCGGCGCGGCAGGTTCACGGTGGTGGCGTCGTCTACAGCCCCGCCGGCGGCACCCACCACGGTCAGCGCGGCCGCGCCAGCGGCTACTGCATCTTCAACGATCCGGTGCTGGCGATCCTCGATCTGCTCGACCAGGGACTGCAGCGCATCGCCTATGTCGATTGGGATGCCCACTTCGGCGACGGCGTCCAACAGGCGTTTCAGGACGAACCCCGGGTCCGCACCCTCTCCATCCACGAGGACGGCCGCTGGCCGATGGCGCGAACAGGGGCGTCGGGCTTCGGCGCTCTTGATGATCGCGGCGGCGGTAATGCCCGCAACCTCCCGGTTCCCGCCGGCCTGAACGACAGCGAATT
>JAEULG010000088.1 GCA_016793875.1 Rhodospirillales bacterium | reverse complement strand
TTCGCCGAGATAGCGCCGGTGCAGATGAGTGCGGAACGCGGTGGTCTCCAGCGGCCGTCCGGTCGCCTCGATCAGCAGCGTGCGGGTCGAGGCGGAGGAGCCCTTGCCGTGCAGGTGGGTGCGCAACCAGCCGAGCAGGGGTGTGAAGCGGCCGGCGGCGATCTCGTCGGGCAGCGCGGGTTCCGCCGCGACGGCGGCGGCGAAGAGCTGCGCCGCGGCCAGCGCCCCGAGGGTATAGGTGGGGAAGTAGCCCCAGGCGCCGTCGTACCAGTGAATATCCTGCAGGCAGCCGCGGCGGTCGTCGGGCGGCGTCTGCCCGAGCAGCCGGCGGAAGCCCTCGTTCCAGGCGCCGGGCAGGTCGGCTGGCGCGAGGTCGCCCGCGATCATCGCCCGCTCCAGCTCGTAGCGCAGGATGACGTGCGCCGGGTAGGTGACCTCGTCGGCATCGACGCGGATGAAGCCGGTCTCGACGCGGGTGTAGTGGCGGTAGAGGTTGTCGGCCTCCCACGCCGGCCCGTCGCCGCCGAAGGCTTCCCGCAGCAGCGGCGCGGCGAAGGCGAGGAACTGCGGCGAGCGGCAGACCTGCATCTCCATCAGCAGTGACTGGCTCTCATGCAGCACCATGCCGCGCGCGTCGCCGACCGGCTGGCCACGCCACGAGAGCGGCAGGCCCCGCTCGTAAAGGGCGTGTCCGGTCTCGTGCAGGACGCCCATCAGCGCCGGGCGGAAGTCGGCCTCGTCGTAGCGGGTGGTGATGCGCACGTCGTCGGGGGTGCCGCCGCAGAACGGATGCAGGCTGATGTCGAGGCGGCCGTAGTCGAAGTCGAAGCCGAGCGCCGCCATCAGCCGCAGTCCGGCCGCCTGCTGCGCGGCGACGGGGAAGGGGCCGGCCGGCTCGGCGACCGGCGGTGCTTTTGCCTGCCGTTCCAGCACCTCGGCGAGAAACCCTGGCAGGAAGGCACCGAGATCGGCGAACAGCACGTCGATCTCCGCCGACCGGCCGTCCGGCTCGAACTCGTCGAGCAGCGCATCGTAGGGGGAGAGGCCGAGCCTCTCCGCCTTCGCCTGCGCCGCTTCGCGGACGAGGGTGAGCAGATGGGCGAAGAGCGGCCGCACGCGGGGGAAATCGCTTGTGGCGCGTGCCTCGCGCCAGACCTGCTCGCAGGCGGTCGATGCCCGTGACAGCGCTTCCACCTGCGCTTCGCTTAGCGCGGTGGCGTGCGTCCACTGCCGGCGCATCTCATGGACGTTGGCGCGCTGCCACGGATCGAGCGTCGCATCCTCGGCGGCCGCCGCCAGCCGCTCTCCGGTTTCAGGCGCGACCAGCAGGCCATGGCTCATCGCCTTGAGCACGGCGAGCTGCTCGCCACGTGCCTCGGCGCCGCCCTTCGGCATCATCGTCGCGAGGTCCCAGTGCAGCATCGCCGCGGCGTCGCGCAGTGCGCCGATGCGGCGGAAGCGGTCCTGCAGCGCCGGATAGGCGGACAGCGTCACGGGTGGACCAGCGGCAGCGTCAGGTACGCCGCGAGCGCCCGGTCCAGCAGCAGCGCCGAGAAGATCAGGAACAGGTAGAGGATGGAGAAGAAAAACAGCCCGCGCGCCGTGCGCACGCCATCGTCGCGGTAGACCCGCCAGGCGTGGCGCAGCAGCAGGGCGCCGAGAACCGTGGCGGCGACGGCGTAGGGCAGGCCGGAGACGCCGGTGGCGACCGGCAGCAAGGTCGCCGGCACCAGCACCAGGGTGTAGGCGAGGATCTGCCGGCGGGTCGAGGGCTCGCCGGCAACCACCGGCATCATCGGCACGCCGGCGCGGTCATAGTCGCCCTTGCGGAATAGCGCCAACGCCCACGAGTGCGGCGGCGTCCACAGGAAGATGATGATGAACAGCGATATCGCTCCCCAGGTGATATCGCCGGTCGCCGCCGCCCAGCCGATGATCGGCGGCAGCGCGCCCGAGGCGCCGCCGATGACGATGTTTTGCGGCGTCCGCCGCTTCAGCCACATGGTGTAGATGAAGACGTAGTAGCAGATGGTGAGCGCCAGCAGCGCCGCGGCGACGGCATTGACCAGCGCCGCCATGATCGCAACCGAGAGGACGGCAAGGCAGCTGCCCAGCAGCAATGCCGCCCGCGGCTTCAGCCGCCCTGCCGGTAGCGGTCGGTGCATCGTCCGCTGCATGACGCGGTCGATATCGCGGTCATACCACATGTTGATGGCGCCGGCGGCGCCGGCACCGATGGCGATGCACATGACGGCAATCAGGCCGGTCAGTGGGGCGACCGGCACCGGCGCCAGCATCAGTCCGACGAGGCCGGTGAAGACGACAAGCGACATCACCCGCGGCTTCAGCAGGATGGCGTAGTCACGCAGGTGGAAGCGCGGATCGGGCGCGGAAACGGTGTGCGCAGCGACGGCGATGGGAGCGGTATCGCTGTGAACGGGGGTCACTTCCTCCTCCTCGCAAACCTGGACGCCAGCGTCCGGCCTTCTTCTTGGGTTCTCAAAACGAAGTCTCGTGCACGCCGGGCTTAGCCGCAACCGGCGTTCTCAGCAAGGCTGATCCCACCGTCCAGATGAACAGGATGCCGCCGATCACCGCGATCAGCCCGCCGAGGCCGTTCAGCCCCATCCCGATCTTGGCGACGACGTCGTGCAGCCCCTGGGCGGCGCCCGCCACCTTGCGCGGGGCGCCGTGACCGCCGGCGGCGAACAGGCCGATGCAGGCGGCGAGCTGGCCCCAGGCGAACAGGCGCAGAATCAGCCGCTGCCGCCGCGGTGAGCCGGCCTCGCGCCCCAGCATGGGC
>JAEULG010000066.1 GCA_016793875.1 Rhodospirillales bacterium | reverse complement strand
GCGGATGGCGGTGACGTTGGCGAAGCGCAGGCTTACCGCCCGCTCCACCCCGTCCTCCGCCGCAGGTTCGGCGTAGACGGCGGCGATGTGGGTGTGCGGGGCGCCGGCGAGCGTCCCCGGCGACAGGATCAGGGCGAAGTCAAACGGCACCGCCCGCCATTCGATCTGCCGCAGAGAGGCGATGCGCGCGACGAGGTCGCGGCCCAGTACGTTGAGCGTCAGGGTATCGCCGACGCCGACGCCGAAGCCGCGAGCCAGGCCGGCGTCGAACGAGACCAGCGGCTCCCCGGCGTAGTCGGCAGGCCACCAGGCGCCGGCGGTAATCCGCGCGTCATCCGGCGGCGTATCGGCGTAGGTCAGCGCCCGATCGCCGCGGATCGCCCACTGCGCTTCCGGCGCCACCGCCGCCTCTTCCACCGGCACGCCGTCAATGGCGACGATGCGCCCGCGCAGCGCCGGCACCCGGCGGAAGCCGCTCACGCCGGGCTGCGCGCTCACCACGGCGTCGAAGGCCGCAGCCTGATCGTCCTGAATGTCGATGAAGAAGAACGCCGGCACCTGCTCCGGCAGCCGATCGTTGACCTGGGCGCGGATGGCGGCGTCGATCAGCGCCACCGCCACCAGCACCGTCAGGCCTGCGCCGAGCGACATCATCACCGCCGTCGTCGGCGCCCCCGGGCGGACCAGCCCGCCGAGCGCCAGCCGCGCCGCCACCGCGCGGGGCTGCGGCAAGCGGCGGCAGGCCGCCGTCACCACCGTCGCCGCAGCGCGCAGCAGCAGCAGCGTCAGCACCGCTCCGGCGACGAACCAAGCGCCGAAGCCGCGATCACTCGCGGTCAGGATGCACAGCGCCACCAGCGCCAACGCGCACGCTCCCATCGCCAGCATCGACGGCAGACGCGGGCTCCCGGCCGGCAGCGCCACCGCCTGCCGGAAGAGGCTGCCGGCCGGGATTTCGCGGGCGCGCCCGAGCGGCCACAGGGCGAAGGTCAGCGCGGTCAGCAGGCCGAGGCCGGCCGCCTGCAGCAGCGGCGTTGCGGCCGGTTCCGCTGCGACCGGCACCGGCAGCAGCGCCGAGAGCACCGGCAGCAGGGCCAGCGGCAGCAGGGCGCCGAGCAGCAGGCCGACGACGGTACCGACAGCGGCGATCGCCATCACCTGCAGCAGGTAGACGCGCAGGATCAGGGCGCCGGACGCGCCGACGCACTTCAGGATCGCGATGGTCGCCGCCTTGCGTTCCAGGTAGTGGCCGACGGCGCCGGCCACCCCGACTCCGCCGATCAGAAGCGTCGCGGCGGCAGCGAACCCGAGAAAGAGGGTGAGGCGATCGACGAAGCGCTCCACCCCGGGGGCGGCATCGAGCGCCGAGCGGATTTGCCAGCCCGCCTCCGGAAGCGCAGCCTCCGCAGCGGCGGCGAAATCCGCTGCGCGCGTGGCGGCGGGAAGCATCAGCCGCGTCTTCCAGCGAACGAGGCTCCCCGGCTGCACCAGCCCGGTCGCCGGCAGCGCCGCCGCCGCCACCATCAGCCGCGGGCCGAAGCTGATGACGCTTGCCACTCGGTCCGGCTCGCGGTCGATGACACCGCGGATCGCGAAGACCGCCTCGCCGACATGCAGGCGATCGCCTTCGCCGATGCCGAGCTTCGCCAGCAACGCCGCGTCGGCGAGGGCCCCCCAGGCGCCGTCCTGCTCGGAGAGCAGCGCCGGCAGCGGCGGCGCTGGGCTGCGGCCGCGGATTTCGACCGTACCGAGCAGTGGGTAGGCCTCGTCCACCGCCTTCAACTCAACCATCGCCCGGCCGTCGCGCCCGTCGGCGGGGCTCGCCATCGCCCGCATCTCGACCACCTGCGAGAGTGACGCCGCCTGCTGCCGCAGGAAGGCGGCTTCCGCTGTCGACGGCGGCCGCTGTACCAACTGCAGTTCGACATCACCGCCGAGCATGAGCCGGGCGTCGCGGTGCAGCGCGGCTTCGACGGCCGCACTGACGCTGCCGACGGCGGCGATCGCCGCCACGCCGAGGGCAATGACCGCAACGAAGACGCGAAAGCCGCGCAGGCCGCCACGCAGTTCCCGCCGCGCCAGGCGGAAGGCCAACGGCCAGCCGGCGTGATTCACGGGGCTGCCCGCGACCGGTCGGTTGCGACCACCGGCCGGTCGCTGACGATCATCCCGTCGCGAAGCGTCACGATCCGCTCGCAGCGCTGCGCCAGCGCCGGATCGTGGGTGATCAGCAGCAGCGTCGTCCGTCGCCGGCGGTGCAGGTCGAACAGCAGGCGGATGATCTCCGCGCCGGTCTCGCCGTCGAGGTTCCCGGTTGGCTCGTCGGCCAGCAGCAGAGCAGGCTCCGCGGCGAAGGCCCTCGCGAGGGCGACGCGCTGCTGCTCTCCACCGGAAAGCTGCGACGGGTAGTGGCGCAGACGATGACCGAGACCGGCCGCGCCCAACGCCGCCTCGGCCCGGAGAAACGCATCGCAGCCGCCGGCCAGCTCGATCGGCAGGGCAGCGTTCTCGAGGGCGGTCATCGTCGGCACCAAGTGAAAGCTCTGAAACACGATGCCGACGTGCCTGCGGCGGAACTCGGCCAGCGCATCCTCGCTGAAGCGGGTGATGTTCATCCCGGCCGCCTGCACCTCGCCGCGGCTCGCCCGCTCCAGCCCGGCGATCACCATCAGCAAGCTGGTCTTGCCGGAACCGGAGGGTCCGACGAGACCGAGCGTCTCGCCGCCCTCGACGCGCAGGTCGATGCCGCGCAGGATATGGACGGGACCGCCGGCGCCGCTGAGGCTGAGGTGAACATCGCGC
Organism: Rhodospirillales bacterium; assembly: GCA_016793875.1. Lineage (GTDB taxonomy): Bacteria > Pseudomonadota > Alphaproteobacteria > Rhodospirillales > Defluviicoccaceae > Defluviicoccus. Next base: position 2,753 of record JAEULG010000066.1, on the reverse strand, counting down.
AGGTCGATGGCCGCAGAGGAGTGTTCCGCGGGTGAGACGAGGCTGGGCTTTGGCATCGAAGCGACGGAACTTCTCCCGGCTGCAGGCTTCTTGGCCATATGGACCGGGCTTGCGGCTTGTCAACGCGATGGGGCTGCTGCTGTTCGTGCTGTTGGGAGCGCAGGCATCGCCAGCAGGGGCCGCCGATGACACGGCGCCCCGCCTTTTGCTGCTGGGCGACAGCCTCTTCGCCGGCTATGGCCTGTCGCGGACCGAGGCCTTTCCGGCGCAGCTGCAGGCGGCGCTGAAAGCCTCAGGCGTGCCGGCGGCTATCATCGAGGCGAGCGTCTCCGGCGATACCACCGCCGGCGGCCTCGCCCGGCTGCCGTGGGTGCTGGGCGGCGGACCGGCCGAGCAGCCGGATGCGGCCCTCGTCGAGCTCGGCGGCAACGATGCCCTGCGCGGCGTAGCGCCGGAGACCACGTCGGCGAATCTCGACGCCATCCTGACGACGCTCCGGGAGCGCGGCGTCGCGGTGCTGCTGGTCGGCATGCGCGCCCCGCCCAATCTGGGCGCGGACTATACCAAGGCATTCGATGCGATCTTTCCCCGGCTGGCGGAAAAGCATGGCGTGGCGCTCTACCCCTTCCTGCTCGAAGGCGTCGCCGCCAATCCCTCCCTCAACCAGCCGGACGGCATCCATCCGAATGCCGCTGGCGTGCGGATAATGGTCGAGCGCATCCTGCCTGCGGTACGAGCGCTGCTGGATGGCCTCCGCCCTGCGGCGAGCCGGCCCCCCGGATGATGATCTGCGTGAGCATGGGAGATGCCGCGAGATGATGACAACATGGACGACAGCGGTGGAGACAGCGGCGGATACGCTGGGCGATATTCTGAACTCGATCGCCGAGGGCAAGGGCAGCAATCCCGCCTATGAGGAGATCGCGGCCTCGGTGCTGCGCAGCGGCCTTGCCGTCCTGCTGGAAGGGCCGCCGGAGGCAATCCGGCTGGACGAGGTGGGACGGGTGCTGCGCAGCAAGCTTCACGACGACGGCGATACCGCCTGGGACGCGCTGCCGCCGGTGGAGAAGACCTTCTGGCTCGACCTCGCCGCAGCGGCGATCGCCGCCGGCGACGACGCGCTGCTCGACGAGGCCGGCGCCGCCTCGGGCTGAAAGAGCCCGCCACTCGCTCGGACGGCCGCAGCCAGACACTAGGCGGCCAGGCACAAGAAGATCAGGAAGACCGCAGGCAGGGGGTGATGGGCACGATCCGCTTCACGGCACCGGGGTTCAGCAGGGTGGTTCGCCACGACCCGGCGCCGACGGGCAGCCGCACGCTGCTGGATATCGCCCGCGAGCGCGGCATTCCCATTCTGTTCAACTGTGAGGCGGGCGGCTGTGCCGCCTGCATCGTCCGCGTCGAGCCGACCCCGGGGGCACCGCTGCCGGCGCTGACATTCGAGGAGGAGTTTCTGCTGAAAGCGATGGGCAAGCTGGACGAGCGCATCGCGGCGGGCTGCGGCGGCGCCGCGCCGTGCTTTCGGCTCGCCTGCCAATACGTCGTCGGTGATGAGGACATCGTCGTCGATTTCACCAACGAGCCGGCCGATGCATGAGGCGGAAGCAGGAGCGACGCCGGCCGGGGAGGCGCGCGAAGTCCTGCAGCGGGTGTTCGGCTTCGAGGATTTTCGCCCCGGTCAGGGCGAGGTGATCGGTGCGGTCCTGGATGGTGCCGACGTGTTGGCTGTGATGCCGACCGGCAGCGGCAAGTCACTGTGCTACCAGTTGCCGGCGCTGGTTCGCGGCGGGCTGACGGTGGTGGTCTCGCCGCTGATCGCGCTGATGCGCGACCAAGTGGGGCAGCTTCGCGCCCTCGGCGTCGCGGCAGCGAGCCTCAACTCGGCTAACGACGCGCAGGAGAACGCCCAGGTCCGCGGCAGCGTGCGCGACGGCAGCCTGCGCCTGCTCTACGTCGCCCCCGAGCGGCTACTGCGCGACGACATGCTGGCGCTGCTGCGCGGCGCCAGTGTCCGGCTGCTGGCGATCGACGAGGCGCACTGCGTCTCGCAGTGGGGACACGACTTCCGGCCGGAATACCTGGCGCTGGGCGAGGCCCGCGACCGCCTCGGCGGCGTGCAGACGCTGGCGCTGACGGCGACCGCCGACGCGCCGACCCGCGCCGACATCGAGGGCAAGCTGTTCCCGGCGCCGCCGCGGAGCTTCGTGCGCTCCTTCGACCGGCCCAACCTCCGTCTGGCGATGCAACCGAAGGCGGCGGCGCGCCGGCAGGTGCTGGACTTCGTCGCCGCCCACGCCGGGCAGAGCGGCATCGTCTACTGCGCCTCGCGCCGGCGCACCGAACAGCTGGCGGCGGCACTGGTGGCCGGCGGTAGCCGCGCCCTGCCCTATCATGCCGGCATGGAACACCGCGACCGCGAGGCGGCGCAAGACGTCTTCCTGCAGGAAGATGGTGTCGTGATCGTCGCCACTGTCGCCTTCGGCATGGGCATCGACAAGCCAGACGTACGCTTCGTCTGCCACGCCGACCTGCCGCAGAGCATCGAGGCCTACTACCAGGAGATCGGCCGCGCCGGCCGCGATGGGCTGCCGGCCAACACGCTCACCCTTTATGGCCTCGACGACATGCGGCTGCGCCGGCTGCAGATCGAGGAGAGCGAGGCTCCCGACGAGCGCAAGCGTATCGAGCGCAGCCGGCTGAATGCGCTGGTGGCGCTGTGCGAGGCACCACGCTGCCGGCGGCAGACTCTGCTG
>JAEULG010000055.1 GCA_016793875.1 Rhodospirillales bacterium | reverse complement strand
AGGGTGACGTCGATAACGGTTCCCGCGGCATCCTCGCTGGTTGCGGCGATGCGCGCCGAGGCGAGGCCCACCGCAATCACGTCGTGCTGCAATGCCACCAGGTCGCCGCGCTCGCAGGCGAGCTGCTCGAAGTCGCAGTTGAGGTGGTGGATCTCCCGGCGGAGACGCTGCTGCGCCAGGTGGTAGCGGCCCTCCTTCCACGCCTGGTCGCGGCTGGTCAGGCCGACGATCTCGACCCGGTCGATCAGCGTGGCGCTGGCCGCAGAATAGCCGTCGTCGTAAACCACGACTTCTTCGGTCTTCCAGTCGGCCTGCTCGTTGACGAAGGCGATGCGGTAGCCGTGCGGCACCGGCTCGTGGGTCATCTCGCCCTCGTAGCTCCAGCTGTTGCGCGGCGTGAACATCCGCACCGGCACGGTTCGGGGCTCGTCGATGACCACCGAGAACTTCAGGTCGCGCAAGCTGACCATCGCCCGGCCGAGGCGGGCGATCCGGGTCAGCGCGTCATAGAGCGACGTCTTGGCGTCGAAGACGCCGTTGAACGTGCGGTCGGTCGGCCGTGTCACGTCATCCCAGTAGACCAGCCGCTCCAGGTCGATCTGCGCATCTGTCGCGGGCTTGCGACGGCTCGGGTGCTGGAGGATGTGGCGGAACAGCGCCGCCGGCTGCGACGTCGGCCGCCAGACCCAGCTGTTGGTGCTGGCGTCCCAGTCCCGCGCGATGGTCCGCGCGGTGACGTTGAACTCGTCGATCGTCCCCTGCAGCTGGCCGGTGGCGCGGATGCGCACGGCGATCAGCGTGATCCCCGGCACCGGCACCGGATCACCGGCGGTGATGGTGCGCAGTGCGGTCCAGAAGCACCTGGAGAAGCTGCGCTCCTCGTCGGTATCGCCGCTGAGCCGGGTGATCCGGACGTCGTAGCTCTGGTTGGCCTCGACAGCGCCGTACTCGGCCGGCCGCCAGCGGTGCCCCCAGTAGAGCGGCGTCTGTTGCCGGCCGGTGACGGTGCGCACCAGCACCGTGCTCCAGTGGTTCTGGCCGGCCGGCGACTGCTCGATCCGGAAGGTGACCGACTGGTCCGACTTCTTGCCGGGCGGCTGGTTCTGGATGTGCACCAGCCGCTCGAAGGCGATCTCGATCGCAATCTCGTCGGCCCCCGGCGCCGTCGTCCGCACCTGGCCGCCGGCGGCATAGGTCAGCGCCACCGACAGCGGGTCCTCGTAGACGTCCGACAGATAGAGCGAGAACGGCTTGCCCTGGTCGAGATCCCAGGCCACTGCACTCGTAGAGTCGGCCAGCCGGTTGAAGGTGATGGTATGGCCGGCGGCGATCGCAAGCCCGTTGACCGTACCGGACGAAGCGGCCGTCCAGGTGTCGCCAAAGCTGGGGTTGGCGGGAAAGACACCGGCTGCCGGATCCCATCCGCCCTGGTCCGGCATCGACCAGTAGCCGCGGCGGAGCTGCCATTCGACCTCGGCGTAGTTGCCGATCGGCGTTGCGCCGATGCGCATGGACTCGACATGCACCGGCCCGTGGCTGACCGCGAAGATCGCCCGCCACCAGGTATCGGAGCCCACCACCTCACGATAGGGGGCGGCAGCATAGGGCGGCGTCAGCCGGAAGCGGCCGCACAGGAACGGCACCTTGCCCCAGATGTCGATGCGGTTGCGCGCACCCAGGATCTGGTAGGTCTGGCTCTCCGTGCCCTTGTCCTT
>JAEULG010000050.1 GCA_016793875.1 Rhodospirillales bacterium | reverse complement strand
GGCCAGGGAGCGGCCCTGCGCAGGCCGAGATCGACGTGCACGCACAGCACTTCGTTGCTGGCGACCGCACCGTCGAGGCGCGGGCAGGTCATCTCGTGGAACAGCACCAAGCGCTTTTCGTCCATCGCCAGCAAGCGGCTGGCAACGTGCAGTTCGTCGCCCTCGACCACCTCCTGCAGGTAGTTGACGTGCATCTCGCCGACGAAGACCGAGCAGCCGCTGGCACGCCGATAGGCTTCGCCAGCGCCGAGGCGGTCCAGCACCGCGTCGGTTGCGTGGTCGAAGGCGAGCACGTAGTAGGCGACGTTCATGTGGCCGTTGTAGTCAACCCATTCACGCAGAACGACTTCACGGTGCGGATCGGCTTCTGCTGGTTCAGCTTGCATGCGTGGGCTCTCCGGGCGCCGATGTGACTGCCGCGTTGGGTACTCCCCTTGACAGTCCGGGTCGATCCTCCTAGCTTCTTAGCACTCACCGGCGGCGAGTGCTAACAGCTGGTGTTCGTCTCGAAATTCAGGGTCTCAATGGAGGATTACAGATGAAGTTCCGGCCGCTGCACGATCGCGTTGTAGTCAAGCGCGTCGAGCAGGAAGAAAGGACCAAAGGCGGCATCATCATCCCCGATACGGCCAAAGAGAAGCCCCAGGAAGGCGAAGTCATCGCCGTAGGGCCGGGCGCACGCAACGAGGATGGCGAGCTTATCGCCCTCGACGTGAAGGCCGGCGACCGTGTGCTGTTCGGCAAGTGGTCTGGCACGGAGGTCAAGATCGACGGCGAGGACCTGTTGATCATGAAGGAATCCGACCTCCTGGGCGTCATCGAAAAGTAAGCGCACAACATCAGCACGACGGAGTCCGACGACAATGGCTGCTAAAGACGTTAAATTTGGTTCCGATGCCCGCCAGCGTATGCTGCACGGCGTCGATGTCCTTGCCAATGCGGTGAAGGTGACGCTGGGCCCGAAGGGCCGCAACGTCGTCCTGGAGAAGAGCTTCGGCGCGCCGCGCATTACCAAGGACGGCGTGACCGTCGCGAAGGAAGTCGAGCTTTCCGACAAGTTCGAGAACATGGGCGCGCAGATGCTGCGCGAGGTCGCCTCGAAGACCTCGGACGAGGCCGGCGACGGCACCACCACGGCAACCGTGCTGGCGCAGGCTATCGTCCGTGAGGGCACCAAGGCGGTGGCCGCCGGCATGAACCCGATGGACCTGAAGCGCGGCATCGACATCGCCGTAGAGGCGGTGATCAAGGACCTGAAGTCGCGTTCGCGCGAGGTCTCCACCAACGCCGAGATCGCCCAAGTCGGCACCATCTCCGCCAATGGCGAGAAAGAGATCGGCGACATGCTGGCTCGCGCCATGGAGAAGGTCGGCAAGGAAGGCGTCATCACTGCCGAGGAAGCGAAGAGCCTCAGCAGCGAGCTGGAAGTGGTCGAGGGCATGCAGTTCGACCGCGGCTATACCTCGCCCTACTTCATCACCAACGCCGAGAAGATGAACTGCGAGCTCGAGAATCCGTTCATCCTCATCCACGAGAAGAAGCTCTCCGGCCTGCAGCCGCTGCTGCCGGTGCTGGAAGCCGTCGTCCAGTCCGGCCGGCCGCTGCTGATCATCGCCGAGGATGTGGAAGGCGAGGCGCTGGCGACGCTGGTCGTCAACAAGCTGCGCGGCGGCCTGAAGGTCGCGGCGGTGAAGGCGCCAGGCTTCGGTGACCGTCGCAAGGCGATGCTCGAAGACATCGCCATCCTCACCTCCGGCCAGGTGATCTCCGAGGACGTCGGCATCAAGCTGGAGAACGTCACCCTCGAGATGCTGGGCACCGCCAAGCGCGTCGTCATCACCAAGGAAGAGACGACGATCATCGAAGGCGCCGGCAAGCACGACGACATCAAGGGCCGCTGCAATCAGATCCGGGCGCAGATCGAGGACAGCACCTCCGACTACGACCGCGAGAAGCTGCAGGAGCGGCTGGCCAAGCTGGCCGGCGGCGTCGCCGTGCTGCGCATCGGCGGTGCGACTGAGACCGAGGTGAAGGAGAAGAAGGACCGCGTCGAGGACGCCATGCACGCGACCCGCGCGGCGGTCGAGGAAGGCATCGTCCCCGGCGGTGGCGTTGCTCTGCTCTATGCCGCCCGCGCCCTCGAGGGCCTGAGCGTCGAGCACGACGACCAGAAGCACGGCATCGAGATCGTCCGCAAGGCCCTGCAGGCGCCGTGCCGGCAGATCGCCGAGAACGCCGGTGTTGACGGCGCCGTCGTCGCCGGCAAGCTGCTGGAGAAGACCGACCTGACCTTCGGCTTCGACGCGCAGAGCGAAGAGTACGTCGATATGTTCAAGGCTGGCATCATCGACCCGACCAAGGTGGTACGCACCGCGCTGCAGGATGCGGCGTCGGTGGCCTCGCTGCTGATCACCACCGAGGCGATGATCGCCGAAAAGCCGGAGAAGAAGGCTCCGCCGATGCCGGGCGGTGGCGGCATGGGCGGCATGGGCGATATGGACTTCTAGGTCCTAGCCCAGCACAGCTGACGAACGGGGGGTCGCGGCCACGCCGCGGCCCCTTTGCCGGTTCCCCGCGCTCCCGGGAGCCGGGGGATATTCAAGGGGCTCGCATCCCCGCGGCCCCCCCCACCGGCGCAACAAGGCGATGCCGGGCACGGCGGCAGTGCTTGCCAGGACGCTCCGCGGCGTGGCAGTGTAGCCCTTGCTCGCAGCAGGCCCAGCCGACTTGCGGAAAGCACCCGTAGCTCAGTGGATAGAGCGCTGCCCTCCGGAGGCAGAGGTCACAGGTTCGAATCCTGTCGGGTGCGCCACTTCGGTCCACGGCGGGGAATTTCGGGCCGCAGCAATTCCGTGCCAGCGGCAGCGGCGAGTTGGCCGGCGCGCAACTCTGGCTCAGCCGGATGACCTCGACGCGCGGGAACACGCCGCAGCGGAGGGTTTCGCCGGCATATTCCACCCCTCTTCGTTTGCGACCCGGGGCGCCCGCCCAGCGCGAAAGGGCGAAGCCTTTCGCGGGTCCAGCACGTTCCACCGCCGCAGCGGCGCGTTCGGCATTCGCATGAGCGTGGTTGCGAATAGCAGACGAGCCGGCGACCCGATCCGCAAGCGAAGGATCGGCGGCGTTGATGACGCCACTTCGATCCCTCAATAGAGGCGCCTCAGGTCAACTTCCCTTCAGCCTCGGCGACGGAGCCGCAGAATCAATCTGCCGGCATGCATGCCGGCGATTCTTGCGCGATCGCCTCCGGTCCGAGTTGTCACGTCCGCAAACCGGTGGGAAATGGCATCCGCGCGACCGCGATCCCATGGCTCCTCGGGCGCGGGCATCGGCACCACCAGCCCCAATGACTCCGGCATAGCCAAATGTGTCGCGGAATGCGATTGAAGATGGTGCCGTGGAGTGGAATCGAACCACCGACCCCGTCCTTACCAAGGACGTGCTAGATGTTTGATTTCACTGCGCTTTCAGGATTTCCATCGGCAATATGGTGGTTTTCCCGCGTGTCGCTCGAGAGCGCGATGGTCCGCTTGCGGGTCTGCTTGTCGACGCGGATGTAGCGTTCGACGGATCGTGGGTCGGTCCATGTGCCCACCGCGACCGTCTGGACAGGCGATGCACCGCCGTCGTCGAGCCGGGAGGCGAACTCGACGCGGCCCATGTGGGGGGTAAACGATATCTTGTGCTCCCGACAGATCGGCCGCAGCCAGCGATA
>JAEULG010000045.1 GCA_016793875.1 Rhodospirillales bacterium | reverse complement strand
AGGTCGGCCGGCAGGCGCATGTTGTCGAAAGTGATCTGGGCGGTGTCCGACGCCCGCTGCCCCATTTTCTCCTCGATGCGGGTAACGAGGTAGCCGGGGGTGTCGGTGGGCACGATGAAGGCGGTGATACCCTTCTTGCCGGCGGCGGGGTCGGTGACGGCGAAGGCGATGACGACCTGCGCGTGCTTGCCCGAGGTGATGAACTGCTTGACGCCGTTGAGCACGTAGCCGCCGTTGCTCTTCACCGCGCGGGTGCGTAGCGCCGCCGCATCCGATCCCGCCTGCGGCTCGGTCAGGGCGAAGGCGCCGAGCAACTCGCCTCGCGCCATCGGCCGCAGGAACCGCTCCTTCTGAGCATCGGTGCCGAACTTCAGGATGGGGGCGCAGGCGACGGAATTGTGGACGCTCATGATCGTCGAGCAGGCGCCCTCGCCGGCCGCGACCTCCTCGATGGCCAGCGCGTAGGCGACGTGGTCCGCACCGGCCCCTCCCCACTCCTCCGGCACCAGCATTCCCAGCAGGCCCAATTCGCCCATCTGGCGGACGGCGTCGGCCGGAAACGCGTGGGTACGGTCCCGTTCGGCGGCGTATGGCGCCAACTGCTCGCTGGCGAACGCGCGCGCCATGTCGCGGATCATCGTCTGTTCTTCGGTGAGCTGCATGGTCATTTTCCCGCGCCGGCGTCTTCTTCGTGTTGCTGCCGCATCAGCGGCGGCGTCTCTCCGTAGCGGCCGGGGGGTTGCCCCAGCCGCTACGCATCTCGATGGCGAGTGCCCCCGACGCCGCTCAGGCTGTCACCTTCAGTTCCGGGAAGTCCTCTTCCCAGAATTCCAGCTCGCCGCGCTCGCCGTCCTTGCGCATCGCGTCCTCGTGTCGGCGCAGTTCCACCCGGCGGATCTTGCCGGAGATGGTCTTCGGCAGCTCGGCGAACTCCAGCCGGCGGATGCGCTTGTAGGGGGCGAGGCGGACGCGGCAGAAGCCGAGGATGTCGGCCGCCAGCTCGGCGCCCGGCTCCTGCCCGGCGACCAGCGTCACCACGGCCTTGGGGACGGCGAGGCGCATCGGATCGGGGCTCGGTACGACCGCCGCTTCGGCTACTGCCGGATGCTCGATCAGCACGCTTTCCAGCTCGAACGGGCTGATCCGGTAGTCGGAGGCTTTGAAGACGTCGTCGGCGCGGCCGACATAGGTGATGTAGCCGTCGGCATCGCGCGAGGCGACGTCGCCGGTGCGGTACCAGCCGCCGGCCATAACCTGCGCCGTCTTCACCGGATCGTCCTTGTAGCCCAGCATCAGGCCAGTGGGCCGGGGATCGAGGGTCAGCGAGATCTCGCCCTCGTCGGCCTCGCGGCCATCAGGATCGAGCAGGCCGACGCGATAGCCGGGCAGCGGGCGGCCCATGGAGCCTTCTTTCAGCCGCTGGCCCGGGGAGTTGCCGATCAGCGCCGTCGTCTCGGTCTGGCCGTAGCCGTCGCGCAGGTTCAGCTTCCAGGCCTTCCTCACCTGGTCAATGATCTCGGGGTTCAGCGGCTCGCCGGCACCGATCACCTCGCGCAGCTTCACCGGAAACGCGGCGAGATCCTCCTGGATGAACATCCGCCAGACCGTGGGCGGCGCACAGAGCGTCGTCACCCCGCAGCGGGCGATGGTATCGAGGACAGCCTTGGCGCTGAAGCGGGCGTAGTTGAAGATGAACACCGTCGCGCCGGCGTTCCACGGGGCGAAGAAGCAGCTCCAGGCGTGCTTGGCCCAGCCAGCCGAGCTGATGTTCATGTGGACGTCGCCTTCCCGCAGGCCCAACCAGTACATGGTGGAAAGGTGGCCGACCGGATAGCTCTGGTTGCTGTGCTCGACCAGCTTTGGCTTCGACGTCGTGCCGGACGTGAAGTAGAGCAGAATGGGATCGTCAGCCGGCGTTGGGCCGTCCGGCGTGAATTCGGCGGAAGCAGCGTACGCTTCGTCGAACGCGGTCCAGCCGGGATGAGTGCCGCCGACGGTGATGCGGGTGTAGTCGCCGGGGATGTCGTCGAACTTGCTGGCGTCGGCAGCGCCGACGACGACGTGGCGGACACCGCCGCGGTCGAAGCGGTCGAGCAGGTCGTCTCGGGCGAGCAGGGTGGTTGCCGGGATCACCACCGAGCCGAGCTTGATCGACGCCAGCATCGTTTCCCACAGCGGCGGAACGTTGTTGAGCATCAGCAGGATGCGGTCGCCGCGACGGACGTTGAGGCCGCGCAGGAAGTTGGCCACCCGGTTCGAGCGCTCGGACAACTCGCGATAGGAGAGCTTCGTCTCCTGGCCGTCCTCATTGACCACCCACAGCCCCAGCCGGTGGTTGTCGCGGGCATAGGGATCGAACCAGTCGAGAGCCCAGTTGAACGTCGTCAGTTGCGGCCATCGAAAGCCGGCATAGGCCGCTGAATAATCCTCACGATGGCGGATAAGAAATTGGCGCGCTTCTGTAAACGCTTGCGTCGGCGTCATGGACTGTCTCCTCAACACTTCGCGGCGGGTCATTGATGCCCGCACCGAGCTTTCGGGTTTTGCACCCGCGCTCACGCGAAGAACAATAGGGCCGAACCGTCACCCGCTTCCAGGTGATTGTGACGGCCGTCCTCCTGCGCGCCTATCCGTCCGGCGCGACATAGACCATCCACGAGACACCGAAGGGATCGGCGACCATCCCGAAGCGGGGCGAAAAGAAGGTCTTGGCAAGCGGCATCTGAACCGTTCCGCCCTCGGCCAGGGCGGCGAACACCCGGTCTGCCTCCGCCTCGTCGGCGACCGTTAGCGACAACGCGAAGCCTTCGAACCTGGGCTGGCCGCCGCATCGGCCGTCCGAGGCCATCAGCGTCGCATCGCCGATACGGAAACTCGCATGCAGCACCTTTTCGCCGACATCGGCCGGCATGCCGCCACATGCCGGCGGCTCCGGGCTTTCCTTGATGCGCATCAGCATCTCCACTTCAGCTCCGAGAGCGCGGCGGTAGAAGGCGAGGGCTTCCTCGCAGCGGCCGTCGAAAAACAGATAGGGCTGAATCGTCATTGTTGCCTCGCTACAGGTATATCGGGGGCGCGCCAAGCAGGTTGGAAGAGAAGTATACTTGGGGGCTCTCCCGGTGCCTTTCCGTCGGGCGTTGCATAGGCGGGCGCGCAGGGATAAGAGACCTGTCTCGGCTCTCCGCTGCAGCCGCACCGTTCCGGGGACCGCTAGGCCCGAAAACCGCTAAAGCACACATCAGGGCGACGTTGACCAACGACCAGCTCCGCAGTCTCATCGAAGCCATCGCCGCTCATCGCGATCGCGGCGCCTTCGCCGAACTGTTCCACCACTTCGCGCCGCGCCTGATGGGCTTCGGTTTGCGTAGAGGCGCCGATGCCGCCACCGCGGAAGAGTTGGTCCAAGAAACAATGCTGGCCGTATGGAGAAAGGCGGGGACGTTCGATGCGACCCGGGCGACGGTCTCGACATGGATCTTCACCATCGTTCGAAACAAGCGGATCGATATGCTGCGGCGGCAGACCTACCCAGAAGTGGATTTGGAGGAGGCCGCGGAGATTCCCAGCGGCGAGCGGCCGGCCGATGGTGACCTCGCCAACTCTCAGGACGAAGTGGCACTGCAGGATGCGATGCGGACGTTGCCGGCCGAGCAGCTTGAGGTGCTGCAAAAGGCGTATTTCGAAGACAAGACGCACCGGGCGATCGCGGACGAGATGAAGCTGCCGCTGGGTACGGTGAAATCCCGCATCCGATTGGCGCTGGCGCGGCTGCGCTTGTTGCTGCCCGAGGGACAGGTATGATCAGGCATCATCCCCCGCTCGAGCTGTTGATGGAGTACGCCACCGGTGCGGCGCAGCAGGGGGCGGCCCTGGTGGTTGCCACCCATATCGCCCGGTGCGGGAGCTGTGCAGCGGAGGTGGGGAGGCTGGAGGCCGCCGGCGGCGTGCTGCTGCATGCAGCCGGCACGGGCCCGGTCGGCGATCATCTGTTGCCGGCCCTGCTGGAGCGGCTGGATGAGCCCGCCCTCGTCCCTGAGCCGGAACCGCACTTCGATGCGGAAACACTAAGGCTGTTTCCGGCGCCGCTGCGGCGCCACCTCGGGTGCAACCTCGCTGAGCTTGATTGGCGTCGCACCACCGGCTTCTTCGAGGAGGTGGTCGTCGGCCTGTCGTCCCAGGGCGAGAAAGCATTGCTGCTGAAGTTGCAGCCCGGTTGCCCGGTGCCGCCGCATAGTCACATCGGACATGAATTGATCCTGGTTCTCGACGGCGGTTACTCTGATGAGTACGGTCGGTATAACCGGGGGGATTTTGGCACGCTGTGTCCTGGGGAAGTGCACAATCCGATCGTAGACGATGACAACGGCTGCTTCTGCCTGGTCGTCGTCGACGGCCCGGTCAAGCTGCTGGACGGCACCGATATTATTTCCGATCCGTCCTGGATCTAGAAGTGGCCGGCGTTGGTCACGTCGTGGTGGCTGCGGCTGTCGGGCGGCGCGCGGCTGAACCGCAGGTCGCAGAGCCGGTTTGCAGCGCAGGATCCGGTCACGGCAAAGACGATGGGAAACACCACGTCCTGCGGGATGTGGGTGAACTCGACGATCAGCGCGATCGCCGTCAGTGGCATCTTCATTGACGAGGCAAGAAACGCGCCGGCACCGACGAGGGCGAACGCCCCCAGCGGCTCGCCCGGCCACATCATCGTCCACGGGACGGCGATGACGGTCGCGAGCAGGGCGCCGATTGTCATTCCCGGCGTCATCATGCCGCCGCGTGCACCGGCGCGCAGCGCCGCCAGCGTGACGGCAATGCGCAACACCAGCAGGGCGAGAGCGAGGCGGAGGGACAGATCATCAGCGAGGCTGAGCTGGATTGGACCCTTGCCATTGCCGAGCAGCTCAGGAAAGGCGGTGGCCAGCAGGCCGATGCCGATGAACACGGACAGCGCCCACGGAACCAGATGCCAGTCGCGGGGCGCATTTGCGGTCATCACCGTCGAAAGGCGGCTGAAGCCAAAGGCGGCGATGCCGAAGACCGGGCCCGTCAGGATTGCCCAGATGAGGAGTGATCCGTTGACCGCAAACGGCATGACCGGGTACTGGACGGCATCGCCCAGGCCAATCCAGGCGATCCGCGCCGCCATCGCCGAGGTGACGATCGCCGGCAGGACCGCGGACAGGTGGAGCGTGCCGAGAAGGACCTCCAGAACGAAAAGGGCGCCCGCCAGCGGCACGTTGTAAACCGCGGCGAGGCCGGCGCCGGCGCCGCAGGCGATCAGCGTGCGGGCCTCCTCGCTGGTGAGGCCGGCTCGCCGCGACAGCCAGCCGGCAAGCGCAGCGCCGATCTCGCGGGGAGCTACCTCACGGCCGAGCGGAGATCCCATGCCGACGGTGACGACCTGCAGCAGCGCGTGGATCGAGGTTTCCGGCAACGGCATTGGCTTGCCCGGCTCGTCCACCGCGTTCCTGATCGCCACCAGCGGGCGTCCGTAGCGGTAGAGAGCCCACCAGCCGACGCCTGCGAGAATGCCGCAGGCCGTCAGCACGAGGACCCGCCGCAGCGGCGTGGCATGGCTGGCCCCCTGCAGGAAGGTCTGACCACCGATGATCGCATCGAGGCTGTAGCCGAAGGCGAGATGCTGGACGAGGTGCAGCATCAGCGCGAGGCCCATGCCGCCGATGCCCGCCGCGGCGCCGGTCAGCAGCGTTACCACCGCAAGCCGCGCCAGAGGCGTCCGCTCCCGCATTCCAGGCGTCAACACTGTCACGCGAGTGCGTGCAGGGCGGCCAGCGCCCGGTCGATGTCATCCTCGGTGTTGCAGAGGTGGGGGGCGAGGCGCAGGGCGCCGACGCGGTGGGAGACGTGGATGCGACTAGCGGCTAGCGCCTGCTGCATCGTCGCGGCGCGCCCGCGCTCGGCCGGCTCGATGAACACCAGCGTCGAGCGCGCAGGCCCGCTGTCCGGGCTGGTGAGGCGGAAGCGGGTGCGATCGAGGCCGTCGATCAGCCGCTGCACCAGGGCATCGTCGTGGGCAGCGATGGCATCGACGCCGTGCTCCAGCACGAGTTCCACCGCCGCCGCCAGGGGATGGAAGGCGAGGAAGTTGGCGGTGGCGAAGACGTCCCAGCGGCCGGCGGCGTCAGTCTCCGGCACCGAGAGGTCGAGCTGCTCGCGGCCGAGATCGGCGGCGCTGAGCATGCTCAGCCAGTAGCTCTGCAGGCAGGCGAGCCGCTGCCGCAACTCCGGCCGCAGCCAGCAGAAACCGGTGGCGTAGGGGCCGAGCAGCCATTTCCAGCCGACGCTGACCAGCGCGTCGATCGGCGCGGTGGCCGCGTCGAGGGGACGGGCGCCCAGCGCCTGCGAGGCGTTGACGACGAAGGTGACATCCCGCTCCCGGCAGAGCTGGCCAATGGCGTCGAGGTCGATCGCCCAGCCCGACAGCGAGTGCACCCAGGTCAGGCAGAGCAGCCGGGTGCGCGGGCCGATGGCGGCGGCAATCTCCTCCGGCTGCAGCACCCGGCCGCGCGGCCGCAGTTGGCGGACGACGACGCCGGAACGCTCCAGCCGCAGCCACGGCAGGATGTCGGACGGAAAGTCGCCGCGCATGGTCAGCACCTCGTCGCCGGCGGCGAACGGGAAGCCGTTGGCGATCAGGTGCAGGCCGTACGATGCGCTGTTGGCGAGGATCACCTCGTCGGCGGGCACCCCGATCAGCCGGCCGAGGGCGCGCTTCAGCCGCAGCGGCACGCCGGAAAAGCGCTCGCTGGTCAGCTCCCACGGCATCGCCTTCCACGCTGCCGCTTCTTCAGCCGATGTCCGGGCGCAGACCGGCAGCGGCCCTTGGTGTGCGCAATTGAGCCAGACATGACCATCGAGTGCCGCGAACTCACGGGCGATGGGCACGCTCATGGCGGTGGCGGCTGCGCTGGTGCTGCGCAAGGCAGCGCCGCGAGGAACTGGCTGATCGCGGTGATCACCGCGTCCGCGGCATCGAAGTGCGGTGAGTGGCCGGCATGGGGCAGCAGCATGGCGTGCGCCGGCCCACCGACCCCGCGGGCGATGGCCTCGACCTGACGCGGCGTGCCGTAATGGTCGTCGGCGCCCTGCATCACCAGCACCGGGACGCGCACCATCGCCAGCGCCGCCTCGATGTTCCAGTCGCGGAAGCCGGGATCGAGCCAGGTATCGCACCAGCCGTAAAAGGCGCCGTCGACGTTAGCGCCGTGCCAGCGGGCGAGCCGGGCGCGCAGATCGCCCTCGTCCCACAGCTTGCGGGTCTCGATGATGCCCTTGATGCTGATGTCCTCGACGAAGACGTGCGCCGCCATCGTCACGACGCCTTCCAGGCCGGCGATTTCGTCACGCGCGGCGGCGAGCAGGGCGATGGTGCCGCCGTCGGAGTGGCCGACCAGCACGCACCGGTCGATGCCGGCCGCCGCCAGCACCCGGCCGACCAGCGGCGATTCCTCCTCCAGATAGTCGAGCGGCCTTGGCAGGGTGATGGGGTCGGAGTTGCCGAAGCCGCGGCGACTCCACAGGAAGACGGGGGCGCCGGTCGCCGCCGCCAGCTTCTCGGGGAAGCTCTTCCACATGCCGACGCAGCCCAGGCCCTCGTGCAGCAGGACGAGCGTCGGCAGAGGTGCAGAAGGTCGGCTGCTCGAGGCAGG
>JAEULG010000296.1 GCA_016793875.1 Rhodospirillales bacterium | reverse complement strand
ATCGCCGATCCGTCGCGCATCCGCGGCGAGCTCGGCTGGCAGCCGCGTATCGCCGAACTGGACGAAATGGTGGCGACGGCTTGGCGCTGGCGTGCCGCCCATCCGCAGGGGTTCGCCCGCCGCCAGCAAGCGTCCTGACAGCGGGCCGCCGGCCGGCCTCAAGATCCCTAGGATCCCTCGGCGGCGGCTGCGACCGCAGGATCGGCGGCCCAGCCGCCGCCGAGCGCCTTGTAGAGGGCGACGAGGTCGGTGGTCAGCGCCGCCTCACTGGCGGCGAGGGCGCTCTGCGCCTGGAATAGCGCCCGCTGCGCGTCGAGCACGTCGAGGAAGCTGGCGAGGCCGCGGGTGTAGAGCTCGGTGGCCAGCGCCAGCGCATCGGCGTTGCCGTCGGCGGACGCGACCAGCGCCCGGTGGCGGTCGGCCTCCTCGCGCCAGCTGGCGAGCGCATTCTCCACCTCCTCCAGCGCGATCAGCACCGTCTGCTCCCATGCAGCGCGCGCCTGCGCCTGGCGGGCGTAGCGCAGCTCGACCTCGGCGCGGCGGAAGCCGCCATCGAACAGCGGCACGCTGACGTCCGGGCCGATCGCCCAGATCAGGCTCGCCTTGCGGAACAGGTCGATCAGCTTGGTGTTGGTCAGGCTGATGGTGCCGGGCAGCGAGAAGGTGGGATAGCGCTCGGCGACGGCGACGCCGATATTGGCGGTCGCCTGCGCCAGCCGCTGCTCCGCCTCGCGGATGTCGGGCCGGCGACGCAGCAGCGCGGCCGGCACCCCTGCCTCTGGTGTTGCCGCCATCGTCGGGATCGGCGCCGGCGGCGCCAGCACGTCGGCCAGCGCGCGGGGCTCCTGGCCGGTCAGCACGCCGAGGCGATGCACGTCGGCAGCGAAGGCGGCGCGCAGCGGCGGCAGCTCGGCCGCGAAGCTGGCGAGCTGCGCCTCGGCCCGCACGGCATCGAGGCCGTTGCCGGTGCCGGCCTGGAAGCGGGCGCGGGTGAGGCCGACGGTGTCCCGCTGCGCGGCAATGGTGGCCTCGGTGACCTTGATGCGCTGCTGCAGGCCGCGGGCATCGACATAGGCGCGGGCGACATCGCCGATCAGCGTCAGCCGCACCGCATGGACGGCGTCGGTCTCGGCGTTGATGCCGGCCTCGGCCGCCTCCACCGCGCGGCGGGTCTTGCCGAATACGTCGAGTTCCCAGGCGGCATCGAAGCCGGCTTCGTAGAAGGTGTCGATCGACGAGCGGTCGGCGCTGCCGACGCCGGCGGTTCCGAAACCGCCGCTGGCCCCGGTGGTGGTCTGCCGGCGGCGGGTCACCGAGGCCCCGCCGTCCACCTGTGGATAAAAAGAGGCCGCCGCCTGGGTGCGCAGTGCCCGCGCCTCGGCGATGACGGCGACGGCACGTTCCAGGTCGCGGTTGGCGATCAACGCCCGTTCGATCAGCCGGTCCAAGTATGCATCGCCGAAGCCCTGCCACCACGCGACGTCGGCTGCCGCCGCTGCCGTCGCCTCCGGCAAGGGCGGCGAGAACGCATCCGGCAGCGGCATCTCCGGTGGCTTGACGTCGGGGCCGAGAGTGCAGCCGGCAAGCAGCAGGACCAGGCAGGCGGCGGCCGCGAGCGGTTGTCCGCGGTTGCTCACGACGGCGGTGTGCCGGCCGCGGCCGGCGCCGGCGCGTCGATGAACACGTCCACCTGCTGGCCGACGTAGGCGGGAATGGCGCCGGCGGCGAAGCTGTAGACCACCTGCAGCACCCGGGTATCCACCCGCTCGGCGCTTTCGCCGGTCAGCGACCGCTTGGGCAGGACGAACGGCTCGACGTACTCGAAGCGGAGATCGACGGCAAGGTCGCGGTTGCCGCGAAGGAAAGCGCGCGCCTTGGCGTTCGGGCGGAAGCGCCAGGCGTCGTTCTCGTCGATGTCGATGCGCACATGCAGCCGCTCGACGCTGCCCAGCAGCATCAGCGGCGTCTCCAGCGCGCCCGCCGGGGCAAACTCGCCGGGACGCAGGTTGACCTGCAGCACCTGCCCCGCCGCCGGTGCGCGCACGCTCAGCCGGTCGATGTTCGCCTGCGTCTCGCGAACCTGCGCCTCGGCGGCGGCAACGTCGGCTTGGGCGGTGCGCAGCCGGGCTTCCGCCAGCTGCACCGCATAGCGGCGCTTGGTCAAATCCTCGAGGCTGATGGCGCGGCGGTCGGTCACCGCCTCGGCCAGCCGCAGCTGATTGCGCATGTCGGCGAGCGTCGCTTCCGTCTCCGGCACGCGGGCGCGGGTCACCTGCAGGGCGGCGCGGCGGCTGGCGAGCTGGGCGGCGAGGTCGCGGTCATCGAGGCGGAACAGAAGGTCGCCGGCGCTCACCCGGTCGCCCACCCGCACCGCCACCTCGACGCACAGGCCGGCGACCGGTGTGCCGATGGCGATGTCGCGGGACGACGCCTCGATGATGCCGGCGCCGGCGATGTAAGCGGGATAGCCGGATACCGCCGGCGGCGTGACCATCTGCGGCGGCGGCACTGGCTGCTGGCCGCGCCCGGCGACGATGAAGACGGCGATCGCTCCCAGCACCGCCAGCAGCGGCAGCGTCCAGCGCTTCATGTGGCGGCCCTTCCGGCTTCCGGCGGCAGCGCCTCCGGTGCGCGGATTCCGACGATGCGGCCGTCGTCCATCTCGGCGATGCGGTCGGCATAAGCGAAGATCCGCGCATCGTGGGTGACGATGACCAGCGAGCGCTCGCCGGCGAGGACGACCCGGCGCAGAAGCTGCATCAGCAGCTGGCCGGTGGTGTGGTCGAGGGCGCTCGTCGGCTCGTCGCAGACGATGAGCTGCGGGTCGTGCACCAGCGCCCGGGCGATGGCGACGCGCTGCTGCTGGCCGCCGGAAAGCTGCTCCGGCAGTGCCTCGCTGCGTTCGGCGAGGCCCACCTCGCCCAGCACCCGCCGCGCCGCCGTCACCGCTTCAGCCTGCGCCTTGCCGCGGATCAGCAGCGGCACGGCGACGTTTTCGGCGGCGGTGAGGCTGGGGATGAGGTTGTAGGCCTGGAAGACGAAGCCGATGTGGTCGCGGCGGAAGGCGGTCTTCGCCGGTTGGCGCATCGTGCGCAGGTCGGCGGCCAAGACCCGCACCTCGCCCTCGTCGGCATCGAGGATGGCGGCGATTACCGAGATCAGCGTCGTCTTGCCGCAGCCGCTGGGGCCGACCAGCATCAGCAACTCGCCGCGGCGGACGTCGAGATCGATGCCGCGCAGCGCCTTCACCTGCGCCGCGCCGCTGCCAAAGGCGCGGGTGACGCCGCGCAGATGCACAGCCGGCCCGGTGGCGTCGCCGCCCGGTGCTCCGGCGGCGGTCATGCCTTGAACACGACCGCCGGCTCCAGCCGGATCACCTTGCGCACGCTGAGCAGCGCGGTGATGGTGCAGACCAGCAGGATCATCACGAGGGTGATCGCCGGGATCTGCCACAGCAGCAGAAACCGGAAGTTGGCGCCGACGACGGTGCTGAAGATGGCGACGCCGCCGACGCCGAGGCCGTAGCCGGTGGCACCGGCGACCAGCGCCTGCACCAGCACCATTCGCGCCAGCGTGCCGTTGCCGGCGCCGAGCGCCTTCAGCACGCCGAAGTGGCGCAGGTTTTCCAGGGTGAAGGCGTAGAAGGTCTGGCCGGCGATGGCGGCACCGATGAGGAAGGCAAGGGTGATGGAGAGGCCGAAGTTGATGAGGATGCCGGTATTCTTCAGGAAGTAGCGCACCGTCTTCTCGCGAAAGGCGTCCCACGAATAGGCGGCAAGCCCGGTCGCCGCCTGGATGCGCGCCGCCACCGCCGCCGGGTCCGCGCCGGCGCGGACCTTGACCAGGATGAAGGTGAGCAGCTTGCGCTCGGCCGGCACGAACGCCTTCGCCCGGGCGTAGGTGGTATGGATCACCGGCTGCGACTGGAAGGTGGCGGCCAGCCGCGATAGGCCGACGACGGTGGCGCGATGGTCGTTGAGCTCGACGACGTCGCCGATGGCGAGCGGCCGAATGCTGCCGTCGGGATTGCGCCGGGCGAGGCGGTTTGCCGCTCCCTCGGCATCGACGATGATGCCCTCGCTCTGGCGCAGATCGGCAAGGCTGCCGGCGGCCATGTCGGCCGGCCCGCCGATCAGCGAGGCGTCGTCGAGGCCGACCAGCACGCAGTTCTGGAAGGTGCCGTCGTCGAGGCGGGCGCGGATGTTGCCCTTGTACAGCGGCACCGCCCACTCGACCCCCTCGACGCCGCGCACGGCGTAGAGCTTGGTATCCTGCATCGGCTTGGCGTCATCGACGTACTGCACCTTGGGATCCATCACCCACAGGTCGACGCGGCCGGTGTCGGTGAGGAAGCTGTAGGTGCGCGCCATGATGCCGACGAAGGTCGCCGGCTGCTGGGTCATCACGAACGCGGTGAACGCCAGCGAGACGACGATGGCGAAGTACTTGCCGCGGTTGCCGGTGAGCATCTTCAGGGCGATGGCGAGCATGCGCGCAACTCTAACGGCCGGGCGGCGCGAAGTCCCGCCGCGGACGCCCGCCAGCCCTTAGCTAGCGATCACCCCGCCGGCCCGTCAAGCCGCCGTCCCGCATGGCTGCCATCATACCCC
>JAEULG010000285.1 GCA_016793875.1 Rhodospirillales bacterium | reverse complement strand
TGGACGCTGATCCACGCCGGCGCCCGCAAGACCGACGGCAACCCGCACCAGCCGCTGTCGCCGCGGGCAACCGCCGAGATTCAGGCCGACGTCGATCATCTCTACGACGCGCTGGTCGCCCTCGTCGCCGGCAACCGCGGCCTCGGTGCCGATGCAATCCGCGCTACCGAAGCCGCGATCTACCGCGGCGAGAGGGCGGTCACGGCGAAGCTCGCTGACCGGGTGGGTGGCGTTTCCCACGCCATCGGCGATCTGGAGGCGGCGCTGGAGACAAAGCGGCTCCGTGCTGGCTCGTCGACGAGCCGAGGCGCTGCTGGTCAATCCCGATCACCCAAAAGGACCCTCGTCATGGATGCTTCTGATCCGCTGAGCAATGCGAGCAGCGCCGAACCGACGGAAGATGCGGCCGGCCCAACCGAAACGCCCAAGGCGCTGCCAGCAAACGCGGTGCCGCATCGCCCCCTGCCGGCGCCCGTTCCCGACGCATCCGCCATCGCCGAGACGTTGCGCGCCGAGTTTGCCGAGATCGCGACGATTGCCGCCCAGGCGGGTCGTCTCGGCATCGGCATCGACGCTGCCGACGCCATGCGCCGGCGGCTGAAGCCTGACGCCTTGCGCCAGTCGGTTCTCGACCAGCTGGCGGCGCGCGCCGAAGCCGCCGACGTGGTCGCAGCGGCACCGCCGTCTGCCGCCGCCGGCGACAGCCCGATCGTCAGGCGCGCCCGCGAGCGCGCCGCGGCCAGCAGCCGGTAAGGATCATCCGCATGCCCGTGCTCACCATGACCCCGACGCTCGGCGACCTGCTGAAGTTCGAGGTCGACGCCAGCTATTGCCGCGAGACGGTGACGCTGAAGGCCGGCACCAGCTATCCGCTCGGCGCCGTGCTGGGCAGGATCACTGCCAGCGGCAAGTATCGCCTGTCGCCGGCGGCCGAAGTGGTCGGCGACGAGGGGGCGGAGACCGCTATCGCCGTGCTGCTGGAGGCGGTCGATGCCGCCGCCGCCGACAGGGCCGGCCTGATCGCCGCGCGCGGCCCGGTGATCCTGTCGAAGGCGGCGCTGGTCTTCGACGTCTCGGTCGACCAGCCGGCGGAGAGAACGGCGAAACACGCCCAGCTGGCTATCCTTGGCCTCGTCGCCCGCGAGACCGCCTGATCATAAGGACTCTCCGCAACCATGGTCACGATGATCAATCCGTTCGACGCGGGCGGCTATACGCTCGCCGAGATGACGGAAGCGCTCAACATCCTGCCCAACGTCTACAGCCGCCTCGGCCAGATGGGCCTGTTCCGCTTCGAGGGCGTCACCCAGCGCAGCGTCGTCATCGAGCAGGCGGAGGGCGTGCTGAATCTGTTGCCCACCGTGCCGCTCGGCGGTCCCGCCACCGTCGCCAACCGCGATCTGCGCGCGATGCGCTCGTTCACCATCCCCTGGATCCCGCACGACGACGCCATCACCCCGCAGGACATCCAGGGGGTGCGCGGCTTCGGGATGAGCGATGCCGCCGATCCGCTGGCGACGGTGATGGAGAGGAAGCTCACCCGCATGCGCGTCAAGCACGCGCAGACCCGCGAGTACATGGAGATCAATGCGCTCAAGGGCATCGTCAGGGACGGCGCCGGGGTCACCCTCTACGACTACTTCAGCGAGTTCGGTCTTGCCCAGCAAACGGTCGACTTCGTCCTCGGCACCGCCACCACCAACGTCCAGGCGAAGGTGCGCGAGGTGCTGCGCAAGATCGAGACCGAGCTCAAGGGCGAGACGATGACCGGCGTGCTGGCCCTGGTCAGCCCGGAGTTCTTCGACAGGCTGATCGGCCACGCCAAGGTGGAGGACGCCTACAGGTACTATTCGTCCACCGGCGCCCAGCCGCTGCGGGACGACACCCGCCGGCGCTTCCCCTTCGCCGGCATCGTCTTCGAGGAATACAACGCCACCGTCACCCTCGCCACTGATACCACCGAGACGCTGGTGCCGGCCGGCGAAGGCATCGCCTTCCCGCTCGGCACCCTCGATACCTTGGTCACCTATGGCGCGCCTGCCAACCTGATCGAGACGGTCAACACCATCGGCCTTGCCATGTACGCCCGCCAACTGGCGCGTCCCGACGGCAGTGCCATCGACGTCAAGACCGAGGCCTCGATCCTGCCGGTCAACAAGCGGCCCCGCCTGGCGGTGAAGATCCGCAGCAGCAACTGATGAGCGTCTTTGCCGTGGCGATCGATGCGCTGTTCGCCGATCCGAACCTCGGCGTCGATGCCGTCTATCGCGTGGGCGGCGCCGATCCCGCTGTGCCGGTGCGCGTCATCCTGCGCCGGCCGGATCGCGTCGGCGCGTTTGGCGAGAGCCGCATCGTTGCCGAGACAACGGTATTCGACGTCCGCGTTGCCGACATCGCGCACCCTGCCGAAGGCGATACGATCGAGCTGGACGGCGCCGTCTACAGGATCGAGGGTGCGCCGCTGCGGGACGGCGAGCGCCTCGTCTGGTCGATCGAGGCGGGGGCAGCATGAGAGTTCTGGCCGCCATTCAGGGAGACCTGAAGGAACTGCTGCAAGCGGAACTTCGGACCGCCGAGCGCGCCGTCACCGCCGGTGTGCGCGCGGCCACCGACGGGCTCAAGACCGAGTTACGACGGCAGATCACCGGGGCCGGGCTCGGCAACCGGCTGGCGAATACCTGGCGCGGCGAGGTCTATCCGAAGAGCGGCCAGAGCATCGCTGCCGCCGGCCATGTCTGGTCGAAGGCGCCGAAGCTGGTGCGGCTGTACGCCGAGGGTGCCGTCATCCGCTCGAAGGCCGGCCTGTTCCTCGCCATCCCGACCCCGGCTGCGGGAAAATATGGCGATGGCCGGCGGAAGATCACGCCGGGGGCCTGGGAGCGCATCCACGGCGTGCGATTGCGCTTCGTCTATCGCCGCGGCAGCCCGAGCCTGCTGGTCGCCGACAACGCCCGGCTGACCAGGCGGGGACGCGCGGCGGCGAACATCGGCCGCAGCAAGGGAGCGGCGTTCACCCGTCTTGCCGGCCGAACCACCGTGCCGCTGTTCATCCTGGTGCCGCAGGTCAGCGTGCGCAAGCGCCTCGACGTCGACGGTGCGGCGCAGAAGTGGATGGCGGCGCTGCCGCAGCTGGTGCTGCGGAACTGGCGGGAGGAACGGTCATGACATCGAAGCGCGAACAGGTTCTCTCGGCGCTGTCCGACCGGCTGCGGTGCATTGCCGGCACTGCGGTCAAGCGTAACGAGGTGCTGCCGGTGAGCGTGCCGGCGGGAGGCCTCGTCCTCCTGCGCGACGGCGATCCCGGCGAGCCCGACGTGACGCTGAACCCGCGCACGGAATTTTACAGCCACCGGGCCGAGATCGAGGTGTTCGTAACGCGGCCGGTTGATGGCGGTGGCGAGGCGGTGCTCGATGCGCTGCTGTCACAGATCGGCGCCGCACTCGCCGCCGACCGCAGCCTCGACGGCCTCGCCGAGAACCTGTTCTGCAGCGCGCCGGAGACCTCGGTGCTGGCGATCGAGGGGGCCGCGCCGATCCTCGCGGCACGCCTCACCATCACCATCGAATACCTGGCCGGCGATCCGCTGGCCGCCTGATCTTCCGAGCGTACGGAGACCCCGAACATGCCCAAGGTCCGCGCCTACGGCGCCGACGCGACGCTCAAGGCCTGCCGCGAGACGACGTACGGCGTTGCGCCATTCAGTGCCTACCGCTCGCTCGATTTCAAGTCGTGCGATCTGTCGTCCGAGCAGCCGCTCGGCGATGACCCGCTGCTCGGGCGCGGCCGCAACGCCCAGGATCCCTATCGCGGCCTGATCACCGACGAGGGCAAGATCGAGATCCCGCTCGACCTGCGCGGCTCCGGCTTCTGGCTCACGGGGCTGTTCGGTGATCCGACGACGGTGCAGACCAGGGCGTCGGGGCAGATCGCCTTCTCCGGTCAGCCGGCGGCCAACAGCACGATCGCGTTCAATGGCGTTACCTGGACGTTCGTCAGCGGCTCGCCGTCAGGCAACCAGACGCAGATCGGCGCCAGTCTCGATGCGACATTGACCGCGCTGGCTTCCGATCTGAATGCATCCGCCGATGCGCAGATCTCCAGGTGCACCTACACGGGGAGCACGGCGGACGACCGGCTGGAGATCGCGTTCGACACCGCCGGCACCAGCGGCAACAGCTTTACGCTGGCAGCCTCGGCGAACAGCAACGGCACGGTCTCGGCACCGACGCTGACCGGCGGCGGCCACATGCACGAGTGGCTGTCGGGCGGCGACGCGATCCCCAGCTTCACCTTCGAGGTCGGCCATCCGCAGCTGATCACGCCGGTGTTCTTCCGGCATCTCGGCACGGTGATGGAAAGCCTCGCCTTCGAGATGGGCCGCGAGGGGCCGGCGAACGGTACCCTGCAGCTGGTTGCCCAGGGCGAGGAGAAGGCTGTGGCGACGATCGATCCGGCGCCGCAGAGCTTCGCGCTCAAGCGCTTCAGCCAGGGCCGCGGCTTCATCAGGCGCGGCGGGGTTGCCCTGGCCGGCGTCACCGGCGGCAGCCTCACCTTCTCCAACAACATCGAGCGGGTGCGGGTGATCCGCGACGACGGCAAGATCGAGGCGGCGGAACCCACGATCGCGACCTGCACCGGCGCGATGACCGTGCGCTTCGATGGCGCGACG
>JAEULG010000275.1 GCA_016793875.1 Rhodospirillales bacterium | reverse complement strand
TCGACGCGCGACGTCGATTACATCCGGGTGACGGCGGCGTCGGCGTTCGTCCGTCCGATCCTCGATCGCGCCAACTTCCGGCTGCTGACCGGCGTGCGCACGACGCGGATTCTGCTGGAGAACGGCCGCGCCACCGGCGTCGAATACGCCGCTGCCGACGGCAGCCTGCAGACGCTGCGGGCGCGGCGGGAGGTCATCCTGAGCTGCGGCGCCTTCGAGACGCCGAAGCTGATGATGCTCTCGGGCCTGGGGCCGGCTGCCGAGCTGTCGCGCCATGGCATCACCGTCGCCGCCGACCTGCCCGGCGTCGGCGCCAACCTGCACGACCACATGCTGCTGGGCGTCGGCTACGAGGCCACCCGGCCGCTGGATTTTGCCGAGATGCTGGCGGAGGCGGGGCTGTTCACCTGGACCGACGCCGCCGACCGCGACGCCTCGCCCAACCTCCAGTATTTCTTCGGGCCGGTCGAGTTCGTTCCCGACGAGTATCGCACCGACGGTCCCGGCTTCACCGCCGCGCCGATCCTGGCGCAGCCGAAGAGCATCGGCAGCGTGACCCTCGCCTCGGCCGATCCCGCCGCCAACGCCGTCGTCGATCCGCAGTATCTCAGCCGCGACGAGGACGTGGCGGTGTTCGAGTACGGCATCCGCTACGCTCGCGAGTTGATCAACACGCCGGCGTTCGACGCCCTGCGCGGCCGCGAGCTGGCGCCCGGTCCGAACGTCACCAGCAGCGCCGATATTCGCGACTACGTCCGTCGCGTCGCCTCCACCGTCTGGCATCCCGTCGGCACCTGCAGGATGGGCCCGGACGGCGATGCCGCGGCGGTAGTCGACGGGCGGCTGAAGGTGCGCGGCATCGAGGGCTTGCGCATCGCCGACGCCTCGGCGATGCCGCGGCTGGTCAATGGCAATCCGAACGCCGCGATCATGATGATCGCCGAAAAGGCGGCCGAATTCGTTCGCGGCGACCAGCCGGCCGGCGCTTTCATCCCGCCCATTCCCGAACTCGCGACGATCACGGAGCCATCATGATCCACCAGTTCATCTTCGCATCGCCGCGGCCGGGGATGTCGGAGGAGGCCTTCCAGCGCTACTGGGTCGAGGTGCATGCGGTGCGCTACGCCAGCCGCATCCCGCAGATCCGCCGCTATCTGATCGATACGCGCCTCCCGCTGCCGGGCGAGACCGCGCCGCCGCGGTGGAGCGGCGTCGCCGAGATCTGGCTCGCCAATGCCGAAGAACAGCTGGCCTCGCTGCAGACCCCGGAGTTCCTGCTGGGGGCGCGGGCCGACGAGCCCAACTGGGCGGCCTTCTGGCTGACCGCCGGCCTGGATACGACCGCGCATGAGATCCTCCCTGGGCCGCCGGAGACCCGCGGTAACGGCATGGCGAAGCTGCTGATGCTCTCCAAGCGCCGCGAGGGCTTGCCGCTGCAGGCGTTCAAGGATTACTGCCTCGGGCAGCACGCCGCCCTCGTGCTGCAGGTTCCCGGTCTGCGCCGCTATGTCCAGGGGCACGTCGTCGATGGCTTCTACTCCGTCGGCGAGGCGGTGCTCGACTGCGTCGAGCAGCTCTGGTTCGACAGCCTCGACGCGCTGCTCGAAGCCCAGCGGTCGATCCAGCAGCAGCTCGTCCGCGCCGACTACCGGCTGTTCACCGAGGAGCGCTACCTGCACGAGATGATCGTGCGCGAGAACTGGGTCATCGGCCCGGAACCGCGCCCGTATACGCCGGGGGTGCCGGCGCCGCCGCTGGCCTGATCTGCGATCGCTTCAGGAGACGCCCGATGTCGCTCGAAAGCGCGCTGAAGTTCTTCATCACCGCCCGGGACGATCCGGCGATGGTCACCCGCTACGATCAGCGCTCGCTCAGCCAGCTGCTGTTCCACGCCAGAAACGACGGCTTCGACTTCACCGCCTGGGACCTGGCGGAGGTCGCCGGGCGGATCGAGGCCAGCATCATCCTCACCAAGGATCGCGATCCCTACGATGGGACGGCGCGGCTGTGGCGGCAGATGTGGGGCCGCTACCACCTCGGCTATCTCATCGAGCAGGTGCGCCGGCATACCGACGCCGAGCTCGACGCGCTGCTGGCGCCGCCCGCGGCAGGAGGCGCGGCATGAGCGAGCGCAACCTGATCACCTTCCTGCAGACCCTCGCCATCCGCGCCGACGTGCTCGATGCGCTGCAGTGGCGGAGCAAGGACGAGGTGATCGCCGCCGCCGCCGGCTTCGGGCTGCCCTTCACCGAAGCCGAGTTCGACTGGTTGATCTGGGACCTGGAGGTGCGGCTGGCGCAGCGGCGCAGCGAGGCGTTCGATGCGCACTTCCCGCTGTGGGAGACGATGTGGGGCCAATCGTACTTCGCCTACCTGGTCAAGGACGTCATCCCCAGCCTGACCGAGGCCGAGATCGACGCGGTCATCGCCGCCGGGCCCGCGGCGCCCGCCGGGCAGAACGCATAGGAGCGAAGGCCAGCATGCCGGAGACATACGACTTCATCATCGTCGGCTCGGGCCCAGGAGGCTCGACCGTCGCCTATCGCCTCGGCGAACTTCCGGATGCGAAGATCCTGGTGCTTGAGGTGGGCACCGGCGAGCTGCCGGAGGCGGTCTCGGTTCCCTGGCGGTGGAACGAGCTGCTGCTCACCGATCTCGACTGGGCCTACAACAGCGCGCCCCAGCCGGCGTTGAACGGCCGCCGCGTCTATTCCGCCGCCGGCCGCTGCACCGGCGGCGGCTCGGCCGTCTACCACATGATGCACGTACGGGCGAAACCGGCGGACCTCGACGCCTGGGCTTACAACGGCTGCACCGGCTGGTCGTTCGCCGAGTGCCTGCCGTTCTACCAGCGCTCGGAAAACCAGATCGACGATCTCAATCCGACCGCCGGCAAGGGCGGCCCGATGACCATCGTCAACGCCCGCGACACCGGCAACCCGGTCTCGCAGACTTTTCTCGATGCCTGTGTCGAGCTGGGCTATCCGCTGGTCGAGGACTTCAACGCCACGTCCTTCGGCTGCGGCTGGCACCATCTCGATATGCGCGACGGGCGTCGCGGCGGCGCGCTCACGTCGTACCTGCTGCCGGCGGTAGCCCGCGGCAATGTCACTTTGAAGACGCAGGTGCGGGCGACGCGGCTGCTGATCGAGAACGGCCGCTGCACCGGCGTTGCCTACCTGGAGAACGGCCAGGAGGTTACCGCCAGCGCCGACCGCGAGGTGATCGTCGCCTGCGGCGCCATGGAGACGCCGAAGCTGCTGATGCTCTCCGGCATCGGTCCCGCCGACCAGCTGCAGCAGCACGGCATCGCCGTCGTCCACGACCTGCCCGGCGTCGGCGAGAACTTCCACGACCACCCCCTGCTCATCGGCCCGTTCGGCCGGATGGCCGAGCCGGGCGCCGATCCGCGCGCCAACATGACCGAAGTCGGCCTGTTCTGGGGTTCCGAGCCGGGCATGCCGGTGCCGGACCTGGAAATCTGCCTCGTCCACCGGGCGCCGTTCGGCGATGCCTTCTTCGCCAACGTCGTGCAGCGGCTGCAGACGGGCCAGCCGGTGGCCTCGGTCGCCCAGCTTGTCGATCCGCACGTGATCCTGACCCTGCCGGGCTTGGTGCGGCCGCTGTCGCGCGGCTGGGTACGGCTGGCTTCCGCCGATCCGACGGTGCCGCCCGACATCAGCTGCAACTTCGGCGCCGAGCCGGCGGACATCGACCGGCTGGTGATGATGGTGAAGATCGGCCGCGACATCTATCGCACCCGCGCCTTCCAGGCGCTGGGGCTGGTGGAGGTCGGGCCTGGGCCGGACGTCGTCACCGACGAGCAGCTGCGCGCCTGGGTGACCGACAACGTCGGCTCCTACTACCACTTCGTCGGCTCGTGCAAGATGGGTATCGACCGGCTGGCGGTGGTCGACAACCGGCTCAAGGTGCGGGGCATCGAGGGCCTGCGCATCGCCGACGGCTCGGTGATGCCGTCGATCCCGGCGGCCAACACCCATACCACCATCGTCATGATCGGCGAGCGGGCCGCCGACTTCATCAAGACCGGAAACTGAAGGGGGCTCCGGCCCAACCATCCGAGATCAGGACATCAGGAGGCGCGGCAGTGGATACGTTCGAACTCGGCAATTTCCGGCTGGTGAACGGGTATACCATCCCCAACGCCAGGCTGGCCTACACCACCCACGGCACGCTGAATGCGGCGCGCGACAATGCCGTCGTCTTCCCCAACTTCCTCGGCGGCAACGACGCCGCGCTGGAGATGTACATTGCCGAAGGCATGGCGCTCGATCCGAACAAGTACTTCGTGATCCTGCCCGGCCAGTTCGGCAACGGCTTCTCCTCGTCACCGAGCAACACCCCGCCGCCGTTCGACCGCGGCGCCTTCCCGCCGATCGCCATCGCCGACGATGTCATCGCCCAGCACCGGCTGATCACCGAGCACTTCGGTATCGAGCGGCTGGCACTGGTCCTCGGCTGGTCAGTCGGCGCGCTGCAGACCTACGAGTGGGCTGTGCGCTTCCCCGACGTGGTGACGCGGATGGCGTCGATCGCCGGCGCGCCGCGCCCCTCGCCGTGGACGCTGCACTGGCTGCGCACGGTCATCGAGGAGCCGATTGTCACCGATCCGGCGTGGAACAACGGCTTCTACGCCCAGGCGTCCGACGTGCAGGCCGGCCTGCGCCGCCAGGGGCACTGCATGGCGCTGACGCTGCCGCCACTTTCCTACTACCACGGCGATCTCATGCAGCGACTGGGCTTCGGCAGCGTGCAGGACTTCGTGCGCGGCTTCTTCGAGGGCTTCATGGTCGGGCAGGACCCAAACAACCTGCTGATCCAGGCGCGCAAGGCGCTTACCGCCGATCCCGCACGCGGCGGCTCGCTGCCGGAGGCGCTGGGTCGGATCACCGCCAGGACGACCATCGTCGCCTTCACCGGCGATGTCATGTTCCCGCCGCAGGACAACGAGCTCGACGCCCGCAGCATCCCCGGCGCCAAGTACCGGGAGGTGACGACGATTTCCGGTCACCTGACCACCTTCGGGTTGTTCCCGGAGGACAAGCAGGCGGTCGACGACGCCATCCGCGAGGCGCTGGCGGCATAGCCGCACGGCCGGGAGCACGCCTGTGACACGCCTGCAAGTGGGGCCGGCGAGGGGGCAGGCGCGCGTATTCAGGAGGGACCGATGCCGACGATACCCGTGAACTTCGAATACCGGACGGGCCTGCGCAGCGCCGTCTTCGTTGGGGCGCGGCTGACCGGGAGCTGGAATGCTCAGGGCATGCTGTCCGACCAGTGGTCGACGGTGGAGATGCAGGCGTTCACAGCGGACGACGGCTGCCCGGCCTTCCGGGCGACGGTGCAGCTCGACAACAGCCAGATCGGCCAGACCTTCCGCTGGGGCGTCTCGGTTTCGACCCAGCAGAACCCGAACGTCTGGGGCATCCCGACCGAGGTCAGCGACGCCAATTCCACCGACCGCAACCGCAGCTTCACGCTGACCGGCGCCGGCCAGACCAACCGCTACTACCTCACCCACTGCCGCCGGCTGGGTGCCAACAAGCTCTACAGCAACGGTACGCAGACGCCGGTGATCCGCTTCTCCGTCTGGGCGCCCAACGCCCAAAGGGTGGAGCTGGTGCGCGGCGAGGTGACCGGCGGGTACATCTGGAACGACGGGCGGGGGGTCACCGCCACCTTCCCGATGACCCGCGGCGAAGACGGCGTGTGGTCGACCGATCCCGCCGATCCGGGGCTCGCCGGCTACGCCGGCTTCGACCACACCGCGTATATGTTCCGCATCACCAAGGACAATGGCACCGTCGCCTACCGCACCGATCTCTACTCCCGCTGCCAGATCGGCAACGGCAAGGTCAACCCGGAA
>JAEULG010000273.1 GCA_016793875.1 Rhodospirillales bacterium | reverse complement strand
TGCGGCCCTGCGCCGCCAGATCGACCGCCTGCCACAGGTCCGGCGGCAGGTGCGCCGCGGCGGTGCCGATGTCGAGCACCGGTGGGAAGTACATCGCCCACTGCACCGCGTCGAACGGCCGCACCAGCAGCGTTTCAGTCGGCGCCGCAAAGGCCGAGGCGAGCGAGGAGCGGCCGTTGGTGATGGTCGCCTCGCCGAAGCCGTTGCGGGCGATAACCTTGCCGTTGAAGACGCCGATCTCGGTCTGCTGGTCCGCCACCCGGATGACAAACTCGGTACCTTCGACGGCGGCATTGACGAACGGCGTATCGACGTTGAGCGAGCGTGGCTGGCGGCTGAAAAAATAGGCGGCGCCGGACAGCAGGCCGAGCCAAGTGACCCGCTTCTCCGGCGGGCTGATCATCCGCAGCATCGTGTTCTGGTCGGCCCGAATCCTGACCTGATTGCTCAGGCTTGCTTCGATGCGGCTGCGCTCACCGACGTAGAGCACGTCGCCCTCGCACAGCGGCGCATCCAGGCCGATATGCTGCCAGTCGCTGGACCCGGCCCGCTGCACCTGAACATCACCTTGAACCGAAACCAGCGTCCCAACAGCAGAGGAACAGTCTGCGGCAGCGGCAGCTCCGATCGCGGCAAAGGCAAAACCAGCGCCGATTATGCACACGTAAAAAGTCGCGAAGGACGGCAGCGACATCCCCATGTCCGCGCCCATATCCACCCCTAAGGGAGCTTTTACTCCCTCGTTGGAGCCAAGCTCCGCTTTTCAAGGGAGGATGTCAACCAGCGGTTATCCGAATCGTGCGGCGCGGGATGACAAGCGGCAGGAATGTGGCGCGGCGACCACCGCAACTCGGAATCACCGGACAGGTTTGGCGGCAACTGCGGGACACGTCACCAGTCCGACCGGGACGCGGCAATAACCTAGAGCCGAGGGCGATTATTGTTCGCCCCCGGCGGTTGCGCGATTCCCCTCATCGCGGCACGGGGTGTTCAAGAGGGCAGCGGCCGGCACCATATCTTGCTCCAAGAACCAGCGCATCAAAGGGTATGAAGCTGATGTCGGGGGCCACCGAGTCGGTTGCGGCGACGTTTAGCCGTTTTGCTGCCAGCTACGATACCATGCGGCGTTGCCTCATCCCCTGCTACGACGCCTTCTATGGCACCGCCCTCGACCTGATCGCAGAAGCGCGGCCCACTGGGCCGCTGCGGATCCTCGACCTTGGTGCCGGTACCGGGCTGCTGGCGGGGCTGATCCTGGAACGCTTCCCGGACGCCGGTGTCCACCTGATGGACGCATCGGAAGGGATGCTGACGCAGGCGCAGCAGCGGTTCGCCGGCGTCCCGAACGTCAGCTTCGCCGTTGCCGACATGGCGCGAGCCAGCCTCGGCGGCCCGTGGGACGCGGTCGCCTCGGCTTTGGCCATCCACCACCTTGACGATGCCGGCAAGCAGTCGCTGTTCGGGCGCATCCGCCAAGCGCTGCGGCCGGGCGGGATCTTCGTCAACGCCGAGCAGGTGCTGGGCCCCACCCCGCAGGCCGAGGAGCGCTATGCCCGCCGCTGGCTGGAGGACATCCGCCGGCTCGGCGCGCCGGAAGACGAGATCGCCCGGGCGGGCCAGCGCATGGCCCACGACCGGTGCGCCCCGGTTGAGGAGCAGTTGCGCTGGCTGCGGGAGGCCGGCTTCGCCGACGTCGACTGCAGCTTCAAGGCATGGCGCTTCGCCGTGCTCAGCGGCCGG
>JAEULG010000267.1 GCA_016793875.1 Rhodospirillales bacterium | reverse complement strand
GTGGCCTGGGTCATGGCGAGTCCCGTTTGGTCTTGGCGTTTCGTGTCGATTTTGCTTAGTCAGTGCGAGGTTTTGGAACGTAAATCGCGTCAATAATGCCGTTCTCAGCAAAGAATTTCTGGTGCGCATCGCTCCAGCTCGCGGCAATTAGCGTGATTGGAAAGAGATTTATTTCTGGAAAGCGCGTTGCGTATTTGGATAGAACTTGCCTGTTGGTCGGCCTGTAGCCTTCGGCCGCGATGATCTCCTGGGCTTCTTCCGTAAAGAGAAATTGCTGTCAGTACCGGATGAATTCTCCCTGAATGTGCCGATTGAAAATTCCCTGATTGGCGTTTGATGAGCCGCTCTGCCGGGACGCGTCCCGGCAGAGCGGGCGACCGATCGATCGCCGATGATCTCTCCTGCCAGCGAACGATGGGAGGGAGGCGGTGGTCAAAATTGGGGAGCTGATGATGATCCTCGAGCTGCATCGACAGGGACTTTCGGTTGCCGCCATCGCCCGGGAGACGGGCAGGGATGCGAAGACCATTCGCCGCTATATCGCCCGCGGCCTGGAGCCGCCGGCTTACGGGCCGCGGCCGCCGCAGATGTGCCGACTTGATCCGTACAAGGCGTATCTGCAGGAGCGGATTGCCGCTTATCCGCAGCTGAGCGGCCGGCGGCTGCTACGGGACATCCGCGCCCTTGGCTACGACGGCGGCTATACCGCGGTGACCGACTTCCTGCGCGCCGTCCGGCCGGCGGTGACGCCAGCATTCGAGGTTCGCTTCGAAACGCCGCCAGGTCGGCAAGCGCAGGTCGACTTCGCCCAGTTCCAGGGGGCGTTCACCGACGAACCGGAGGTGTCGCGGATCGTCTGGTTGTTCTCGCTGGTGCTCGGCTCCAGCCGCTGGCTGTGGGCGCGCTTCGTCCTGCATCAGGACCTGCAGACAGTGCTGCGCTGCCACATCGCGGCGTTCGCTGACCTCGGCGGCGTGCCGGAGGAAATTCTCTACGACCGGATGAAGACCGCGGTCATCGGCGAAGCGGCGGAGGGCGGCATCGTCTACAACCGCACACTGCTCGACTTCGCCGGGCATTACCACTTTCACCCGAAAGCCTGCCGACCTTACCGGGCCAAGACAAAGGGCAAGGTCGAGCGGCCGTTCCGCTACATCCGCCAGGACTTCTTCCTCGGCCGGAGCTTTCGCGACCTCGACGATCTGAACGCTCAGCTTGCCGACTGGCTCGCCACCGTGGCCAACGTGCGCGTGCACGCAACCACCCGCCGGGTGGTTGGCGAGGCCTTCGCCGAGGAGAAGCCAAAGCTGCAGGACCTGCCGACGGTGCCGTTCGGCTCGGTGCTGAAGCTGGAGCGGCGCGTCTCGCACGAGGGCATGGTCTCGGTCGGCGGCAACCTCTACAGCGTCCCCGACGCCACCCAGAAGCGGGTCGTCGAGGTGCACACGCTGGCCGACGAGATCCGCATCTTCGAAGGCGGCGCGCTGATTGCCAGCCATCCGGTATTGGAGGGGCGTGGCCGGCGGCGGGTTGCTGCGGGGCACCGGAAATTGCGCGTCGTCGCCGAGAACGCCATGACCGCCGAGGCCACGCTGATCACCGCCCGTCCCGGTGAGCGGGTCGCCCGCCGGCCGCTCGCCGTCTACGAGGCCGTCGGTCGTAGGCTCGCCGCTCGGGGAGAGCGGCCGTGACGGCTGCGCCCGACATCGTCCCGGCGATCCTGGACCGGATCCGGCAGACCCTCGTCGGCCTGCGCATGCCGCGCGC
>JAEULG010000247.1 GCA_016793875.1 Rhodospirillales bacterium | reverse complement strand
CCAGCCGATCGCGGCGCTGACAAAGCCGACCGGCTCGTGCTGAGGAGGGCAGCACAGAATAGCCGACTGTCACAAATCAGTAAATTGCCCGCGTCCTCGCAGCCGCAGCATTCTTCGACTGCCGTTTTGCGCGCTGAAGAGGTTGAGCAATGCCGAATGCCGGTGATTCCCATACACTGTTGAATGAGATGCGGCGTGTCCGCGAGCATGTCGCGGCGGAAGGAAACGCGATCCTGGCGCGCTGGGAAGGCTCGCTGAAGCGCGGCGATTTCCGCGCCGGGGCAACCAATCTCGCCCACTATCTCGCCCTTCGCGAACTCGACCTGCGTTCATTGCAGAAGCCACTGGTCGGCCTCGGCCTCACCGGTCTCGGCCGCAGCGAAAGCCGGGTCCTGCCGACGCTCGACGCGGTGATCGCCAATCTGCAGATGCTGAGCGGCGAGGATGCCGCAACGCACCAGCGACCTGACGCAGGAACATTCTGGGCAGGCGAGCGGATGCTGACCGCGGCGGCCGACGCGCTTTTCGGAGCGCCGGCCGACGGCAGGATCACCCGCATCCTGGTGACGATGTCACCGAAGGCGGCGAAGAACCTCGATCATGTGCGCAGTCTCGTCGTCGCGGGCATGGACGCAGCACGCATCAACTGTGCCCACGACGGCCCGCATGTCTGGAAGAAGATGATCGCTAACATCGCCCAGGCGGCCGGCGAGCACGGCCGCCAATGCCCCATCCTGATGGACCTGCAGGGGCCGAAGATCCGCACCCGGACCGTGCTCACGCCTGAAGACGGGGACCCCATCGAAGCGGGCGATCATCTGTTGATCACCTTCGACGAGCCGAAGCCCAGCCGGGCGTTTCCCTTCCAGGCGAGCTGCGCCATGCCCGAGGTGCTGCACCAAGTGGCGGCGGGAGCCGCCGTTTCGATCAAGGACGGGTTGATCGTCGGTCACGTCGAGGAAGTCCTCCCGGAGGGGTTGCTGGTGGCGGTGACCCGGACGCCGCCCGACGGACAGCCGCTGGAAACGGAGAAGGGGATCAACTTCCCCGGCAGCACCCTCAATGTCGTGCCGCTATCGGCGGAGGATCTGGAGGATCTCGACTTCGTCGCCCAGCACGCCGATATGGTCGGCTACTCGTTCGTACAGAGCAAAGAGGACGTGGCGCTGCTGCAGGCAGAACTCGGCAAGCGGCGCCCCGGCCAGCCGCCGCTCGGCATCGTCGCCAAGATCGAGACGCAACTGGCCTTCGATAACCTTCCCGAAATCATCGTCCAGGCCGCCGGCACCAATCCCTTTGCCGTGATGATCGCCCGCGGCGACCTCGCCGTCGAGATCGGCTACGAGCGCCTCTCGGAGGTTCAGGAAGAGATTCTGTGGGTGTGCGAGGCGGCGCACGTGCCGGTGATCTGGGCCACCCAGGTGTTGGAGAGCCTAGTCAAGCGCGGCATGCCGTCCCGCGGCGAGTTCACCGATGCCGCCATGGGCAACCGCGCCGAGTGCGTGATGCTCAACAAAGGCCCCTATGTCGCCGAAGGAAT
>JAEULG010000181.1 GCA_016793875.1 Rhodospirillales bacterium | reverse complement strand
AGCGGCGGCGGCGCGGGTGCGCTACACCGGTTATCTCCGGCGCGAGGCGACACCGCGAACGGCCGCGGCGCTGATCAGGCCTCCGGGCGACGGGGAGCCCTACCTGCTGGTGACGACCGGAGGCGGCGGTGATGGCGCGCTACTGATCGACTGGGTGCTGCGCGCCTATGAGGGGGACCTCGACCTGCCCCATCCGGCACTGCTGGTGCTCGGCCCGTTCATGCACTCCAGCCTGCAGGCCGACTTCATGCGGCGGGCGGCGCGCCTGCCGCGGGTACGGGCGATCACCTTCGAGGCCAATATCGAAGGGTTGATCGACGGTGCCGCCGGGATCGTCGCCATGGGCGGCTACAACACCTTCTGCGAGATCCTGTCCTTCGACAAGCCGGCGCTGATCGTGCCGCGCACCGAGCCGCGAATGGAGCAGTACATCCGTGCTGCCCGCGCCCAGTCTCTGGGGCTCACCCGGATGCTCGACGTCGCCGAGGGCGCCGGCGCCGAGCGGATGGCGACGGCGTTGCGGGCGCTGCCGACGCAGCCGCAACCCTCGCAGGTCCGTATTCCCGGCCTGCTCGCCGGCCTCGACGTCATCGGCTCTCGCATCGACCACTGGCTCGACCGGCCCCGCCGCCGGCTGCTGCGTTTCCCGATGGTGCGGGAAGCGTACTAGCTTGGCCCCACCTGTCGCCTTCGTCCTGAAGGGCTATCCGCGCCTTTCCGAGACGTTCATCGCCCAGGAAATCCGCGCGCTGGAGCAGCGCGGCCTCGATATCCGCATCTACTCGATGCGCCGGCCGACCGACCCGGCGGCGCACCCGGTGCACCGCGAGATTG
The DNA here is from genome assembly GCA_016793875.1 of Rhodospirillales bacterium. Taxonomy (GTDB): domain Bacteria; phylum Pseudomonadota; class Alphaproteobacteria; order Rhodospirillales; family Defluviicoccaceae; genus Defluviicoccus. The sequence goes on along the minus strand of JAEULG010000181.1, from coordinate 12,207 downwards.
CCGCGCCCATCGTCTATCTGCCGGAGTACCTGCACCAGGAACCATCGCGCGTCTGGCGGGGCCTGTGCGCCTCCCGGCATCTTGCAGGGTGGCGGGCAGCGCTGCGGGCGTTTGCGGCCGATCTGCGGCGCGATCCAACCCGCAACCGGCTGCGCCGCTTCGGCCAGGCGATGGTGCTGGCGGCAGAACTGCCCGATGCCGTCGGGCGCCTGCATGCCCACTTCCTGCATACCCCGGCCTCCGTCACCCGCTACGCCGCACTGCTGCTCGGCCTGCCGTGGAGCGCATCGGCGCATGCCAAGGACATCTGGACGACACCGGCGTGGGAGCTGGCCAGCAAGCTCGCCGAATGCCGCTGGCTGGCCACCTGCACCGCTGCCAACGCCCGCTATCTGGCGGCGCTGGCGCCGGTGCCGGAGCGGGTGGAGCTGATCTACCACGGTCTCGACCTGCGCCGCTTTCCGTCGTTCCCCATCCGCCGGCCACCGCGGGACGGCTCCGGCGCCGAGCCGGTGGTGCTGCTGTCGGTCGGCCGGGCGGTGGAGAAGAAGGGCTATGCCGGCCTGATCGAGGCACTGGCGCTGCTTCCCACCGGACTGAACTGGCGCTTCGTCCACATCGGCGGTGGCCCGCTGCTGGCGCAGCTGCGGCAGCAGGCGGCGCGCCGGGGGCTGGCGGGTCGCATCGACTGGCGCGGGCCGCTGCCGCAGGAGGCGGTGCTGGCGGCCTACCGGTCAGCGGATGCGTTCGTCCTGGCGTGCCGGATCGCCAGCGACGGCGATCGCGACGGGTTGCCGAACGTGCTGATGGAGGCGCACAGTCAGGGTCTCGCTTGCCTGTCGACGGAGGTCTCCGCCATCCCCGAACTGATCATCGACGGCAAGACCGGGCTGCTGGTGCCGCCAGATGATGCCCGGGCGCTGTCGGCGGCCCTGGTCCGCCTGATCCGCGATCCCGACTGTCGGCTGCGGCTGGGTGCTGCAGCGATGCAACGGCTGCAGCAGAATTTCGCGATGGAGCCGGGGATCGACCGGCTGGCGCTGCGTTTCGGCATCGGGCAGGCATGCGCATCGCTTTCTATGCCCCGATGAAGCCACCATGCGATCCGGTCCCCTCCGGCGACCGGACTCTGGCCCGGCTGCTGATCGCGGCGCTGGCGGCCGCCGGCCATACGGTGGAACTGGCATCAGGCTTCCGCACCTTCGATCGTGCCGGCGATCCGGTACGGCAGCGGCGGATCGCCAGTATCGGCGAGCGCCTCGCCGAGCGGTTATCGCGGCGGTGGTGGCAGCGGCCACCGCGCGAACGACCCAAGCTGTGGTTCACATACCACCTGTACCATAAGGCACCGGACCACCTCGGCCCGCTGGTCTGTGAGCGCCTCAACCTGCCGTACGTCGTCGCCGAGGCTTCCTTTGCGCGCAAGCAGGCGCACGGAGGCTGGGCCGTGGGGCATGCCGCGGCTGCCGCTGCCATCTGCCGCGCGAACCTGCTGCTCGGCCTCAATCCCGCGGATGACGAGGGGATTCGCGCACTGCTGCCGGAGCCCGAACGGCTCAAAGCCTTTCCGCCGTTCATCGATGCCCAGCCGTATGCCAGGGCGGCGTTCGACCGGGTTGAACATCGGGGGGCGATGGCCGCCCGCCTCGGCGTCGATCCGACGGAGCCGCTGCTGCTGACGGTGGCGATGATGCGATGGGGAGACAAGCTCGCCTCCTTCCGGTTGCTTGCAGAGGCGCTGGCGCTGGCGACGGACCGGCCTTGGCGGTTGCTGATCTGCGGCGATGGGCCAGCGCGGCCGGCAGTCGAGGCCACCTTCGCGCCGCTTGCGAACCGCATCGTCTGGCTCGGCGCCGTAGAGGGTGCGGACCTGCCCGCTCTTTACGCTGCGGGGGACGTCTACGTCTGGCCAGCGGTTGGCGAGGCGTGGGGAATGGCGCTGCTGGAGGCGCAGGCGGCTGGCCTGCCGGTGGTGGCCGGTGCCTGTGGTGGCGTCGCCGCGGTCGTCGACGACGGCGGCACTGGCGTTCTGGTGCCTGTCGGTGACGCCGGTGCCGTTGCCACGGCGGTGTGTACGCTGCTGGACGACGTCGACCGGCGCACCCGCATGGGCTGGGCGGGGCGGGCCCACATTGCCGGCCGCCACGATCTGCCGGCCGCGAGCCGGCGGCTTAAGGCAGCGTTGCGGTCGGTACAGGCCACCGCCGCGACGGCGCGGAGGAAGGTATGAACTGCCGGGTGATGTTCTACGTCCAGCACCTGCTGGGTATCGGCCACCTGAAGCGCGCGGCGTTGCTGGCGGACGGATTGCTGGATGCAGGCATCGACGTCTGCGTCGTCCTTGGCGGCCGCAACGTTCCGGAAATCAGCTTCGAGGGGTGTTCGCGAGTCCTGCTGCCCGCTGTTCACGCTGCCGATGCCACCTTCAAGCTGCTGCTGGACGAGGACGGCCGGCCGATCGATGACGCGTGGCGCGACCGCAGAGCCGCGCGGCTGCTGTCCGAATACCAGTCGCTGCAGCCGGATGCGCTGCTGATCGAACTCTTCCCGTTCGGGCGGCGCATGTTCGCCTTCGAGCTGATGCCGCTGCTGGACTTGGCGCGGAGCGCTCGCCGCCGGCCACGCATTCTATGTTCGCTGCGCGACATCCTCGTTCCCTCATCCCGCCCCGAACGCGATGCCAGGGCCATCGCCTGCGCACGGATGTACTTCGATCAGGTGTTGGTCCACGGTGATCCGCGGCTGGTACCGATCGAGGCGTCCTTTCCTCCCATCGCCGGCATCGCCGACAAGCTCCTCTATACCGGCTACGTCGCCGCAGAGGCGGCTACCCCCGCGCGCCCGGCGGGTTCGCGGGGGGCGCAAGAAGGCGAGGTCATCGTCTCCGTCGGCGGCGGTGCGGTCGGGGCATCGTTGCTGCGCGCCGCCCTCGCCGCGAAGCCGCTGTGTCGGCTGGCGCATCATCCCTGGCGCCTGATCACCGGCCCGAACTTCCCCGCGCAGGCGCTCGCCGAGGCGGACTGGCCGCCGCCGCCGGGGGTGTTTGTCGAGCGCTGGCGGGCGGACCTGCCGGCGCTGCTCTCCGCCTGCGCGTTGTCCATCTCGCAAGCGGGCTACAACACGGTGATGGATGTCCTGATCGCCGGCGCCCGCGCCGTCCTGGTGCCATTCGCCGAGGCTGCCGAAAGCGAGCAGACTTTGCGCGCCCAGCTGCTGGAGCGGCACGGCCGGGCAGTGGTGGTAAATCCGGCAGAGCTTTCGGCGGAAAGTCTCGCTGCCGCCATCGACCGCGCAATGAGCCTCATTTGCGATCCTCTGGATATCAACTATTCTGGCGCAAGAACGACGGCACAGATCGTCGAAGCCTCCTGCACCACCGCAGGAGGTGACCGAGGGTAGGCATGAGCGACTGGAGCGACCTCGCGAGCGAGCTCGATGCGTGGCGGCGCGAGGGCCGTCGCGTCCACTTCTGGTGGCGGGACGACGATGCCACCGCCATCGTGCCGCCCCTGCTCCACCTGCTCGATCTCGCCGCCCGCAACGATGTACCGGTCGCGCTGGCGGTGATCCCGCGCGATGCCGATGAGGAACTGCGCCGGCACCTTGCGGAGTTGCCGCTCGTCAGCGTCCTCCAGCACGGCTGGAGCCACGACAACCACGCACCGGAAGGGAGCCGCCAGGAGGAGTTTGGTGTGCACCGACCGCTGCCGGTGATGCTCGCCGAGCTCGCCGAGGGCTGGCGGCGGATCAGCCATTTCACACATCCCGAGCCGGTTCTGGTTGCCCCCTGGAACCGCATGGATCCGCACCTGCTGCCGCACTTGCCGGCCGCCGGTCTGTGTGCTGTTTCGACGCTGGGGCCACGGCCGACGCCAGTGCCGGCACCCGGTGTCAGGCAGACCAACGTGCACGTCGATCTCATCGACTGGCAGGGCACCCGCGGCTTCATGGGCGAGGACCGGGTGCTGGAGCAGGTGCTGGCGCACCTGCGGGCGCGGCGCGCCGGAGCTGCCGACAGGGAGGAACCAACCGGCGTGATGAGCCATCATCGTTTCCACGATGAGGGCTGCTGGGCCTTTCTCGAGAAATTGCTGGCAAGAACGCGCCGCCATCCGGCGGTGCGCTGGCTGGCCGCCCGGGAAGCGTTCCGGCGATGAGCGGGGCAGCAGCAGTGCGGCCGGGGACCGACCTGCCGGAGCTGCTGCGTGTCCGTGATCTGTCCGTCGAGTTCAGCGGACCGGGGGGTGTCGTCCGTGCCGTCGACCAGCTCAGCTTCCGCGTGAAGCCGGGGACGGCCGTAGCACTGGTTGGCGAGTCGGGCTCCGGCAAGTCGGTCACCGCTCAGGCGATCATGGGAATCCTGCCGCGGGTGGCGCGCATCGCTGGCGGCGAGATCCTGTTCACCGATTTCAGCCTGCCGGGCGAAACCGTCGATCTTGCCCGGCTCGATCCGCGCGACCGGACCTTCCGCTCCATCCGCGGCCGGCGTGTCTCGATGATTTTCCAGGAACCGATGACGTCGCTGTCGCCGCTGCACACCATCGGCGACCAGATCGGCGAAGCGCTCGCCATCCACACCGACTTAGGCCGCAAGGAGGTGCGCCGGGCGGCGATCGAGATATTGACGCTGACCACCTTCCCCGATCCCCAGCGCGCCTACGATACCTATCCGTTCGAGCTTTCCGGCGGCCTGCGCCAGCGGGCGATGATCGCCATGGCGCTGATCTGCCGGCCGGCGTTGCTGATCGCCGACGAGCCCTCGACCGCTCTCGACGTCACCATCCAGGCGCAGATCCTCAAGCTGATCCAGGATCTGCGCAAGCAGCTGCGCATGTCGCTGTTGCTGATCACCCACGACCTGGGGGTCGTCGCCAACATCGCCGAGGAGGTGGTGGTGATGTACCGCGGGCGTGTCGTCGAAAGCGGCATGATGAACGACCTGTTCGCCGAGCCGCGCCATCCCTACCTGCGGGCGCTGCTCGGCGCCGTACCGCACTTCGACATGAAGCCGGGAGAGCGACTGAGACCGCTGCGCGAGATCTCCCACGGCACCGGCCATCTGCTGGCGCCGCGCACCCCGTGGCAGGCCGGGGGTCCGCCGCAGCCATTGCTGCGGGTCAGCGGCCTCTCCAAGAGTTTCGGCATCCGTCGGCGCGGTGGTCTGTTTGGTCGCGCCGATAACGGCACGACCCTGCGGGCGGTCGATGACGTCTCTTTCAGTATTGAGCGCGGCCGCTGCCTCGGCCTCGTCGGCGAGAGCGGCTGCGGCAAGACGACGGTCAGCAAGATCATCATGCGGGCGATCGAGTCCGATGCCGGTGCGGTGATGTTCGATGACGCCGGCACGCCCGTCGACCTGCTCACCCTGAGCGGGGCCGAGCTGGTCCGCTTCCGCCGGCGCATCCAGTACGTCTTCCAGGATCCGTTCGGCTCGCTCGATCCGCGGATGACGGTCTTCGACATCATCGCAGAGCCCCTGGTCGTCCACCGCATCGGCGACGCCACCTACCGCCGCGAGATGGTGCGCGAGCTGCTGCGGCGGGTGGGGCTCGACGACCGCCACCTCGGCCGCTATCCGCACAGCTTCTCCGGCGGCCAGCGCCAGCGCATCGGCATCGCCCGCGCGCTCGCCCTGCAGCCGGACCTGCTGATCTGCGATGAGCCGGTCTCGGCGCTGGATGTCTCGGTGCAGGCACAGATCCTCAACCTGCTCAAGGACCTGCAGGCCGAACTGGGTCTGACCTACCTGTTCATCTCGCACAACCTCGCGGTCGTCGACTACATGGCCGACCAGATTGCGGTGATGTGCGCCGGCCGCATCGTCGAGAAGGCGCCGCGCGAGATCCTTTTCCGCGCGCCGATGCACCCCTACACCCGGGCGCTGCTGGCGGCGGTACCCTATCCCGACCCCGGCCGACAGTTGGATTTTGCCGCGCTGATGGGCGGGCGTGCCTCGGTACCGGCGGCGTGGCCACCGCCGTTCGACGAGGACGGGCAGGGGGCGCCGGGCCTGTTCGATCTCGGCGGCGGTCACTTCGTCCGTGCTCATACGCTGCCGCCCGGCGCCGCGACGGCCGTGGGGATGGGGGCGGCAGGGCCGGCGACGGGAGGCGTGCCATGAGCCGGCCCGCGTGGCCATGGCCTGCGTTGATGCTGCTGATGCTCCTCCTGGCGACACCGGCGCTGGCCCTCGGCGCACTTCCCGAGCCGCCGGCGCTGGCAGCGGCGGTCGCCGCCGGCACCTTGCCGCCGGTGGCCCAGCGCATCCCCCTCGACCCCGCCGTCGTTGCCCTCGATGGCCCGGGGCAGACGCCGGGGCAGTGGGGGGGCGAGCTGCGCACGCTGGTCAGCCAGCCGAAGGACACCCGGCTGATGGTGGTCTTCGGCTATGCCCGACTGGTCGGCTACGATCCCGACTGGAACCTCGTTCCCGACCTCCTGGCCGGCCTCGATGTCGCGGAGGGGCGCATCTTCACGTTGCGGCTGCGACGCGGACACCGGTGGTCGGATGGCGCGCCGTTCACCGCCGAGGACTTCCGCTTCTTCTGGGAAGACATCGAGAACAACCCCGAGCTGACCCCCGGCGGCCCGGAGCGCTTTCTACTAGTAGACGGCCAGCCGCCGCAGTTCGAGGTGCTGGACGCGACGACGATCCGGTACACTTGGCAGCGTCCCAATCCGTTCTTCCTGCCGGCGCTGGCCGGCGCCCGGCCGGAGTACATCTACGCGCCGGCGCACTTCCTCAGGCAATATCACCCGCGCTACCGCGACAAGGCGGCGATCGACCAGCAGGCAAAGGCGGAAGGCCAGCGCAACTGGGCGGCTCTGTTCAACCAGAAGAGCCAGCTCTATCGGAACGACAACCCCGACCTGCCGACGCTGGAGCCGTGGATGCTGGCGACGAAGCCGCCGTCGAGCCGCTTCATCTTCACCCGCAATCCCTACTTCCACCGCATCGACCGTAACGGCCGGCAGCTCCCCTACATCGACAGCGTGGCTCTGACGGTGGTGAATGCCTCGCTGATTCCGGCGAAGGCGGCGGCGGGTGATACCGATCTGCAGGCGCGCGGCCTCGGCTTCGATAACTACACCATCCTGAAGCGGGCGGAGGGGCGCGGCGGCTTCCGCGTCCGGCTGTGGCGCTCGGCCCGCGGCGCCGAGCTCGCGCTCTATCCCAACCTCAACAACAGCGACGACGGCTGGCGGGCGCTGCTGCGCGACGCCCGCTTCCGAAGGGCGCTGTCGCTGGGAACCGACCGGCGCGAGATCAACCAGGTGATCTATTATGGCCTTGCCAGCGAGGGCAACGACACCGTGCTGCCGGGAAGCCCGTTGTTCCGCCCGGAGTACGTCGAGCGCTGGGCGCGGCTCGATCCGGCCGGCGCCAACCGGCTGCTCGACGAGATCGGCCTTTCCCGCGGCAGCGACGGAGTCCGCCGCCTCGCCGACGGCCGCCCGCTGGAGATCGTCATTGAGACGGCGGGCGAGGAGCCGGCGCAGATCGCCATCCTGCAGCTGATCACCGACCAGTGGCGCGAACTCGGTATCCGCCTGTTTCCGAAGGCCGAGCAGCGTGACGTGCTGCGCAACCGGGTGTTCTCGGGGCAGACGGTGATGTCGGTGTGGTACGGGCTGGAGAACGCCCTGCCGACGGCGGCGACGGCGCCCAACGAGCTGGCGCCGACCAGCCAGCAGCAGCTCAACTGGCCGAAGTGGGGACAGTACTGGGAGACCGGCGGGCGCGCCGGCGAGCCACCCGACGATCTGGCGGCCGCAGACCTGCTGCGCCTCTACACCGCGTGGACGACTGCCACCGCCCTCGACGAGAAGCGTGACATCTGGCAGCAGATGCTGGGCATCCGCGCCGACCAGGCCTTCACCATCGGCACGGTGCGCGGCGTCCCGCAGCCGGTGGTGGTTTCCGAACGGCTGCGCAACGTTCCGGTCGAGGCCATCTACAACTGGGAGCCGGGGGCGTTCTTCGGGGTCTATCATCCCGATACCTTCTGGCTCGACGATAGCGTCCGGCCGCAGGGATAACGGCGATGCTCGGCTTCCTCGTCCGCCGGCTGATGACCATGCTGCTGACCCTGGTGGTGATCAGCATGCTCGTCTTCGTCATCATCCAGCTTCCCCCCGGCGACTATCTCACCACTCTGATCGCCGAGCTGCAGAGCCAGGGCGAGCAGGTGGCGCAGCAGAAGATCGACTTCCTGCGCCACCAGTACGGCCTCGACCGGCCGATGGTCGAGCAGTACGCCATCTGGGTGTGGGGCCTGCTGCACGGCGACCTCGGCTATTCCTTCGAGTACAACAAGCCGGTGGCGGCAGTGGTGGGCGACCGGCTGCTGCTCACCGTGCTGCTCAACTTCGCGACGATCCTTTTCATCTACGCCGTCGCCTTTCCCATCGGCGTCTATTCGGCGAAGCGCCAGTATAGCTGGGGCGACCACGGACTGACCTTCCTCGGCCTGCTCGGTCTTGCCACGCCGAATTTCCTGCTGGCGCTGATCCTGATGTACCTCGCCAATGTGCTGTTCGGCACCTCGATCGGCACGATGATGGACCCGCAGTTCATCGACAAGCCGTGGTCGCTGGCGAAGGCGGCCTCGGTGGCGGAGCACCTGTGGGTGCCGGTGCTGGTTATCGGCACCTCCGGGACCGCCGGGATGATCCGGCGGCTGCGCGCCAACCTGCTCGACGAGCTGCAGAAGCAGTACGTGGTCACCGGCCGCGCCAAGGGCCTTCCTTCCTTGCGGCTGCTGGTCAAGTACCCGCTGCGCATGGCGCTGAACCCCTTCGTCGCCGACATCGGCAACTTGCTGCCGAGCGTCGTCTCCGGCTCGGTGATCGTCTCGACGGTAATGTCGCTGCAGACCACCGGGCCGATGCTGCTCGCCGCGCTGCAGAGCCAGGACATGTACCTCGCTGGCTCGTTCCTGATGTTCCTCGCCATGCTCACCGTCTTCGGGATGTTTCTTTCCGACGTGCTGCTGGCGGTGCTCGATCCGCGCATCCGGCTCGGCGGCAGGGCCCGGCGATGAACGAGCGGCTGCCGCACTTCGTCGATACCGCGCCGTTCGACGTCTACGCGACCGAGCGGCTGACGCCGGAGCAGGAGCGTTACTATCTCGCGCCGCAGTGGCGGCTGATGTGGTGGAAGTTCGGTGCCCACAGCGTCGCCGTCGCCGCCGGGGTCGTCCTCGCCCTGTTCTATGTCTCGATCCTGTTCACCGAGATCCTCGCGCCCTATTCGCGCGATACCAAGCACACCGAGTTCGTCTATGCGCCGCCGCAGGGCATCCACCTGTTCCACGAAGGCAGGTTCGTCGGCCCGTTCGTCTATGGCGTGCGCTACCACCTCGACATGGAGACGCTGAAACGCGAGTACGTTCCGCACCGCAGCGAGGTGCAGCCGCTGCGCTTCTTCTGCCGCGGCGAGCCCTACCAGTTCTGGGGCCTGTTCGAGGGCCGCTTCCGCCTCGTCTGCCCGGCGGAGGGCGGCCAGCTGTTCCTGCTCGGTACCGATCGGCTCGGGCGTGACATGCTTTCGCGCCTGCTCTACGGCGCCCGCGTCTCGCTCACCGTCGGGCTGATCGGCATCGCCGTCAGCTTCGTGCTCGGCATCTCGATCGGTGGGGTCGCCGGCTACTTCGGCGGTTGGACCGACGCCATCATCCAGCGGATCATCGAGATCCTGAAGTCGCTGCCGGAGCTGCCGCTGTGGATGGCGCTGTCGGCGGCGCTGCCGGTGAGCTGGAGCCCGATCCTCGTCTACTTCGGCATCACCATCATCCTCGGCCTGCTCGACTGGCCGGGGCTGGCGCGGGCGGTGCGCTCGAAGCTGCTGGCGCTGCGCGAGGAGGACTTCTGCACCGCGGCGCGGCTGATGGGGGCGAGCCCGCGCCGGATCATCGGCCGCCACCTGCTGCCCAACTTCATGAGCCACCTGATCGCGTCGGCGACGCTGTCGATCCCGTCGATGATCCTCGGCGAGACGGCGCTGAGCTTCCTCGGCCTCGGCCTGCGCCCGCCGGTGACGAGCTGGGGGGTGATGCTGACCGAGGCGCAGAACATCGAGGCGGTCGCCCTCTACCCCTGGCTGCTGCTGCCGATGCTGCCGGTGATCATCACCGTCCTCGCCTTCAACTTCTTCGGCGACGGCCTCCGCGATGCGGCGGATCCTTATAGTTGAGGGCGAGATGTGGTGCTGTCGTGTCCGCTACAGCCCACAGAATATTAGCGATTACTTATGAAGAGTATTTCAATGCATTGTGGCAGAATGATGTTGAAAATGACCTATCGTGGTGAGATTATGTAGGTTACATAAAAGGCGGGATAAGACGATGCCATCATCTGCGTTCATTAGTTATCATCACGATGACAGAATCATTGGAGAAGCAATTTATGACCAAATTCTAATGCTTGCAGGACATGGTGAAGGAAAAGGCGCAGTTCGTTGTTTCCTTGATGCGAGGGACATCGAGAGAGGTGTGCCGTGGCAGGGTGTAATTGATGATAATATAAAAGAAATGGATTGGTTAATAGTCGTTTTCACAGGCGAGCAGAGTGCTTATTGTGGCTATGAAATAGGAACGTTTTCGCATGTCAAGCCAAATGATAGGCGAATTGTTTGTCTGCATGATGTTGAAAAGGGCTTGTTGCCCGTTATTTTAAATCATAGGCAAAACTCTTTCGTTTATGATATTGGAAATATTGCTCAGCAGGATCAAGATAAGGTAAGCCTGTCTGCGCAAGAAGAGGTAAACTACTGGTATAATTCAGAAGTTGGAAGACTTTTACGTGATTTTTGTTCATATAGTAATCTTTATGTTGCTACACATGAACCCTCTCTTTACACCTATAATATAGCTCTTGCGGCAAAGCGCATTGCAAATGCATTTGCGCTAGCACGAGCAACAGACGTAGCCTATGAGACGCCCGCACAAATTAGCTTTGAGATAACAATTAAGAATGCCGAACATATTTTAGACGTTCCTGATAATGCTGCTGTTGTAGGAACAGCAATGTTTTTTGATGTTTTGGGTCTTTCTATGAGGCTTAGCCTCTCAAAATGTCAACCACCTACGACTACATGGGGAAAACTCAAACAACTAGTCGTTCAAGATAGCGGAAGAATTGTGCCATGGATTTATAAAGTTGAAACAGATATTATAAAAGCTACAGGTAATCTTGCTGTATCGGGCGAAGACGCAACGTTTCTCGGTAAAAACGGTAAAGTTTATAGAGCCTTACTAGATAGACATAAAATGTATGTTAACGGAGATGGAAGATTTTACCTGATGTTTGTAGAGGCTGCGGATAAAAAATTCGCAGGAGCAATGCAAACATCGCTTGTACTTTCCTCGTTGATTCTTGCATCCCGCTGGCACTTTATTTATATAGAGAGTTGGGCTAAAACAGAGCAGCTCTTCAGCGAGAATGCTTCTTTAGAACGATTTGCTATTGCGTGCAGGCAGTTGGTTTACAATATTGATGCCATTGAACTTGAGGCAGTTGAACTAGGTGCGATGAACCAGCAAGCTATGGTAGAGGCCTTTGGGCCTGAGCATAGGGCAGAAGTGGAGCAGTTTTTTTTGGATTGGGCCAGGGCAAAAGAAAAGCTCTTTAACGTACTTCCAAAAAATACTTCAACGATAACTGATGACAATAAACAACTAATCAGCAGGGCTATACTGAGTTTTCTGGAAGAGACCAGACATCAAAATGCAGAATTCCTTAAACTTTCTGTTGATGTGTACAGCAATGTTGTAAAAATTAATGGTGTAATGTAGTATAGGGTTGAGATTACTCTTTCGCGCATGTAGATGCCTCTTCAGAGTGGAGACCGCCTCGACCCTACCTCCCGCAGAACTCGGTGAGGTAGGGGAGGCCGGCGAGGGCGCGGCTGCCGTACCAGGAGACCAGCTCGGCATCGATCGCCAGCGCCTTGCCGGCATGCGTGGGGTGGGCGGCGCGGAAGTCGGCGAGGTGGCGCTCGGTGAAGGGGAACGGCTCGCTGGAGAACAGCACCCGGTCGACCTGCGCCAGCAGCGCCTCGTCGAGCACCACCTCGGGATAGCGGTGGTCGGCCTGCGCCGGCACCGTCCGCCAGCCGGCCAGCGCCAGCATCTTCGCGATGTAGGTGTCGGCCGAGACCGTCATCCACGGGTCCTTCCAGATCAGGTAGAGGACATCCCGCTGCGG
>JAEULG010000161.1 GCA_016793875.1 Rhodospirillales bacterium | reverse complement strand
AGGCGGCGGAGGGAGCCCGTCATTCTGCGCTTGCGGGACGCGGGTTCCTGCACCTTCAGCGACGGCTGGGCGAGGCGCGTGTCGTAGATGCTGACCCGCGGGTCCTGGCGCAATCTGTCGAACTCCCGGTCGAACTCGCCCGTCAGCCGTTCCACAAATGAGGCGACGGCAGCGTCGGGGACCCCGAGCGGTATTTTTTGGGAATGCTGCTTCCAGGCGTCCGACAGGAACAGCCGGAGAAGCTGCAATCTCAGCTCTTTGGCGCTCTCCGGATCCACACCGTGCCGGTGGGAGAGCACGTTCAGGGCTCGGAGTGTTTCAGCCTCCACGGTTCCCAGCGACACGTTTGATGGGGCAATTGCGGGATTGGGAGCGGCGTTAAGACCGATCACTTCGCTGAACACGGTCAGCAGCGCTAAGGGATCGCGAGAATAGGCGAGAATCAGCGAAACCTTGTGCGGCTTCAGCGCCTCCATGAATTTTCTTGCCAGCGTCGGCTGCAAGGTAGGCGAATTCGAGGTAAAGTTTGGGATGTCGTTCAAAGGATAGCAGGCACCGTGCTTGACTTCTTCTTGCCATATCGACAGGACTCGGCGCACAACTGGAGTATATGTGCAGACGAGATGGATTTTATGCTTTCCGAGACTCTCGACAAGCCTATCCATACCGACAAAGAAAGCAATGGAAAAATCCTCAGCGCTGAAAATGAGCTTCTGAATTCCTTTGATTGCCGCTTGCGAAACGACTTCGTCGAGGGAAGCAATAGGAGGCATGTCCTCCTTGATGCCCAGGGTCTTCCAGGCAAGTAAAGCGTGGCCTGGGCCATTCTCGTCCGGTGCTGGGGGATAGAATATTCCTTTTTTTGCTTTTTGACCGCGCTTTCGAAGGAATTTCTGGATACTCGTCGTGCCTGTTTTATGCGGTCCGATATGAAGGACAATTTCCATCGAGCAATTGTTCCCTGAGCAGCATCGATCCGACCTGCTGGGGTGGTCAGGCGCCAACGCCTAACTTTGTCCTCGACATTGGTGCCAAGGGACAATGACAGAGGAGCGGGACGGTATCGCTGACCCTCTGTTCCTGCCTCCTTCCCCAGAAGGGCTAAATTAACCTATCTGAGAATAGCATGGCGGTTGCGGGGCGCGTCAAGAGACGCGTGCAATGCCGAAAAAAGCAGCGCGGTCAAGCTTGGCCGAAGTGCGTGACGGAGACGTGAATGTCCTCGTCCGCAAGCCTTGGCTGGCGCCGGAGAGCCGCGGCCGGGGTGCCGCGCCGGTATCGCGGGTGGTGAGGTCAGGCGTCGAGGTTGGCCACCTTGAGGGCATTGGTCTCGATGAAATCGCGCCGGGTCTCGACCGTATCGCCCATCAGCGTCGAGAACACCTCCTCGGCGTCATCGGCGTGGCTCACCCGCACCTGCAGCAGGGTCCGGGCGTTGGGGTCAAGGGTCGTCTGCCACAACTGGTCGGGGTTCATCTCGCCGAGGCCCTTGTAGCGCTGGATCGCGACGCCCTTGCGCCCGAGGGCGGAGACGGCATCGACCAGCGCCACCGGCCCGCTCACCGGATGCTCCTTTTCCTTGACCCGCAGCACCCCCGGTTCGCGGTAGAGTTGCTGCAGCGCCTCGGCACGGGCATTGAGCCGGCGGGCCTCGCTGGACTCGATGATCGCCGCGTCGATCACATGCCGCTCGCCGACCCCGCGCAGGGTCCGCGTGAAGACCAGTCCGCGCCCGCCGTCGCCCAGCGGCACCCCCTGCCAGCCGCGGTTGGCCGGCTTCTCCTGGGAATCCATCCGCTTGGCGATGGCTTGGGCCGTCGCTGCCGCCCTGGCCGGATCGGTGAGCACCTGCGGATCGAGAGCTCCGGCGAGAGCCGCCTGCTCGAGGACGCACAGCGGCAGGTGCTGGGCCAGGCGCTCCAGCAGCGTCTTGACGATGCGCGCTTCCTCGGCGAGGTCGCGCAGGTCGGCTCCGGCGCGTTCCTCGCCGCCAAAGCTGCGGAACACCGCGCCTTCGTCGATGGCGGCGGCGAAGAGGTACTCCTGCAGCGCCGGGTCGTCTTTCAGGTAGACCTCGGAGGTGCCGCGCTTGGCGCGGTACAGCGGCGGCTGGGCGATGTAGAGAAAGCCGCGCTCGATCAGTTCCGGCATCTGCCGGAAGAAGAACGTCAGCAGAAGCGTACGGATGTGGCTCCCGTCGACGTCGGCGTCGGTCATGATAATGATCTTGTGGTAGCGGCACTTGTCGGCGTCGAAGTCCTCGTGGCCGATGCTGGTGCCGAGCGCGGTGATCAGCGTGCCGATCTCCGCCGAGCCCAGCACCTTGTCGGGCCGGGCCCGCTCGACGTTGAGGATCTTGCCGCGCAGCGGCAGGATCGCCTGATTCGCCCGGTTGCGGGCCTGCTTTGCCGAGCCGCCGGCAGAATCGCCCTCCACCAGGAACAGCTCGCTCTTCGCCGGGTCGCGTTCCTGGCAGTCTGCCAGCTTGCCGGGTAGCGAGCTGATCTCCAGCGCGCCCTTGCGGCGGGTCAGCTCGCGTGCCTTGCGTGCCGCCTCGCGCGCGGCAGCGGCCTCCACGATCTTGGCGATCACCTTGCGGGCCTCGCCGGGGTTCTCTTCCAGCCAGCGGTCGAGATGCTCGCCGATCAGCCCCTCGACCACAGGCCGGACTTCCGAGGAAACCAGCTTTTCCTTGGTCTGCGAGGAGAACTTCGGGTCCGGCACCTTGACGGACAGCACGCAGGTCAGCCCCTCGCGGGCGTCATCGCCGGTGATCCCGACCTTTTCCTTCTTGGCGACGGCGTTGGCGGCGTAGGCCTGGACGGTGCGGGTCAGGGCACCGCGGAAACCGGCGAGATGGGTGCCGCCGTCCTTCTGCGGGATGTTGTTGGTAAAGCACAGCATCGTTTCATGGTAGCTGTCGTTCCACTGTAGCGCCGCCTCGACGACGATGCCGTCCCGTTCGCCGCGCAGGGTGATCGACCGCGAGGTCAGCAGCACCTTGGAACGATCGAGGTAAGCCACAAACGCGGCAAGGCCACCCTCGTAGTGCAGATCGACGGTGCGCGGGGTTACCGAGCGGGCGTCGATGAGGCACAGGCGCACGCCGGAATTGAGAAATGCGAGTTCGCGCAGGCGGTGTTCCAGCGTCGCCGGATCGAAATCGGTCTTGGTGAAGATCACCGGCGATGGCAGGAAGGTGAGCTGGGTCCCGGTGGCGGGTTTGCCGCCGCCATCGAGGGGGGCATCGCCGACGGCGGCGAGCGGCGCCTCGGCGTCACCCTGGCGGAAGCGGATGAAGTGTTCCTTGCCCGAGCGCCAGATGCGCAGGTCGAGCCAGTCCGACAAGGCATTCACGACCGAGATGCCGACGCCGTGCAGGCCGCCGGAAACCTTATAGGAATTCTGATCGAACTTACCGCCGGCGTGCAGCCGGGTCATGATCACTTCGGCGGCGGAGACGCCTTCTTCGGGGTGGATATCGACGGGAATGCCGCGGCCGTTGTCGGTGACCGTCACCGAGCCGTCGGCGTTGAGCTGCACTTTCACGGTATCGCAATAGCCGGCGAGCGCCTCGTCGATGGCGTTATCCACCGCTTCGTAGACCATGTGGTGAAGGCCGGAGCCATCATCGGTATCGCCGATGTACATGCCGGGACGCTTGCGGACGGCATCAAGGCCGCGCAGCACCTTGATCGAGGTGGCGTCATAGATTTCGGCAGCGTCGTGGGTGGCTTCGGTCATCGGGTGGGTCTCAGGGGAGGCTCACGCATCGGAGGGCTCCTCGCGACGGCAGTCCCCGTCGCGCGAAAGCGGCGTGAGCGGCGTCGCGTCCAGGGGGACGATCTGCGCATCGCGCAGGGGTCGGAACGGTGTGCGATCGCAGCCGGCATACCATGCCTGTGCCGCCATCGCGGTGATGGCGGCGAATATCGCGACGCGGTGGCGCTCATCGAGGTGGGCGATGACCTCGTCGAGCAGGAGGAGAGGAGGGGTCCCGCGCTCGCGATGCTGCAGGCGGGCGCCGGCGAGGACGAGGGCGATGAGCAGCATCTTCTGCTCGCCGGTCGAACACAGCTCGGCCGGGCGGCCGCTGGCGCCATGGAACACGCGCAGGTCGGAGCGGTGCGGGCCCACGGCGGCGCCGCCCGTCCGTGCATCCGCGGTCCGCAGGGCCGACAGCTCGGCGCGCAGGCGATCTTCCGCACCCAGGGCCGGCACATCGTCGAGCCAGTCTTCGACGGAGCCGCGGGCGGCAACCGTCGCAGCGGGGAAATCGCCGCGCTGCTCGGCCGCGATCAGCGAGAGCTGTGCCACCGCCTGCTTGCGGGCCGCGGCGATGGCAACGGCGTGCTCTGCCATCGTCGCCTCTACCGCATCCAGCCAGGCCGGATCGGGCCGGTCCTGGCGAAGCAGCGCCGAACGCTGCTGCAGGGCGCGCTCGTACGCGCCGACGCGGCGGGCGTGCGCCGGATCGACGCCCCAAACCAGCCGGTCGAGGAACCGCCGGCGGGCCGACGGCGACTCGCCGAACAGCCGCTCCATCTCCGGCGTCAGCCAGATGATCGCGACCGTCTCGGCGAGGTGGCGGCGGTCGCGCACCGGCTCGCCGTCGATGCTGATCTGCCGCCGCTCGCGCGTCTCTGCCGCCGTGCCGGCGTAGGCGGCGGTTATGTCGCTCGGGGTGGAGTCCACTACGATACGGGCCTGCACCAGCCAGCTATCGGCGGTCCCGGAGCCGCTGGTGCGCAAGATATCGGCAAGGCGGGCCCGTCGCAGGCCTCGCCCCGGCGCCAGCAGAGACAGCGCTTCGAGGACGCTGGTCTTGCCGGTGCCGTTGGCGCCCAGCAGCACCACGGAAGGCTCCCGCAGGTCAAGGCGAAGCACCCGGTGACAGCGAAAATCGCGCAACGTCAGCCGGGAAACAGCAAGAGAGGCACAAGCCGGTGGGTTATCGCACCGCACCCGGAAGACCGTATCCAGGATCAAAACTCCGAACTGTCAGAAGCGCCTACACCCGCATCGGCATCAGCACATAGATGGCACTTCGGTCGCCGAGATCGTGCAGGATCGTGGGTGACGCAGCGTCGGCCATCAGCAGCCGTGCATTCTCGCCGCCGATCTGCTCGGCGATGTCCAAGAGATAGCGTGAATTGAAGCCGATCTCCATGGTATCGCCGTGGTAGCGGACTTCCAGTTCCTCGCTGGCGCTGCCATGTTCTGGGCTGTTCGCCGACAGCTCCAGGGTGCCGTTGCCAAGCTTCAGCTTGACTGCCCGCGACCGGTCGTTGGAGATCGCGGAGACGCGGTCAACGGCCTCCTTGAAACCGCGGCAGGGGACCTCGAGCTGCTTGTCGTTGTGTTCAGGGATCACTCTCTCGTAGTCGGGGAATATCCCGTCGATGAGCTTCGAGGTGAGCAGCGCCGGGCCGACGCTGAAGCGGATCTGCGTCTCCGAGACCGACAGCTCCAGATCCTCGCCCTGTTCGTCGATGACCTTGCGCACTTCGGCCACCGTCTTGCGGGGGATGATCACTCCCGGCATGCCGCTGGCACCCTCAGGGAGGGGAATCTCGACGCGTGCCAGCCGGTGCCCGTCGGTTGCCACCGCCCGCAGCACGTCGACGCCTTCCTGGTGGGCGGTATGGAGATAGATCCCGTTGAGGTAGTACCGCGTCTCCTCAGTGGAGATGGCAAAGCGGGTGCGGTCGATCAGCCCCCGCAACTCGGCGGCCGGCAGGCGAAAGTGGAAAGGAAGCTCGCTCGAGGTGAGGGCCGGAAAGTCCTCAATCGGCAGGCAGGCAAGCGTGAAGCGGGAACGACCGCAGCGCAGAGTCAGCCGCTCGCCGCCCGCTTCCGACTGCAGCTCGACCTGGGAGCCATCGGGCAGCTTGCGGACGATGTCGTAAAGGGTGTGCGCAGGTACGGTCGTGGCGCCCGCCCCCAGAATCTCGGCGGGCACCGACTCGACGATCTCCAGGTCCATGTCCGTGGCGGTCAGCCGCAGCTCGCGATCCTCGGCTTGCAGCTTGACGTTCGAGAGAATCGGAATCGTGTTCCGCCGCTCGACGACGCTTTGCGCGTGGCCCAGGGACTTCAGCAGGTGAGCGCGTTCGATGGTGACTTTCATCGCCTCAGGTGATCCGACTATGCAAGTCCCAGATATCGGCAGCCAGAGCTGAGCCACCGGTTTCGATACGATCCGTCAACCGCCCGCAACGACCAACCGGGCCGGCGACAGGATCTGCCGCCAGCCGCGCCCGATTATAACAAAGTTCTCTGCTGCGTAGGGAATTCCTGGATCCCGCCGGGACCGATCACCCCTGAAGAATTCGCTTCAGCAGTTCCAGGTCTTCGGCGAATGCGGCATCGGTATCGCGCAGCTCCTCCACTTTACGGACGGCGTGCATCACCGTGGTATGATCCCGGCCGCCGAACTTCCTGCCGATCTCCGGCAGGGAGCGGGAGGTGAGGTGCTTCGACAGATACATCGCTACCTGCCGCGGGCGGGCAACCGCCCGCGCCCGCCGTGCCGAGTACATGTCGGCGACGCGGATGTTGAAGTGGGCTGCCACCTGCTTCTGGATGTCGTCGATGGTGATGCGGCGATCATTCGCCCGCAGCAGATCGTGCAGCACCTCCTGGGTCGTCTCCAGAGTGATGGCGCGACCGATGAGCTGGGCGTGCGCGACAACCCGGTTGAGGGCTCCCTCCAGTTCGCGAACGTTGGAAGTGATGCGGTTCGCGAGAAATTCGGTGACCTTCTGCGGCACCTCGACGCCAAGCTGATCGGCCTTCGACTGCAGGATGCCAAGGCGCAGTTCGTAGGTCGTGGCATGAATGTCGGCGACCAGCCCGCAGTTCAGCCGTGACTTCAGCCGCTCCTGCATTCCTTCCAAGTCCGACGGGGACTTGTCAGCGCTGAGCACGATCTGCCGTCCCTGGTCGACCAGCGTGTTGAACGTGTGGAAGAATTCTTCCTGGGTCGATTCCTTGCCGCTGATGAACTGGACATCATCGATCATCAGCACGTTGACCGAGCGGAACTGCTCCTTGAAGTCGACGGTGTTCTGTTCGCGCAAGGCCCGGATGAACCGATACATGAACTTCTCGGCGGACAGGTAGATCACTGTCCGCTGCGGATCACGGGTGCGGATGTCCCAGGCGATGGCATGCATGAGGTGGGTCTTGCCGAGACCGACGCCGCCGTAGAGGAACAGCGGATTGAACGGTACCCGGCTGGCGGCGGCGACGCGCTTTGCCGCCGCGTAGGCGAACTCGTTCGGCTTGCCGACGACGAAGTGCTCGAAGCTGAAGCGCTGGTCGAGCGGAGCGCTGATCTCGTCGAGAGCCTCGCCGTTCCCGTTGACCGGCGCAGCAGCGTGTGCGGTCCGTCCCATGGCGCCGTCGGCGTGCGGGAGGTGGTGCCCTGAGGGCGTCAGGGGCGCCGCCGCGCTCATACCCGCCTCGGCGTCGTTGGAGGGCACGCGGTCGGCATGCACAATGACATCGATGCCTTGCACCGACGGATTCTCGCCCCCCCAGAGGGCACGAAGCCGGTCGGAGTAGTGGGCGACGACCCAGTCCCGCATGAAGCGGGTGGGAACCGTCATTGTAACAAGACCTCCCTGAGAGCCGCGCAACGTCATCGGCTTCAGCCAGCTACGGTACGCCGCCTCGCCGATCTCGGCTCGTAAGAGGCCGCTGACACGTTTCCACTGTAAAGAGAGAGAAGAAGAAGGGCACTCGCTGTTCATGTCGGACCCGCTGTCGTTAGCAATGGTACCCAGTCGGGCGGACGGGAAAACCTGCACGGGCGAACTGGAAGGCAGAATGAACTCCGGCTGTTTGTTCCGGGTCACCGATGCGAGATTATGCGGACAGCGGTACACGACGTCGCTCCCAACAATCTCGCTGTTCCCAAGAAGACAGGAGTCCTGCCCGTCCGGCGGCGGGGCCGGCGCTACCGAATTACGGGAATCAGATGCCCTAAAAGCCCGCATTCAGGCACGGCCCGATGCAACTTCCCACAAGTATGTCCCGGCAACTCCCTTAGTCTATCGCCGGTTCGGGCCCGGTCTCGATTAATCACAATTACAACGATTTACCGTCGAGAGCGCCCATGCCCTTCTTCTTGAGGCAAAAAGCACCCTGTCCCTCGCTATCGGAGGCTAGCCTGCTGTCTTATTACTTTTGTGTCGGATGCAGACAGAACCTTACTGAGAGCGGCTGCGGCGCGCAACGTGACCGAATCCAGAACGGTGAAAAAAATCTGATTGACACAGGCGCGCGCGGCAAAACCATCTGCCGACGAATCTTAGGCAGACAACAACCCAATATTACGCTGAAGAGTGCTGGCTGGATGCGGTTAGCGGACCAGCAGGCCGGTCAGGACGGCATCCCCTTGATACGATGCGCCAATCTCGACAGCTTGCGGGCAACCAGATTGCGGTGAACTACCCCTTTATTGGCACCCCGCATCAGTTCGGGCTGAGCCCGCCCATAGGCAGCGAGGGCCTCTTCCTTGCTTCCCCCAGCGATCGCCGTTTCCACCTTGCGCAGGAAGGTACGGATACGAGAGACACGTGAGCGATTTATTTCCGTACGCTTTTTCGTTTGCCGAATGCGCTTCTTGGCGGAAGCATGCTGAGCCATCGTGAAACCTTCTTCAAAGCCCTTGGTTCGAGGCGGCCTCTTGTAGTCACCGTCCTCGGCAACGTCAATCATAACACCAAAACGACCGCCTGCGCTGC
>JAEULG010000115.1 GCA_016793875.1 Rhodospirillales bacterium | reverse complement strand
GCCGATCTTCAGTAAGCGAAGCTCCGGAAGCACCGGCTTTTCGCTTGCGTGATGGCCTGGGTTCGATTTTCGACGTCGAGGTCGTCGTTTACGCGGCGGCGCGAACCCCGTCGGTGTTGTCGGCCTTCCAGGCCCAGGGGGTCAGTTCGGCGATGCGGCGGTTCGGCCAGCCGTTGACGAGACGGGCAAGCACGTCGGCGAGCCAGGCTTCCGGGTTCACGTCGTGCCACTTGCAGGTCTCGATCAGGGAGGCGAGTACCGCCCAGTTCTCGGCGCCGAGGTCGTGACCGGCGAACAGCGCGTTCTTGCGATTGAGGGCAATGGCCCGCATTGAACGCTCGACAGTGCTGGAGTCGATCTCGATCCGGCCGTCGTCCACGAAGCGGGTGAGCCCCTGCCACTGGTTCAGCGGGTAGCCGATCGCCCCGGCAAACGGCGACTTGCGCGGCAGCTCGGCCCAGCGCTGCTCCAGCCAGAGCCGCATGGCGTCGAGCAGCGGCTTCGTCCGGGACTGCCGGACGGCCAGGCGCTCCTCGGCACTCCGGCCGCGGATCTCCGCCTCGATCTCGTAAAGCGCCGCGATCCGCTGCAGCGCCTCGCGGGCGATCGGTGCCGGCCGCTTCTGCGCGATCTCGAAGAACCGCCTCCGGCAATGCGCCCAGCAGTGCGCGAGGATCACCCCTTCGCCCATCCCGCCTTCGACCCCCGGGGACTTGGCGACCTTCTTGTAGGCGACGTAGGCGTCGGTCTGCAGGATGCCGCGGGGCATTGTCAGGGTAAACGACTTGGAACGCTTCGGCCCACCCAGCTTCATCAGACTACGCGGCCAGCAGATGCCCTCAGCCAGTGCAGCTGAACGGTTCAGCTTGAATATGTGCCGGCGATAAAGATGACGTTCGAGGTTGAAGAGGTTGTGGATCGAGGCATGCACGGCAGCGAATTTCTGCAGCGTCTCAAGGCTTCGGAAGCGCGCCAACAGCTTCTCTCGTCGTCGGAATGGCTGGTGCGAATTTTCGGCCCGATTGTTAAGCCAGCGGCCGCATTCCTGGCGGTCAGCAACGTCGATAGCCTTCATCGCCGCGCGATATGATCGCAGACGATCGGTTACGATCGATCGTGGCCGGCCATAGCGCTTCATCGCACGCTTCAGAAACGCCAGCGCCGCCTTGCGATCCCGGCGTTTCGTGGCAAAAACCTCAAGAACTTCGCCCTCGTGGTCCACGGCACGCCAGAGGTAATACGTCTGCCCGCTGATCCGCACGAACACCTCGTCCAGATGCCATCGCCAGTTCGAATATAACCGGTGATGAACGCGCCGCTTCCTGATCTCCGCAGCGAACATCGGGCCGAACCGGTTCCACCAGAAACGCAACCGTCTCGTGGCTGACGTCGATGCCGCGTTCGGACAGCAGATCCTCTACCTGCCGCAGCGACAGCGGGTATCGAACGTACATCATCACCGCGAGGCGGATCACCTCCGGCGAACTATTGAAATAGCGGAACGGGTTCTTCATCCTCCGATGTTAGGGGCTACCCGGGCTCGCCTCAAGCGACCGTTGGTCTGACAATGCCCTGTTGATGGATCCGGACTTCGCGATTGGTTGCCCGCTCGTCCGACCGAGAGTGCCTCTTATCCGGTTTCTGTTCGTCAGGTCGCGGTTTTGCTCCGCACTGCCTGCAGACGCCACCTCGTGGTGACGCCCTTGTACCTTGCTAGCTAGACTAGCTGTCCCCTCCCAGGTATTGGCGCAATAATTGCCGCCACTCTTCTGTCTCAAGGAACGACAAAATCACCTGGTTGATCTGCTTGCGGATCGGCGAGTTCGGCGGCAATGCAATGACATAGTCGACGCGCAGGAACGGCTTACCGACCAGCGCGAGGCTGTCCGGAAAGGTGTGGACGATTTCGTAGCGAAGGACCGGTTCGGGGCCGACGAACGCATTGATATCGCCGCGGCCGAGCGCCGCCAGGCCTTCGCTGAAACCCGGATAGCCAGCCGCTATCACCCCGAATTTTGCGCGCAACGCAGATTGTGCCGGCGAATCCTGGATGACGCCGACCTTGACACGCGCGAGGTCGGCAGGCCCTTTAATCCGGCCGGTGAGGTTGGTAACAGTGAGGGATGACGTCACCTGCGCCGTGAACAGTGCGATCAGGATGACGGCAACGAACATCCAGACGACGCCGATGGTCCGGCCGGCGCGCGTCCGCGGCGCCTTGTCGCCATAGCCGACGGTGGTCAGGGTCACTGCGGCCCACCACAGGCCGTCGGTGATGCCGCGCAGCGGCCGCTTGTCGAAGTGGTCCGGATTGGTGTGGCGCTCGCACAGCCAGACGAGAACGGCGACGATGAGCAGCAGGCCCAGCAGCACACCCGTGATCCTGGCGGTGGCGGCGGAGACAACATCGATCAGTGGCTCGAACCAATTGCCGCTGCCAGCCGTCACCGGCACCGCGATGGCAAGGCCGCTCGAATAGTAGGGATGGCTGAAATCGACCAGGAACTCGCGATCAGCGCTGGCTACCGCGGTCGGTACGGCGAGCAGCTTTCGTTGTTCGAGGCTGCTGATGAGTTCGGGAATTGCCACCTCGCGGAACTCATAGCGCAGCTCGAGATCGTGCGCGACATGCTGCCAGAGATCGACGGCGATGCCCTCCCAAGTGCCGTCGTCATTCTGCATCGCGAACGGCGCGGCCGACACCAGCCCCACCACCGGTACCGACACGGTGTCCGCCGCCTCCGCCGCCCGGCTCTGCTTGCCCGGCAGGGACATCAGCAGCAGCAAGCCGATCAGGGCGGCCATGCCGAAACTGCGGCGAAGACCCGGCATCGAATGCAACCGGCGCAGGCTGAGCATCGACGTTTTCCCCACCCCGGCTGGGTCCTGCCCGCCCATCGCCGGCTTATCGCCCCAATTGAAGCACGACCTCGCGCAACGGGCGGTCCGATACCCGCACCACCCCGGCGAAGGGGTCCGCGAGTTCCTGAATGAGAAAAATCGCACCGGCGACCGACAGCGTGCAGGCAAGCAGGAAGATCATCACCGTCGCGTTACGCGCCGCGATGAGGCCGTAGCCGCCGAACAGGACAATCAACCAGGTCACCACCACCACAAGGAAAGGCAGCGGCAGGCTGGTCGTGCCTTGCACATAGAGCTGAAACCGCGCCTGCGCCAAGTCCGAAGTTATGCGCAGTGCTTGCGCCTTCAGGAACTGCTGCAGCCCGTCTTGCGGAGCAAGGCTAGTGACCTCGCGGAGGAACTCACTCATTTGGGTGTGTGCTTCGCCCGGCGCGAGCGAGACAGGTGCAGAGCCGTCCGCCGGCCACAGACGTTCCAGCATCACTTCGGCGGCTTGCCGCAGCAACTCGCGCGGATGCTGCGCTTCCGGGCCGTATTCGGCCAGCGTCCGATCCAGCAGCAGCACGTTGGCCGAAAGCTGCCGGACCCCGGCACTCTGCGCATCGTACGTGCCCTTGGCCGTCGCCACCAACAGTCCGAGAACGAGGGCGACGAGCGTGGCAATTAACGCCATGCACAGCTTGATGACGTCTCTCGCCTCGGAGCTGAGGTGCGAATCGGGCAAGGCGCGGGCTGCCGACATCGCCAGAAGCGAGCCGCCGAAGACGCAAGCCGCGACGATCAGAGCCACCGCTGCCGCAATCATTCGTCACTCCCCACGGATCTCGTTGCTGTTTCCCCCAACTGCCGGCGATCAACGCTTCCGCCCCGCCGGCGCAATCGCTGGGCGGGAGGTGCCGACCATCGGCAGCGGACAGTATCCGGCCGCGCTGCATCCGTCGATCGAATCGATGCTGGCGCGCACGGATGTGCTGGGAGTGGGCGGCGGCCGTTCACCCTCCACGAATGCCGACCGGCAGTTCATCGACCTTTTCCCTTGCCAGTGCCGTAAAGCCCTCCGCGGCGAATAAAAATCATTTGAAGTTGAGGGAACGGCTGGTCAGGGGTAGGATGAACTACAGAAGCTGCTCATTCTTGGCAATGGCGGTTACAAAAAAGACGCCTTTGCGCTCAGCGCCTGCTATCGACAATTTCAACTACATAAGTCAGGGGTGGCTCCCGGGCCGAACTTCGCTGTGAGCCGGGTATCGGGTAGCTCGAACCTGTAGCCTGCGACGCGCGGAAAGATGATTTCCAGCGGGTCCCGCTCCGGGCGGACGGCGTGCACGCGGACAGTCTCCCGCGCCTTGGCGGCTTTAGGAACGACCGCCTGCGCCGCGAAGTCGAACGGGATACCGAGGACGTCGGCATACT
>JAEULG010000107.1 GCA_016793875.1 Rhodospirillales bacterium | reverse complement strand
CGGCTCCTGGGCATCGCCGGTCGGAACCGGATGGGCCGCCTGCAAATGATCCTCGCCATCCTGATGTACACCTCGGCGCCCTGCTGGCTCGCCTTCTGCCTGCTGGGGCTGGCCCAGGCGGCGGCTGCTCCGCTGGGCCTGTCGCCGGCAGTCGTAATCGCCGAGCCGTCGTGGCTGCCCGGACCCGACGGGCTGGCATTGGTCGGCGGGGTGCTGTTCTTCGCCGTCGTCGGCATGAGCTGGGCGCCCAAGCTGCTCGGACTGGGACAGGCTTTGGCCGACCCGGCGGCCCGCCGCAGCTATGGCGGCGCCGGCCGGCTGGTGGCGGGCGGCATCCTCGAGCTGATGTTCTCGATGCTGCTGGCGCCGGTGGTGGCGACCGCCCAGACGGCCTTCCTGGCAAGGCTGCTGCTCGGCCGCCGGCTGAAGTGGCGGGCGCAAAAGCGCGCCAGCCGTACAGTCTCCTGGTCGGAAGCAGCGGGCCGGCTGTGGCCGCAGGCTCTTCTCGGCCTCACCCTGCTGTTCGGACTGCTGGCGACGCTGCCGGATGCGATATGGTGGGCAACGCCGGTAATTGCCGGGCTGCTGCTGGCGGTGCCGTTCACCGTCCTGACCGCCCGGCCGGCATTGGGACGATGGCTGGTGCGCTGGCGCCTGTGCGCGACACCGGAAGAGCTGGCGCCGCCGCCGGAAGTGCGGGCGGCCTGCCCGTGGCTGACGGCAACGCCCGACGCGCCGACGCAGCGGCCGGACCCGCGCCGGCGGGGACGGAGCGACCCTGCGGTGCCGCAGCCGGAGGCAACGGCAGCATCGTGAGCGCTGCGGCGTTGAGGAGTGCGGCAATGCCGCTGTGGGAACACCTGGCGACGACCGACTTCGCCGCCCTCGATCCCGAACGGACGGTGGCTGTGCTGCCGGTGTCCGCCATCGAGCAGCACGGGCCGCACCTGCCGCTCGGCACCGACGCCATCCTGTGCGATGCCATGCTCGACCGGGCTATCTCGCTGCTGGCCGGGCCGGCGTGGCTGCTGCGACTGCCGACCCAGCGCGTCGGCCTCAGCCCCGAGCACGCCACATTCGCCGGCACGCTCACCCTCGGCATCGAGGCCCTGCTTACCGCCTGGACCGGGATCGGCCTGTCGGTGGCGGCGGCGGGGGTTCGCAAGCTGGTGCTGTTCAACAGCCACGGTGGCCAGGGCAGCGTCGTCGATCTGGCGGCGCAGGCGTTGCGCTGCCGGACCGGGATGCTGGTGGTGCGTTGCAGCTCCTACCGGTTCGCGCTGCCCGCCGGCTGGGTCCCGGCCGAAGAGGCGCGCTACGGCCTGCACGGCGGTCTGGTCGAAACGTCAATGATGCTGGCGGCCGCCCCGGATCTCGTTCGCCCGGCTGCCGTGCGAAGCTTCCGGTCTCGTGCGTCCGAGTGGGAAAAAGCGGTGCCAGGATTGGAGGTGGAAGGCGAGAGCGCCGTCGCCTGGGTTGCCGAGGACCTGAACACCAGCGGGGCCACCGGTGACGCCAGCGCCGCGACGGCGGAATTGGGCGAACGGCTGCTGGATCATTATGCCGCCCGTCTCGCCGGTGTCATCGACGCCGCCAGCCGCTTCGATTTTCCGCCGGCTCAGCCGTCGGCGGGATCGAGCAGGTGACGGGCGCGCATGCGTTTGGCATCCATGTAGCGGCGGTTCTGCGGCGTGATGTGCGCCGGCAGCGGCAGCCGGCTGACGATGGTAATGCCGGCGTCGCGCAACGCCTCGATCTTGTCGGGGTTGTTGGTCAGCAGCCGGATGCGCTCGCAGCCCAGCGCCAGCAGCATCGCCGCGGCAATGCCGTACTGGCGCTCGTCGGGACTGAAGCCGAGCTGCGCATCGGCGTCGATGGTGTCCTGCCCGCCGTCCTGCAGCGCATAGGCACGCAACTTGTTGGCTAGGCCGATGCCGCGGCCCTCCTGCGCCAGGTAAAGCAGAACGCCGCCGCCGAGGTCACGCAACGCCGCCACCGAACGGCGTAGCTGGTCGCCGCAGTCGCAGCGCAGGCTGCCGAATACATCGCCGGTCAGGCACGCCGAATGCAGCCTCACCGGCACCCCGGCATCTGGACCGGGCTCGCCGATGACGATGGCCAGGTGCTCGCGGGCGGCAAGTGGCGTACGGAAGCACACGAAGCGCGCCTCCGGCGCATCGGCAAGCGGAATGCGGGCCTCGCTGACCTTCGCGACACGGCTGTCCATCCGCTCCAGCAGAACGGCCAAGCCGGGTGCGGTAACCGCATGCAGCACCCGGCTGCGCACTAGCGCCTCGATCCCCCCCGCCTGGCCGGTGCCGCACGCCCGCACCGCCGCCGGCAGCAGCCATGCTCCCTTCAGCAGCCGGACGATCAGACGATCAGTGGGATCGGCGGCAGCAAGGGACCTGCGGACAGCGGCGCTGATCACAGGATCGCCGGGCGTTGCCCAGCGCAACGCATCAGCGAGACCCGCGCCCGCGGGAAGCGGCAGGAGGGCAGCGCCATCGGACAACGCGGTGGGCACGCCCAGCGCAGCCGCCCGCTCGCCCGAGACGACCAGCGCCGGCGCATCGTCGCTCCACGTCCGCATCAACCCGATCTGATCGGGCGTGCCGGTCTCGACGGCGACATAGATGACCGGCAGCCCGTGTCCCGTGACGACGACCGGTCGGCCACAGCGGAACTCGTCGATGGCCCGCTCGGCCGCAAGCAGCTCAGGATCGAGGTTCATGATCATCTGAACGCGGCACAGCCCTGCGTCGTTTCATATCTTTCGATGCTTGTACGCCTGCCGGGGAGACCGGGCTATGCTTGTTTGGGTCGATATCAGCAGCTTTCGGGCGTGATCAGTTGGACGCAAGCCTGCCGGAAAGCGATTGGCAGGCGCTGCTGGCGCTGGCGGCGGCAGCGCGGCAAGCAGCACGTGCCCCCTCCGCCGACCGCCAGTCGGGATTTCGCCGCCACGCCGGCGGGGTCATGGCAAGCCTCGCCCACCCGCTGGCACGCGGCGTCTACGCCCCGATGATCGGGCGTATCGCGCAGGGACCCTTCGTCGTCGCCCAGGTCGGCCAGAGCCTCGACGGCCGCATCGCCACCGCCGCCGGCCAGTCGCACTACATCAACGGCGATGCGGCCCTCCTCCACCTGCACCGGCTGCGGGCGCTGGTCGATGCCGTCCTCGTCGGCGCCAACACCGCCGTCCTCGATGATCCGCAGCTGACGACGCGGCGCGTCGCCGGCCCCAACCCGGTGCGGGTGGTACTCGACCGGCGCCGCCGGGTGCCGGCGACGGCGCGGATGTTCGACGCCGCGGCGCCGGCGCTGGCGGTGCGCGACACAGGCGGGACCGCGGCCTCCTCCGGCCAAGCCGACGAGGTGCTTTTGCCGGCGCCGGACGGTGTCTTCGCACCGACCGCCGTGCTGGCGGCGCTGGCGGAGCGCGACCTGCACGCCGTGCTCGTCGAAGGCGGCGGCGAAACCATCACCGCATTCCTGTGCGACGGATGCCTGCACCGCCTGCACGTGCTGCTGGCGCCGCTGTTGATCGGGCCCGGCCGCGAGGCGTTCCGGCTGCCAGCGATTGCCCGGCTGGCCGACGCCCGGCGGTTCGCGATGACCGCGCACCCGCTGGGCAGCGACGTACTGCTCGACTGCAACCTGGAGGGGGCTGTCTGACGGTATCCGGTAACAGCCGTCACCAGCAGGCGAGCACGTCGCGATGGCCGATACGCACCCGCAGCCGCCCCTCTCCCGCCTGCGCCGTGCGCCGAGCCGCCCACGCTGTGATGGCCGTCTCCTGTTCGGGCGCCACCTCCCGCGCCGCCGCCGCCCAGCCCCTGATCATCGGCCGGACGAGGGCGGCGTCGGCGGCGCCGAGCCGCCAGTCGCTGTGGGCGGTGCGCACCGCTGCCCCGGCCGCCGCCGCCAGCGCCGCCAGCTCTGGTGCCGCCGCCGGCCCCAGCGCCGCACCGAACCCCTTGTCGCCGCGCTGGTGGCGGTTGAACAGGCGGCACAGGGGCGCATCGAAAGGTTCGGGCGGATCGAAGACGATGCGGCCGTCGTAGGTGAGCGCGGCGTAGAGCACGGCGCCCGAGCGGCGCGCCATCAGCCGGACCAACCGCCGGCACCAGTCGCGCGAGGTGAGGTCGAGCAGGGCCGAGGCGCTCACCACGTGGGTGCCATCCATCAGTCCAGGCAAGGCCCGCGGGTCGGCGAGATCGACCGCGGCCGTCTGCACCGACGTGCCGGACGGCCGCCGCCCGGTCGCGGCTATCCGCAGCAGGGCGGCTTCGTCGTCGGCCAGCGTCCACTGCTGCGGACGCGGCAGGAGTGGCGCGACCGCAGCGAGTGTGCTGCCGGTGCCGGCGCCCAGATCGAGGATGCGCAACCGCCGCGCCGGGGTGGCAACGACCCGCCGCCTCAGGACGGCGAGCAACGGCTGCGACCGGCTGCGCCGGTCGGCCGCCGCCCGCAACGCCAGCCACTCGGCAGAAAACCCACTCAATTGCGAGTGCTCATCGCGCACCCAGCGCCGCAAGCGCCGCGACGAAAGCGCGTCCGGCAGCTTCCCAGGTGTGCGCCTTACCGGTGGACCGGAGAGCCGGGGCGCGGCCGCCCAGATGCGCACGCAGCGCCTGGGCCAGCGCCGCTGCATCGCCGGACGCCACCAGGCAGGCGCGAGCGCCTGCGAGCGCTTCCGGTATCGCACCAGCATCGCTGGCAACCACCGGCAGGCCGGCAGCCCGCGCTTCGAGCAGGGCGATGCCGAAGCCCTCGTGGCGGGACGGCAGGACGAACAGGTCGGCCGCCCGGTACTCCTGCGCCAGCCGTGGCTGCGGGACGGCGCCGACAAAATCGATACGGCCGCCGAGGCCGAGGCCGAGCGTCAGGCGGCGCAGGCGGCGTGCAAACACCCGATCGCGAACCGGGCCGACCAGCCGCAGCCGCCATCGCTGCCGGCGCAGCCGGGCAAGCGCGCGCAGCAGCACGTCCTGCCCCTTGCGCGCGGTCAGGATGGCGACGCACAACAGGGCGGGCGCGCACCGGAGCTTGCGTCGGCGGATCCGGCAGGCGACGCCGCGTCCGCCAATTCCCGGGCGAACGACGCGCAGCCGCTCGCCGGAAACGGCGAAAGCCTCGACGAGCCGGCGCGCCGTGGTCGCGCTGGTGGCGATGACGCCGCGCGCCAGCGCCAGCGCGTCCCCCTCGCGCGCCAGCAGTCGCTCGCGCACATCCGGCGCCAGCCCCGTCTCGTCGGCCAATGGATGATGCACCAGGACGTAGAGCGCCAGCCGCCCAGCCGCCGGCGCGAACACCTCGAGCAACGGCGAGAATGCGAGGCCATCGACCAGCAGCGCCGCGCCGTCCGGCAGCGCCGCGATCCGCCGCTCCGCCGACGCCAGCGTCGCCGGAGCCGGTTGCGGCCACGAGCCCGGTACAACGATGACGCCATCGAGGAGGTTCGCCCGGCGCAGGGCGGTCAGCATGTGGCGGTCGTAGACGAAGCCCCCGGTCGGCGTTTCCGGCGGCCCCGGCAGCAGGACGTACATGGCGGCCGGCGGAGCTAGCCGCGCGACGCCTGCAACGGTGCCTCGTAAGCGGCCCAGGCAACGTGCGACTCATGCAGGACCACACGCAGGCTGTCGATGGGCCCGTCGCCCAGCTTGCCGCCCTCCACCGCCGCCCGCATGCGCAGGAACAGCCACCGCGCCAGTTGTTCGGTGCTGGTGACGACGTTGGCGAACTCCGCCAAGTCGTCGAGGTTGCGGTACTCGATGGTGGCGAGGGTAGCGCGCAGCGCCGCCGCGGCTGCGCCGATGTCGACGACGATACCGTCGGCGCCCAGTTCCTTGCGGCGAAATTCGACATCGACGATGTAGGTGGCGCCGTGCAGCCGCTGCGCCGGGCCGAAGACCTCGCCGCGCAGGCTGTGGGCGATCATGACGTGGTCGCGGACGCAAACGGTGAACAAAGGGCTCTCCTCAATCAGTAGCGGATGCGATGGCAGAGCGCCGGCAGGGTTCCGGCGGCAAGCCGGGCCATCACCTGCGGCAGGGCCGCGAAGGGGCTTTCGCCGGAGATCAGGGTGTCGAGCGCCGGGTCCCTCAGCAGACTCAGCGCCAGTTCCAGGCGGGCGCGGCGGGTGAAGCGCTCCCGATGCGACGGCGCCACGGCTCCCACCTGCGATGACTTCAGCACCAGCCGGCGGGAATGGAACGCCTCGCCCAGCGGCAGGCTGACCTCCCGATCACCATACCAACTCATCTCCACGATCAGGCCTTCGAAATCGGCAAGGCTGAGGGCTGACCGCAGCCCTTGCGGGGCGCCACTGGCGTGAATCACCCGAGCGAACGGACCAGGGCTGCCGTCGCCGGCAGCGAACGTCACCCCGAGCGCAGACGCTGCCACCGCCTTCGCCGGGTCGATATCGTAAACGACCGGGCAGACCCCAGGGATGCGTGCGGCGAGCCAGGCCACCAGCAGCCCGACGACGCCCGCACCGACGATGCCCACCCGGTCACCGGCACCAATGCCGGCGTCCCACAGGCCGTTCAGCGCCGTCTCCATATTGGCCGCCAGCACCGCCCGCTCCGGCGGCAGGCCGTCGGGCAGCGGCACCACGGCGGCAGCGGGAACGACGAAGTGCGTCTGGTGCGGGTGCAGGACGAAAACGACCTGGCCCAGCAGGGCTGCGTGGCCGGCCAGCACACGGCCGACCGCAGCATAGCCGTACTTGACCGGCGCCGGGAACTCTCCCTCCTGGAACGGGCAGCGCATTACCCGATACTGGCTTTGGGGCACGCCACCGCGGAACACCAGCGTCTCGGTGCCGCGGCTGATGCCGCTGAACAGGGTCTCGACCAGCACCTCGTCCGGCGCCGGCTCACCGGCTGCTGCCGGACGGAGCCCGCCGCGCCCAACAGCCTCGACCCAGAACGCCCTGGCTCGATTGGCGGCCATGCTTCCCCTCCCCGCCGAAGCTGCCGCGCGCGTTTCGCTTGCGGCCCGCCGGCGCCGTCGTCACTGTTACGAGCAGAACCTTTGCTGTCGAGGATCCGGAATGATCGCCGCTGCGCTGCCTGCCACCCCTCGCCACCTGCCGGCCTGCCGCGCCGTGGCCGCTGTCGCCTTTGCCATCGCGCTGGCCATGTTCGCAACGCAGCCGGCCGCCGCTGCCCCGCAACAGTACCGCATCGATCCCGACCACATGGCGATCGCATTTCTGGTTTCGCACATGGGTTTCGCCAAAACCGTGGGGCAATTCACCCAGGCGGAGGGGACTTTCGTCTTCGATGAGCAGGCACCGGCGGTCAGCGATATCGACGTGCGGATCAAGGCAACGAGCGTCGATACCCATCAGCAGGCGCGCGACGAGCACCTGCGCAAGGAAGAATTCCTGTGGGTCGAGAAGTACCCGGAGATCACCTTCCGCGGCACCGCGGCCGAGCAGACCGGCGCGCGCACCGGCACGATCACCGGTGATCTCACCTTGCGCGGCGTCACCCGCCCGGTCGTCCTCGACGTCATCTGGAACCGCAGCGGCGAGTACCCGATCGGCGACAAGCACTGGGCGGCCGGATTCTCGGCGCGCACGCTTATCAAGCGCAGCGACTTCGGGATGACTTATGCTCTCGGCATGGTCGGCGACGAGGTGGAGATCGTCCTCGAGTTCGAAGCCATCCGTCAGCCCTCCTGACGGGCCGGCTGCGGTGCCCGACCGGTGAGGGTGCGGCGGGTGGCCTGCGGCGAGCTGCCGGTCCAGCGCCGGAAGGCGCGAGTGAAGTTCGACGCGTCCGAATAGCCGAGTTCGAACGCGACCTCGGTGATCTTGATCTCCGGTTGGCGCAGCAGACGCAACGCCATCTGGAGCCGAGCTTCCCCTAGCAAGCGCGAGTGGCTGATGTTCGCCTGGGCGAGCCTTCGCTGTAACGTGCGCGTGCTGAGATTAGCGACCCTTGCGACGATCCCGATGTGCGGATTCCCCTGAGGCAACAGCGAGAGAATGACCTGACGCAACGACCCGGCAAAATCATCCGCCGGCGCCGCTCGCCGCAACTGTTCGAGGGGATCGTTCGCTGCGGCGCGCCGCAGCGAACGAAAGTAGCGGAGCGGCTCGTCCAACAGTTGCCGATCAAAGAAAATCGCCCACCGGTTCGGGCCGAACACCACCGCCGTTTGCAGAGCGTCCTCGTAGAGGTTCTTCCGGCTTGCTTCGGAGGTGCAGAGCGAGACCGCCTCCGGACGCCAGCCGGGGCCTGCGGCGAGCCGGATCACATCGATGATCACCATAAGGGTGAACACATCGCCGTGGCGCCGGCCGGCTGCTTCCCGGAACCTGAAGTCATGGGAGAGAATGGCCTGATCGCTCCGGCAACAGAGCGCCAGGACCTCCCCGGAGTTGTAAAGGCTGATCGTCCGGACTAGCAGCACCAGCGCGGCGCGGAGCGTCATCGACGGCGAAAGCAGTTGCTCCAGATCCCGAAGATCGGCGATCCTCGTTCGCTGCCCGACGATCAAGCCGAGGTTTTCGACGCCCTGACTGTTGGCGGCGGCTTCGATGAACTCCAGCCCCTGATGCAACGGGAACACCGCCTCTGGCCAGCCGAGGAGTTGCGGCGACAGCCGCGCATTCTCCATGAGAGGCTCGACCGGCGCTCCGATGTCGTCAAGAAACCGCACGAACGGGAGCAGGACCCCTGTCCGTGCGAGCGGTATCGCCCGTTGGCTCATTTCAGCTCGTCTATCGTCGCGGCCCGGCGCCGGCACAACCGCCAACGCTCTTCCCTGCCTGATGATGGCGCTTCGCGCGTCCTTGCGCGGAAATTTGGCATGCAATGACCAGAATGGACAAGCTGTGGCAATTAAGATTCTCCCCGCCGGCTACGCCGTCGGCAGCAAGCGGCGCCCTCATCGACCGGTCAATGGCCCGATGCGGGCAAGGTTCATTTCTCACCGAAGAGTGAAGGTCATGCTGGTCAGATTGAGGACTTCGCTGGCGCTGGGCCTGCCGGTGATCGCGACCCTCCTCTGGATCCCCCTTCCCGGCTCTGCCCTCGCCCATAGCAACGACTGGGCGACGCCGTTCATGGGCGGAATCATGGCCGGGCGCGTCCTGAGCAAAATCGGCGAGCAACGGCAACAGCAAACCGAAGCGATGCAGGAGATGGCCAGGGGCGGTGGCTATGGGGAGTACCGCGGCGGCAACGGCGGCGGCTATGGCGGCTACCGCAGCGGCAGCTACGGCGGTTACCGCGGCGACGGCTACGGTGGCGGCTACGCGCCCTCCTACGCGCCGCCCAGCCCTGAACAACAGCTCCAGCAACTGAATCAACTCGCCGTCGGCGGCTACATCACCCCACAGCAGTATCAGGAGCGTCGGCAGGCAATCCTCAACGGCATGTAGCAGCGGGCATTAGAAAGGACGCCTCATGTTCACGACGATCCGACCGGTTGTCGCTGCGGTATGCACGGTTCTTGCCTTTGGCACCGCAGCAGCGGCGCAGGACGGCCCGTCGCCGTCGCTGACGGACGCGGGTGTTATCGGCACCTGGGCGGTCAACGAAGGCCAGTGTTCCGATCCCAACGCCGAGTTCATCATCTTTTCGAAAGACGGCACCGTCGAAAGCATCCGTAACGGCCAGACCGATGCCGTGGGCTTCTGGAAGCTGCAGGACGACAAGCTGCAGTTGAACGTCCTCGCGCCACCGGCGCGCCTTGATGAGCGCCTCAAGGACGTCGACGGCTATTATCCCTTCGACATTGTCATTGCGCCCTATGACATTCAGCCCGATAAGTTCTTGGCAGTGGGCATTCTCGGTGATCAGGTCCGCTATGGCAAATTCGCGCGCTGCAAGGCGTAATGGCCGCAGCTGAAGGCACTCACGCGACTTGGCGGCGCCGGCGCGTTGCCGCGGCCGGAGTTCCCGCTGTCATCCTCGCGTCCTTCGCGCACTGCGGGAGTGCCAGCGCCGCCGGGCTTTTCATTTCCGAGATGGCGACGCCGGACTTGGGCACGGCGGCAAGCGGGCGGGCGGCGGCGGCGGACAACGCCGCCACTGCCTTCGGCAATCCCGCTGGCATGACCCGGATCGACGGCTCGGCACTGGTTGCCGGCCTTCAGGGCGGCTACGGCATCGTCTCTTTCGACCGCGGCCCCGAGACTAACGTTTCCGGCGGCAACGGCGGCAATGCCGTGGGCGGCTTTCCGGGTGCCGGCTTCTACTTCGTCTACAGCATCACACCGGAGCTCAAGGTCGGACTGTCGACAGGCTCAAACTTCGGCGGTGCGCTGGAATACGAAAGCGGCTGGTCGGGCCGGTACTACGGAACCAAGGAAGATTTGTTGACCCTGGGGGCATATCCGGTTGCCGCCTATAAGATCAACGACTGGCTGTCGATCGGCGGCGGTGCCCAGATCGTCTACGGCATGCTCAACAGCAAGACGTCGGTGCGCAACGTGACCACCGGCGGGCCGGACGGCCAGATCCAGCTTAAGAGCAGCGACGTCGGCTTCGGCGGTCTTGCCGGCGTTCTCATCGAACCGATCGAAGGCACCCGCTTCGGCGTCACCTATACATCGCCGGTCAAGCTCAACTTCAAGCAGCGGCCCGACCTCACCGGCGGCGGCGCGGTGTTTGCCGCGCTCGATCCGCGCCTCTCGCAGGCGGACGTCGATCTGGGACTGACCATCCCGCAGACGGTGATGATCAGCGGCTACCACGACCTCACCCCCGATATCGCCATCATGGGAAACCTCGTCTGGCAGAATTGGAACCAGTTTGGCCAGCCGACGGTGGAAGTCACCTCGACGACGCAGCGCAAGGCAACGACCAACCTGGACTATGACGACACCTGGGGCATCGGGCTGGGCGGGCGCTGGCGCTTCCTGCCGCAGTGGGCATGGTCGCTTGGGTTTGCCTACGACAGCTCGCCGCTGAGCAAGAGCCAGCGCTCGGCGGCGCTGCCGCTCGACCAGCAGTTCCGGGTGGGAACCGGGCTGCAGTACGCGCTCACCGAGAAAGCCACCATCGGCGCCGCCTACGAGTACGTCAATCTGGGCGAAGCCGACATCGACCGCGACCGCGGCCTGTCGGGACACCTGCAGGGGAACTATTCGACCAACGAGATTCACTTCTTCAATGTCACGCTGAGCTGGAAGCTGTAGCCTCTCGCGGCGCACGCGTCGCCACTGGACGGGAAGGCAGGCGATGGCTGAGGAAGATCGCGCTGACAAGCCCCCGAGGCGATGGGGAGACCTGCGCTTTGTCTTTTTGTTGGCAGCGCTTCTGCTCTTGCTGCTTCTTTATCCGTTTGATGATGGAACGCCCCTTGCCACCATCCTTTTCGCCACGGTCGATATGGCGATTCTTAGTGCCGGGGTGTTTGCTGCCAGCCATTCCCGCCGAACACTGTTGGTCGCCCTGAGTTTGGCCCTCCCGACTCTTACGCTGCAGTGGATCCACCTGATTTCGCAAGATCCTCTGGCCGGCAATCTGATGTACATATCTATATTCATATTCTATATCTTTACCATTTATATGGTATTATCTGAGGTCCTTCGTCCCGGCATCGTGACGCAGGACAATATATGCGGAGCGATCGCTGCGTATATTCTCACAGCTGTTGCCTGGGCAACGCTCTACGGTTTGGTTGATAGTATCTATCCAGGATCTTTCCTGCTTTACGGCCAATCAGACAAAAATAATCCACTAACTAACCAAGACTTTCTTTTCTTTAGCTTTACCACATTGACTTCGACCGGCTACGGCGACATCCTTCCTGTCGCACGGCAGGCGCAATCGCTGACGATTCTCGAGCAACTGGCAGGCGTGTTCTACGTGGCCATCCTGATTGCGCGCCTCGCCGGCCTTTACCAGCCCCGCACTTCGCGACGTGCCGATCGGCGCGGGAACGGCCGGTGAACCGTAGACGTGGCGCGTCCTGACAAGAACAGTCAGCCGCCACAGGCTATCGTCTTGCGGCTGCAAGTTCGGGCCAATCTCATCGGACTTGCCTGTCCATGCATCGGCGCACTACCAGCGAGAACCTGCGCCAGTTATCAGAGAGGGGCGCGAAATGAAGCGAGGCGTTCGGGCAGGACTTGCTCTCCTGGTCTCGATGGTTCTTCTGCGACCGGAGCTGACCGCAGCGCAACAGATCACCGGACAACCCGGCTCGCCGAGCGCAACGACGTCAATCAAGGGCGATCAGTTGCCGCCAATGCCGCTGCAGTTCGGCGGCAAGATCGAGCGCAACGCGGCGCAGTCGACGCCGTACTGGCCGCCGCGCGTCCAGCCGCCGAAAGGGGCGCCCAACATCCTGCTGATCATGACCGACGACGCCGGCTTCGGCGTGCCCAGCACCTTTGGCGGCGTGATCCCAACGCCTGCCCTCGACCGCATCGCCACCAACGGCCTGCGCTACACCAACTTCAACTCCACCGCACTGTGCTCGCCGACGCGGGCGGCGCTGATCACCGGCCGCAACCATCATTCGACCGGCTTCGGCGTGATCGCCGAGATGGCGACGGGCTTTCCCGGATATGATTCCATCATCACCCGGGACAAGGCGACGATCGGGCGCATCCTCAAGGATAACGGCTATCGCACGTCGTGGTTCGGCAAGGACCACAACGTCCCCGCCTTCCAGGCCAGCCAGGACGGGCCGTTCGACCAGTGGCCGATCGGCATGGGCTTCGAATACTTCTATGGGTTCATCGGCGGCGATTCGAGCCAGTGGCAGCCTAACCTGTTCCGCAACACCACCGCCATCTACCCGTACCAGAACAACCCCGGCTGGAATCTGATCACCGCCGAGGCCGACGACGCCATCAGCTACATGCGCCGCATCAACGCGCTGGCGCCGGATCAGCCGTGGTTCGTCTACTATGTGCCCGGTGCCTCCCACGCCCCGCACCACGCGACCCCGGAATGGATCAAGAAGATCGGTGACATGCACCTGTTCGACCAGGGCTGGAACGCTTTGCGCGAGCAGATCTTCGCCAACCAGAAGAAGCTGGGGGTCATTCCGGCGGACGCCAAGCTGTCGCCCTGGCCGGACGACCTGCTGAAGCGCTGGGAGACGCTCACCGCCGACGAGAAGAAGCTGTTCCTGCGGCAGGTGGACGTCTTCGCCGCCTACGTCGCCTATTCCGACCACGAGATCGGCCGGGTGATCCAGGAGGTGGAAGATCAGGGGAAGCTCGACAACACCCTGATCATCTACATCAGCGGCGACAACGGCACCAGCGCCGAGGGCACCATGCTCGGGACCCCCAATGAAGTGGCGATGTTCAACGGTGTCGTCGTGCCGGTGGACGTACAGCTCAAGCGCTTCTACGACGTCTGGGGGTCCGACCAGACCTACAACCACATGGCGGTGCCGTGGGCCTGGGCGTTCGATGCGCCGTTCTCCTGGACCAAGCAGGTGGCCTCGCACTTCGGCGGCACCCGGCAGGGAATGGCCATCTCCTGGCCGAAGGTGATCACCGACAAGGGCGGGATTCGTAATCAGTTCCACCACGTGATCGACATCGTGCCGACCATCCTCGAAGCAGCCGGCATTCCCCAGCCGGACGTCGTCGACGGCATTCCGCAGAAGCCGATCGAGGGCAACAGCATGGTCTACACGTTCGATAAGGCCAACGCCCAGGCGCCGTCGACGCATACGACCCAGTACTTCGAGATGTTCGGCGACCATGCCATCTACCATGACGGCTGGATCGCCAGCACCAAGGTGATGCGGCCGCCATGGGACACCTTCGGCCCGGCGTTGCTGGATCCGGCGGGTTTCCCGTGGGAGCTTTACAACCTCAACAAGGATTGGACGCAGACCGAGGACGTCGCCGCCGAGTACCCGGAGAAGCTGAAGGAGCTGCAAAACCTGTTCTGGGCCGAGGCGGCCAAGTACCAGGTAACGCCGCTCGACGCCTCGGTAGCCGCCCGCCTGGTGACCCCGCGGCCGAGCCTCACTGCCGGCCGCAACGAGTTTACCTGGTTGGGCGAACTGACCGGCACGCCGAATGGCGACGCGCCGTTCATCCTCAATTCCTCCTACACCTTCAAAGCGGACGTAGAGATACCAGGAAGCGGCGCCGAGGGGATGATCGTCACCCAGGGCGGCCGCTTCGGCGGCTACGGCTTCTACGTGCTGAAAGGCAAGCCGGTGTTCCTGTGGAATCTGGTGGACCTCAAGCGGATCCGCTGGGAGGGCAAGGACGCCCTCCCGCCCGGCACGCATACGTTGGAGTTCGTCTTTACCTACGACGGGCTCGGCATGGGCACCCTCGCCTTCAATAACGTCAGCGGCATCGGCCGCAGTGGCGAGGGTGTACTCAAGGTGGACGGCAAAGAGGTTGCGCGGCAGAAAATGGAGCGAACACTGCCGATCATCCTGCAATGGGATGAAAACTTCGACGTTGGCGCCGATACCGGCACGCCGGTAGACGACGCCGACTATCAGGTGCCGTTCCGGTTCAGTGGCAAGCTTGACAAGTTGACGCTGACCATCGACCGTCCGAAGCTCACCCCGGAGGACGAAAAGCGGCTGATGGCAGCCCAGCACGACAAAAAGATCAGCGAGTGAGCGGGCCGTCGGCGCGAACGAAGCGACATCGCGCACTGTCCCTGAAACCATGACCGTGGTTGTAACGCTACCGCTGCGGCCGGACCGGCCGCAGCGGACTACAGCAAGAAGATTAGCGAGGGAAAGGAAGTAACGATGCTGCAATCGCATCAGGGGCGACTTCGCAGCCGCCGTCTTGCCGCCGTTTGCATTCTCTCCGCTGCGCTCGCCGCCTGCGCGCCAACCAAGGTGTCGATCACACCCGAGCAGGGATCTCTCGAACAGTTGCCGCAGCCGTCGAGCGTGCTCGTCTATACCTTCGCCGTCTCGCCCGACGAGGTGCAGCTCACGCAAGGGATTGAGCCGGCAATCGCTCAGGCGGTGAGCGGCACCCCCCGGACCGAGCAGGAGATCCAGCTCGGGCACGCGGTGGCACAGACCATCGCCGATGAGATCGTCTCGCAAGTCCAGCAGATGGGGCTGGCGGCGACGCGAGCCTCGGGACAGCCGCCTGCCTACGGCAATAATGCACTAGTGCAGGGACAGCTCATCTCGATCGACGAGGGCAACCAGACCGAGCGGGTGGTCATCGGCCTCGGCTTCGGCCGCAGCAATGTCGCTGCCAGCGTGCAGGTATCGTCAAGCAATGCCGGCACCATCACGCCGATCGAGTCGGTGACAGTAAACGCCGAGAGCGGCGATATGCCCGGTGCCGCCGAAACCATGGGTGTCGGCGGCATCACCGGCCACCTCGCCCTGTCGGCGGCAACGACCACCGTCGGGCAGTTCGCCAATTACGGCCTCAGCGCCAGCGCCAGCGCCGAAGCCAAGCGTCTCGGCGACAAGGTCGCAACCGAGCTCAAGGCCGTCTTCCAGCAGCAGGGCTGGCTGCCGCTGTAACGCACGCCAGCCGGCGCGGCCGTGGCGCAGCACTGCTGGAGTTACCGCCGGCGCCGCGCCGCTCGTGTCATCGTTGCGGGCACAGCGACGCAGTCCAGCGCTGATTGATTGGCTGTCGCCGGCGGACTGGATTGCCGCACCCGCTGACGCGGGCTCGCAATGACCATCGCGGGTGCAGCGAGGCA
>JAEULG010000086.1 GCA_016793875.1 Rhodospirillales bacterium | reverse complement strand
GGCACGTACGATCCCAAGCATCCGCCGTTCTTCCTGCTGCACTCCGATGGCGACAACCACGGCGGTGGCGCCGACAGCTACTACCACCACAACACTGGCCGGCTGGTGGAGTGGCTGCAGGGTGATCCGCGCTTCGAGCTGACCGCCATTGGCGACTACCTGCAGCGCTTCCCGCCCGATCCGGCGCGCTCCTGCCACATCGAGCCCGGCTCGTGGAGCGGCGCCGACAACGGCGATCCGCAGTTCATCAAGTGGTTCAGCCGCTACGACCAGCCGTACTCGCCCGATCTCAACTCCTGGGCGGTGCTGACCGCCTACCAGAACGCAGTGCACACGCTGGAGGACGCCGAGCCGGGGCATCCGCTGCTGGCCGAGGCGCAGCGGCTGATGCTGTGTGCGGAAACGAGCTGCTACTGGTACTGGACCGGCCAGCACGTTTGGGACCAGCAGGTGACCAACGCCGCCAACCTCGGCTGGTCGCGCCTGCGGCAGTCGATCGACGGCGTGCTAGCCGGCGGCCGCCATACGACGCCGCCCACCATCTTTGCGCCGTGGGTAACGCCGGAGAACCCGGGCGGCAAGAAGTGGGGCCAGGGCCGGCTCGAAGACGCGCCGCGCGAGGGGACGGTGCACACCTTCATCGCCGACGTCGCCGGCCTTGCCAGCGTCACCCTGGTGCTGCGCGCCGGCGGAACCGAAAGCCGCTTGGCGATGACCGATCGTGGGCCCTATCCTTCACAGACAGGTGCCGCGGTGAGCGCTAACTACTACACCGCGGCGCTGCCGGTGGGGGCGGGCGATATCCGCTATTTCATCGAGGCCGTCGATGGCGGGGGCAACGTGGCGCGCAGCGCGCTGGAGCGGATCTACCTCGCCTGAGGGGCGGCGGGTCCGGAGAAGAGGAAACGACGTGTTCGATGTGCATGCCTCGCCGGCGCCGGCGTCACTGCGGCGCGCCCGCCCGCCGTTCCTGGTTTCGGTGCTGCGCGGCATTGGCGGCCGCTGCCCCAACTGCGGCGAGAGCGCGCTCTTCCGCGCATACCTGAAGCAGGTGGACGCTTGCCCGGTCTGCGGGGAGAAATGGGGAAACATCCGTGCCGACGATGCGCCGCCGTGGCTGACCATCCTGGTCGTCGGTCACATCATCATCCCGGCGGCGATGGCCGTCGAATCCCGCGACCTGCTGCCGTTCTGGGCGTCGATGACGCTGTGGCCGGTGCTGGCCCTGGCGCTGTCGCTGCTGATCCTGCCGCGCGCCAAGGGCGCCTTCATCGCCACCATCTGGCAAACCCGCGCCCACGGCTCCGAGCAGCCATAAGGCCCCTCCCTCGCGGGAGAGGGAGGGGCCTTATGGCAATGCGATGGGAGGGTGAGGGCAAGACGCTTTTCTCCCCCGCTGGATCCGACAGGTCCTCATTCTCCTGACGAGGGCAGCGGCGCTTCGATCGGGTGGGCGGCCAGGGCGCGGCGGTCGATCTTGCCGGTCAGCCCGTAGGGCAGGTGGTCGGTGAAGACGATCTGCCGCGGCAGCTTCTCGGCGCCGAGATCGGCCGCCAGGAAGTCGAGCAGCGTCCGCTCGTCCACGGTCGCCCCCGGCTTGAGGACGACGTGAGCCACGGCCCATCCGCCACCGGCGCCGTCCGGAATGCCGGCGACACCGACTTCCTTCACCGCCGGATGGCGGTAGAGCGCCGCTTCCACTTCCAGCGGCGAGATCAGCCGGCCGTGCTGGCGGATGACCTCCGAGCGGCGGCTGAAGAACCAGTAGTCGCCGTCGGCGTCGCGGCGGGCGAGATCGCCGGTGTGGAACCAGCCGCCCTCGATCGTC
Source organism: Rhodospirillales bacterium (assembly GCA_016793875.1). GTDB lineage: Bacteria > Pseudomonadota > Alphaproteobacteria > Rhodospirillales > Defluviicoccaceae > Defluviicoccus. The sequence continues at coordinate 699 of JAEULG010000086.1, read as the reverse complement.
TGCCGGGTCAGTTCCGGGTTCTTCCAGTAGCCGGCGGTCATGCTGGCGCCGTGGACGAGGATCTCGCCGATGATGCCCGCTTCCGCGACCGGTTGCCCCTGCTCGTCGATCAGGCGCACCTCCATGCCGGCCAGCGGGCGGCCGATCGAGCCGACCTTTTTCGCGCCGTGCGGCGGGTTGAGGCTATAGATGTGCAGCTCGGTCATCCCGCAGCCTTCGCTCACCTCGACGCCGAACGTTGCCTTGAATCGCTGCTGCAGGGCGACCGCCATCGCCTCGCCGCCGGAGAAGCAGAAGTTGAGGCCCCCGACCTCGCCGGCGCTCGCCTGCGCCACGTCGGCAAGCTCCTGGTAGACCTTCGGAAAGCCGTAGAGCTTGGTCGGCGCGTGGGTGCGCATCGCCGCCAACATCTGCTGCGGCTCGAAGCCCGGCAGGACGACGCTGGTGGCGCCGACGGCATGGAACGGCAGCACCTGCGAGCCGAAGGCGATCAGGTAGCAGACCGGCAGCACGATCAGCGTCTTGTCGCGCTCGCCGAGGCCGATGGCGGCGACCTGGTTGGCGATGGCGCCGGTGAGGCTGCCGTGGGTGTGGATGACCCCCTTGGGCGTGCCGGTGGTGCCCGAGGTGTAGAACAGCGCCGCCGGCTGGTCGGCATCGGAACGCCGGTCGGCGGCGGGGCCGGCTCGCAGCAGGTCG
>JAEULG010000070.1 GCA_016793875.1 Rhodospirillales bacterium | reverse complement strand
TGCGCCGCGTTCACGCCGAGACCTACGCGCTGCGGCAGAAGAAATTCGTCCTCCGGCAGGGCCGGTCAGGCATTCCCCGGCCATTTCCGGGCTGTGGCGAGCCGGTGCTCGGACGCCTGCAGGATCATCTGGATGAGTGGTTCGAGGCGCGCAAGCGCGGTCGCAACAGCCGGGTGATGATTTTCCGGCGCGGCCCTGGCGTCTGGATCGTCGTGCGGCACGGCCAGACCTTCCGGCGGGAAGGCAGCATCCGCGCCGGCAAGTCCTCGACCGAATACTTCCGGCCGGAAAGGTACGACGTCCTGCTCTATGATTCCGTGAATGGGACACTGGCAATCCACGCCGATGGCGTGCGTCTGATCGACTGCTATCTGCAGAGCATCGGTCTGTTCTTCTTCGAGGATGACGGACATTTTGCGATCGACCATAAGGTGAGCCTCGATCCGCTGAAGCTGCTTGGCCGGAACGCCCTGGCCTGTGATGACATCCCCGGGATCGACGAGGTCCGCCTGATCGAGCTGACGCGGTTTCGCGGCGGCCCGTGGAAGCGGACGAGCATCGAAAAAGCCACCGATGTGTTTGCGGCGCTGGAGGAAGACGGATATTCGCTGCCGCCGACCGCCCGCCTGGGGTCCGCCGTCCTCGAGGTGAGGTTCGCGGGTGCGGAGAAGCCGCGACGGCTGACCTTGCGACCGCCGAACACCGTCGTCTATGCGCGCACCGAAGACCGCGACATCATCGATCCTTTCCTGCGGGCGCGGGGCTTCTTGCCAGCTGAACGGCCGAGCGGTGCAGCGGTTCTGGCGGGCGCTTGAGGATCTGCCGCGGGGCGCCGACAGCTGCTTCGACTGGAGAGCGACCCTCGGCGATCAGTTCGACGCCGCGGCGTTCCTGCTAAGGAGAGCCGGGGCGCTGGCGAGACGGGTCGGCTGCCCCAGTCCTGGCGGCGCCGACTGCCCCCGCCGCGTTATCCGCCACGCCGACGGATCGGTTGCCGCGGTCTGCGGCAACCAGCCGGCCGACTGCGACCGCTTGACGCTGAGCCTGGACGACCTCGCTATCCTCGAGCTGGACTGGCCGAAGCTGGCGGAACAGCTGTGCAGCTGTCTCGGCATGCGGTGTGATTTTCGCGCGATCGATGGCATCCCCCGCGCCTGGCAGGTCGGCTGGGTGGACGTGGCGGCCGGGGCGGCGTTTCGGGTTGTCGCGAGCTTGCCGACGCAGGAGGCGGATCTCGGCCCCGTCACCTTGCAGCTGATCGGCCGGACGCCACCGTTTGCCTTGCTCCTGCCGACGCGCCGGCATCTGTCGCCGAAGCTGTGCGATACCCTGTTCGCCGGCAGCTGCGACGTCGCCGTGCTCGACGAGATCATCGAGTTTAGTGGCCCCGGGCATCTGATCTGTGCCGCCGCTCCGCAGACGCTGTTCTCGCGGACATGGGCCGCAACCGTTCCCGCTGAAGCGCTGGATGCACGATCGTGGGTGCTGCCGGCGGATGCCCGGTGGGAGGAGCTGCGTTTCGAGTTCGAGGCGGCGGAGATGCTTCGCATCACCTTTCGCAAACAGACGCGGCCGTTCGAGCCGGTCGATCTCACCATGCGGAACGCCAAGACGCGCCGGCCCAATGCTCAGTGGGCGTTGCTTCGCAGCTTTGCGATCAAAGACGGTGTCATCGCACGAACAGCCAAAGGCTTCGATCAGGTCGAAAGCCAAAAGCAGCAATTGTCCCGCAGGTTGCGGGCGGCGTTCGGCATCGCGGGCGATCCCATCCTTTGGGAGAACGGCGAGCAGGCGTATCGCACCCGTTTCGTCATAAGCGGCGCCAAGCTTCGTTGCGGCCGCTGACCGCCGGCAAGATTTGGCCGGCGGCCGGCGAAAAAAAATCGAAAAAAATTTGAGCCTGCAACGCATTGGAAACGCGCGCTTTTGCAGCGCGAGGCAGGGCATCTGGCGGCTGCAGTGTCCTCTCCGGCGAATTTTTGCCGGTAGGGATGATCGGGCAATCGCCCGCTTCGCAGACTGAGGAAGAACAACTGTGAAGACCACCGCTTCCCTGCCGCCGGACAGCGCACTGTTGGGTCCGCTCGACGGTGCTTTGTTGACGAGCCTCGCCACCACCGGCGAGGTGCAGCTCGCCGGCCGGCGTTATGTGACTCCTGGCCGCCTGGCGATGACGTTCGGCGTCACCGTGCGTACGATCGCGCGCTGGGACGCCAACCGCATCGGCCCGCCGAAGATCAAGGTCGGCAAGCTTGTGCTGTTCGATCTCGACAAGCTTCCCGACTGGCTGGCGTCGCGCGAGACCGCACCGGTGCGGGCGGCAAGCCGCCGCCAGGGGAGGGCCGGGCGATGAACGAGTTGGCCAAGCTCCACCTGCCGCCCGACCCGTTCGATCCGGCGGCGCTGCGCCTTGATCAGGCGTTCGCCGAGAGCGTCGGCGTGCGCAAGCTGTTGACCACGGTGCCGGTGCGCAAGCCGAACCGCCAGGATTTCGTGCGCGTGCACGCTGATCCGGCGTATCGGCTGACTCCGGCAGCGATCATCGAGCTGAAGGAGGATCGCGAGGTCTACCTGGTGGTTCCCGCCATGGCGGCGGAGCTGCCGGGCGAGTTCGCCGCGGCGACGCTGTTCACCACGATCAACCGGCAGGGTGTGCTGCACTTGTGGCCGGTGAAGCTGCCCGGCGCCGACGGCAAGCATAACGAGTGGCACCGCTCGGCGGCGGAAGCGGCCGAGCTGGCCATGCACCGGTGGATGCGGGTGACCGCCAACATGGCGCTTGGCGCCTACGAGATCTTCGAGGCGACCGGCGATCTGCCCGAGCCGGTATGGCCGGAGCTGCCGTTCGCGGAGATCCTCAAGATCGCCTTCCGCGACCGCGTCGTCGACTGCGCCGATCATCCGCTGGTTCAGCGGCTGCGCGGCGCGGTGTAGGGGGACTGCGCGTTGCCGCCGGCCCCGCGGTCGGCGGCAACGCGCTTCCCGTATCTGGAGCAGGGCGGATGCTTGCTGGGTTGCCCTTCCGCGAGATCTGGGCCGTCGACTTCGAGTTTCGCGCCGAACCGGGCGAGAACCCCGAGCCGGTCTGCCTCGTCGCCTGGGAGCTGCGCAGCGGTCGCAAGGTGAAGCTTTGGCGCGACCAGTTCGGTGCTACGCCGCCCTATCCGACGGGACCGGATGCCCTGCTCGTTGCCTATTACGCCAGCGCCGAGATCGGCTGCCACCTGGCGCTGGGCTGGCCGGTGCCGCAGCGGGTGCTCGATCTGTTCACCGAGTTCCGCAACCACACCAACGGCATACCCACCGGCAATGGCGCCAGTCTGCTCGGCGCGCTCGCCTTCTACGGCTTGGATGGGATTGGCACCATCGAGAAAGACGCCATGCGCGCGCTGATCCTGCGCGGTGCGCCGTGGTCCGCTGCAGAACAGGCGGCGATCCTCAGCTACTGCGAGAGCGATGTCGCGGCGCTGGCGCGGCTGCTGCCGGTGATGCTGCCCGATATCGACCTGCCGCGGGCGTTGCTGCGCGGCCGCTCCATGGTGGCGGCGGCGCGCATCGAGCGCACCGGCGTGCCCATCGATACCCGGACTCTGGCGCGGTTGCGGCGGCATTGGTTCGATATTCAGGATCAGCTGATTGCCGCTATCGATGCCGACTATGGCGTGTTCGACGGACGCAGCTTCAAGGCGGATCGCTTCGCCGCCTGGCTGATCCGGTCCCGCATTCCCTGGCCGCGGCTGGCCAGCGGCCGGCTCGATCTGAGCGACGAGGCGTTTCGCGAGGTGGCACGGGCCCACCCGGCGGTCGCGCCGCTGCGCGAGCTGCGCGGCGCCCTGTCCGAGATGCGGCTGGCAGATCTTGCCGTCGGCTGCGACGGGCGCAACCGCACCCTGCTGTCGGCGTTCCGCGCCCGCACCGGCCGCAACCAGCCGAGCAACGCCAAGTTCATCTTCGGCCCGAGCGTCTGGCTGCGCGGCCTGATCCAGCCGCCGCCGGGATACGGGCTCGCTTATATCGACTGGGCGCAGCAAGAGTTCGGCATCGCCGCGGCGCTGTCGGGTGATCCGCTGATGCT
>JAEULG010000064.1 GCA_016793875.1 Rhodospirillales bacterium | reverse complement strand
ACAGCGGGCGATAGCTCCCTCGCATCGCACCACCGCCGGTGCGCGATCATCACCTAGGTGGCCGCCGCCCGGCGTGCAACGGCTATCGGGAGGGCGGCTCGCCGATCGCCCGCCGCCAGGCAGCCAGGGCCCGCCGCAGGTCGGCGACGGCAAGCCGCAGGGGCGCTCGCCGGTCGTCCTCGCCGTTGACGAGCTGCGCGCCCTCGGGGCCTGCCCGCAACTCGTAGAGATTGCCGGACGCCTCGAACCGGTGGCCGATGCTGGCGCGCTCAAGGCCGCGCAGCAGCTCCTCGCACCATGCCGGGTTGTCGCGGACGTCGGTCTCAAGAAAGTCGGCGAGCAGGGTGGGAAAAGCCTCGCGCGAGGCCCGCAGGCGGTCGCGGCGGTCGCGATAGATGCCTCGCATCAACTCCTCATCTCCCCGCACCGCCGCCTCCTCCGGCTTTTCAGCGGCGCTACCGTCAGTTGGGAAATGCCGTGTTGATCCGGCCATTCGCGAGCACTCCGAGGCGAATCTCGAACGGCCGCCCGGCGTTGTCCAGACAGAACGTTTCAAGATCCCCGTCTTGAGGGGGGCGCGGCGGGGCCGACGGGCCGATCTCACCCCAGACGCGGTGGCGACCGCTGACGTTGGCGGCGGCATACGAAACGGACTGGACGATCTGGCTGAGGGTGCAGTGGTCGGGAAAGAAGGTGGAGAGCTTGCGAGCCCCATTGGTGAACGCGACGATGGCGCTGTAGACGCCCCCGCCCTCGCCGGTGTGCTGGCCGACGTCCTGGACCAAGCGCGCAGTCGCGACGAGGCGGATTGAGTGGAAACCTTTCGGCCGTCCTCGCCGGATCTCGCCGCAGAAGAGATGCCGCAAATTGATCTGCGGTTCCTCGGTGCTCCAGTGGAAGCGCCGGTTGGTGCAGTCGGCTGCGGCCATGCCAGATTGATCCGCAGCCGCGGCGGCACCCGCTGCGCCGGTGGCGAACACCATCGCGTACAGTAGCTGCATTGATCCCCGACCCATGGGCCGTGCCATACCGCTGAACAGGAATGCCGGAAGGTCGAGCTCTCGGCGGGCTCGGTTGCCGCGCCGGGTTGTGGTAGAACGACCGCGCTGGCGGCGCTCGCGCCGATCGCTGTGCAACCGAGGGAGGAGAACGCAAGAATGAACGAGATGAACCAGCCGTCGCGCACGCGGGGTCTCGACTGCCGCGCAGCCCGTGTCGTGCCCGCGTCGCCGGCCGACGTGTTCCGGGCTCTGACCGATCCCCAGCAGATGACGCAGTGGTGGGGAAAGACGGAAAAGGCAACGTTGACCAGCTGCGATATGGACGTGCAGTACGGCGGCAGCTTCCGTCTCGCCATCCGCAGCGCCGACGGCACCGAGGCCCTGGTCTCCGGCACCTACAGCGAGGTTGATCCCGGCTATCGCCTGGCCTTCACCTGGACATCGGCCAACCCTGCCGATGCTGTTGCCGACAGCCGGGTCAGGATCGAGCTGCTCGACCTGAAGGACGGCACTACCCGCGTGGTCATCAACCAGCAGGACCTGCCCGCTCCCAGCGTGGTCAACGTCTACAGTGCCGGCTGGCATGACGTGCTGCAGGATCTGAACATGCATTTCGCCGGCGCCTGATCGGCACGACCACCGACGCGGCTTAACCGCGCTGGCTGACCGCGCGTCTGCTGCGTTTGCCAATAACCTGAGCCCCCTCTCGCGGCAGCGAGCCGCGGGACGGCAGGCGGGACCGGCCCTCAGCCGGCCCGCTCGCCGGCAGACCAGCGGGCAAGGCGGAGACGCGAGACGTCGGCCCGTGCCTCGCTGAGGTGTCCGGCGCGCAGCGCCTCGCCCACGTGACACATGTGCGCCTCGGCTGCAGCCCTTGCTCCCTCGGCGTCCCCGCTCATGATGTGCTGATAGATGTCGCGATGCTGCTGCATCAGCAGGTCGCGCGCATCCTTGTGTGCATACAGCAGCGTGCGGTTGAAAACGACGTCCTTGCGCAGCAGGTCGAGCATGCTGCGCACGACATGCAGCAGGACGATGTTATGAGAGGCCTCGGCAATGGCGACGTGAAAGTCGGCGTCGTGATTGGCTTCCTCGGCGAAGTCCTCCTTGCCGTGGGCGCGCTCAATGGCGCGGAAGCGTTGCGTCAGGATCTCCCGGTCCGTCTCGGTGGCGCGCAGGGCGGCATAGTAGGCGACAGCGCCATCCAGGGTGTGGCGGAACTCGACGAAGTCGGCGGCCGCCTCCGGGTGGCGCTGGAACAGATCGGTGAGCGGATCGGTGAGCGCCGCCGCGAAGGCGTTGCGGACGTAGGTGCCGCCGCCGTGCCGGGTCTCGACCAGACCTGACGCCTCCAGCCGCTGCAGCGCCTCGCGCACCGACGGGCGCGAGACCTCGAGCTGAGCCGCCAGTTCGCGCTCGGGCGGCAAGCGCTCCCCCGGCTGCAGCACGCCCTTCAGGATCAGGCTTTCCAACTGCCGGACGATGGCGTCCGACAGCCGCTCCTGCTTGACCTTCGAAAACGTCATCACGTTGTCCCGGCGCGCCTCGCCGTCCCTAGGCAAAGAGGTATCACGAATGATTGGATCCCATCTTTATTTGCTCGCTCCTGATGGTCGCTGAGGCGGACCACGCGCGAGTGACCCGCATCCACTATGCGCAAAAACGGCCAAAGAGAAAAGTGGTAAGACATGCTTACCACTTGACCATAGTCTCTCGCTCTGGTAGCGGTGGAGAACTTGGCACTCCTCACCAGCTTGCCGGAGAAGTAGCGGTGATGGCAAGAAAGACCAGGAAGAAAAAAGAGGAAGCGGCCAGCGATCTAGCGGACCGGCCCATCCGGCCGCCTGTTCCCGGCCGTGTTCAGGCGGGAGAGGCGGATGCAAATAACTCTTCGAGCCACCCGGCTCGCCGACGGCGCTGAAGAACCTGCTGCGGGCAGGCAGACGGCGTCCACAAGCCGTGGCCGGGCCTCAGAGGGGCGGGGGCCGCGACTTCCTGCCGATAAGCGACCAACGATCATCCCCGTGCACCGCCCGGCTTCCACCCGGCTGCGGTGGTTTCTGTCGCCTTAAGGGAGGAAGCGGATGTCCACCTGGACACAAGTCTACGCGCCACTGGGTGGCAGCCTCTGGCTGTCGGCCGCGGTCGCGGTGATCCCGATCGTCTTTTTCTTCATTGCTCTTGCCGTGCTCCGGATGAAGGGGCACGTCGCCGCCATCATCACTGTCGCTCTGGCCGTGGCGATCGCCGTCATTGCCTATGGCATGCCGGTCTCCATGGCGCTGGCCGCCACCGGTTACGGCTTCCTTTACGGCCTGTGGCCGATATCCTGGATCATCGTCGCCGCCGTGTTTCTCTATAAGCTGACGGTGAAGACCGGCCAGTTCGAAATCATCCGCGCCTCGGTGCTGTCGATTACCGCCGACCAGCGGCTGCAGATGGTGCTGGTCGGTTTCTCTTTCGGCGCCTTCCTGGAAGGGGCGGCCGGCTTCGGGGCGCCGGTCGCGATCACTGCGGCGCTGCTCGTCGGTCTCGGCTTCAATCCGCTCTATGCTGCCGGCCTGTGCCTGATCGCCAACACCGCGCCGGTTGCGTTCGGCGCTCTCGGCATCCCGATCACCGTCGCCGGCAAGGTCACCAACATCGATCCGTTCATCATCGGCCAGATGGCTGGACGCCAGCTGCCGCTGCTGTCGCTGATCGTGCCGTTCTGGCTGGTGTTCATCATGGACGGCATGCGGGGCATTCGCGAGACGTGGCCGGCGCTGCTGGTCGCTGGCCTGACCTTCGCCTTGGTGCAGTTCTACACCTCCAACCATTGGGCCTACGAGCTCCCGGACATCACGTCGGCACTGGCCAGCCTGATAGCCCTGTCGCTGTTCCTGAAGATCTGGCAGCCGGCCAATACCTTCTCATTCCAGGGCGTCGGCGCGCAGGCGGTCGCGGATGCCGGCGGCGGAAGCTACAGCTTCGGCCAGATCCTGAAGGCATGGTCGCCGTTCATCGTGTTGACGGTGATGGTGACCATCTGGACGCTGCCGGAGTTCAAGGCGCTGTTCCTGCCTGCCGGTTCGCTGGAGGGCTGGACACTGTCGTGGCATGTTCCCGGCCTCGACAATCTTGCCATCCGTGACGTGCCGATCGTCGGCAAGCCGACCCCTTACGCTGCCGTCTACAAGTTCGACATCATCGCCGCCACCGGCACCTCGATACTGCTTGCAGCGGTCATCTCCGCCTTCATTCTGAGGGTCAGCCCGAAGATGTTTATCGAGAGCTTCTGGGAGACGCTCTCCAGCCTGATGAAGCCGATCTTCACCATCGGCCTGGTGCTGGGCTTTGCTTTCATCGCCAACTATTCTGGCCTGTCGTCGACCCTTGGTCTCGCCTTCGCCGCGACCGGCGCGATGTTCCCGTTCTTCTCGCCGTTCCTCGGCTGGCTGGGCGTGTTCCTAACCGGCTCGGACACGTCGAGCAACGCGCTGTTCGCCAATCTGCAGGCGGTTACCGCCAATCAGATCGGGGTCAATCCGGTGCTCACCGTCGCTGCCAACACCACCGGCGGTGTCACCGGCAAGATGATCTCGCCGCAGTCGATCGCCGTCGCCTGCGCCGCCGTCGGTCTCGTCGGCAAGGAGTCGGATCTGTTCCGCTTCACCGTCAAGCACAGCCTGCTGTTCGCGGTGATCATCGGCGTGATCACCTACATACAAGCCTACTACATGGACTGGATGATCCCGGTGGTCGTCCACCACTGAAGCATTGCCGCAGCTACCTCCCGCCGGCAGGGGCTGCCGGCGGGTCGGCACGAGGAGGAGGCGTTGGTCCCGGTGCCGGCCACGCCTCCTCATCTTCCGGCGAGGGACGAGGATTCCGCGTAATGATGCAAGTCTCTGAGACAACCGTCCGTGAGCTGCCCGACTATGTAAAGCTGGCGGATGTACTGGCCGAAAGCATCCCGCCGCGCCGGCTTGTCCACGATCCGTTGCGTACGCTCGCCTACGGTACCGACGCCAGCTTCTACCGTCTCATTCCCAGACTGGTGGTGATCGTCGAGAACGAGGGCGAGGTAATCACGCTGCTGGCCGAATGCCGGCGGCTGAAGATCCCCGTCACTTTCCGGGCGGCCGGCACCAGCCTCTCCGGGCAGGCGGTCACCGATTCCGTGCTGTGCGTGCTGGGCGACGGCTGGGGGAGCGTCGAGGTGGGGCCGGACGCCGAGACCGTCCGTCTTGGCGCCGGCGTCATCGGCAGCGATGCCAATCGGCGGCTGGCGCCGTTCGCGCGCAAGATCGGCCCGGATCCGGCGTCGATCAATGCGTGCAAGGTCGGCGGCATCGCCGCCAACAACGCCAGCGGCATGTGCTGCGGCACGGCGCAGAACAGCTACCAGACGATCGAGTCGATGCGCCTGATCCTCGCCGACGGCACCCTGCTCGATACCGGGGATCCGGTCAGCCGGACCGCCTTCAGCCGGTCCCATGCCCCGCTGCTGCAGCGGCTCGACGCGCTGGCGCGGACGACCCGCGGTGACGAGGCACTGGCGCAGCGCATCCGGCGCAAGTTTGCCATCAAGAACACCACCGGCTACAGCCTCAATGCCCTCGTCGACTTCACCGATCCGATCGACATCCTGCAGCACCTGATGATCGGCTCCGAAGGCACCCTCGGCTTCATCTCGCAGATCACCTACCGCACCGTCCCCGAATATGCCAGCAAGGCCAGCGCCCTGTTCCTCTTTCCGGATATCGAGGGCGCAAGCCGCGGGGTGATCCGGCTGAAGACGACGCCGGTTTCGGCCGTTGAGATGATGGACCGGGCAAGCCTGCGCTCGGTGGAGAGCAAACCGGGGATGCCGGAATATATCCGCGGCCTCGGCCCGACGGCGACGGCGCTGCTGGTGGAGACGCGCGGCGAGAGCGGTGAGGTCCTCAAGGAGAACATCGCGCGCATCCTTGCCGCGGTGGCTGACCTCGATATGCTGCTGCCGCCCGCCTTCACCGATGTGCCCGCCGAATTCGAGCGGCTGTGGAACATCCGCAAGGGCCTGTTCCCGTCGATCGGCGGCATGCGGCCGGCCGGCACCACGGTGATCATCGAGGACATCGCCTTCCCGATCCCGGCGCTGGCGGATGCCACCGTCGATCTGCAGCGGCTCTTCGCTGAATACGGCTACGACGAGGCGATCGTCTTCGGGCACGCGCTGGAGGGCAACCTCCACTTCGTCATCACCCCCGGCCTCGGCGATCCGGTGGAGGTCGACCGCTATCGCCGGTTCATGGACGCCATCGTCCACCTGGTCGTCGACAAATATGACGGCTCGCTGAAGGCGGAGCACGGCACCGGCCGCAACATGGCCCCCTTCGTCGAACTGGAGTGGGGGGCGCAAGGCTACGCGCTGATGCGCGCCATCAAGGACATTCTCGATCCGCTCGAACTGCTTAACCCCGGCGTTATCCTCAATGACGATCCGGAGGTGCACTTGAAGAACCTGAAGCCGCTGCCGGCGGCGGACGCCATCGTCGATACCTGCATGGAGTGCGGCTTCTGCGAGCGGATGTGTCCCTCGGGCGGAATGACATTGACGCCGCGCCAGCGCATCGTCGGCATCCGCGAGATCAGCCGCCTTGCCGCCGCCGGTGCCGAGGCCGAGAAGATTTCGCTATCGGCGCTGTACGACTATCAGGGGATCGATACCTGTGCCGCTTGCGGCCTGTGCGCTACAGCGTGTCCGGTCGGCATCGAGACCGGAATTCTGACCAAGAAGCTGCGCGAGGGTCGCCAGAACCAGACGACCCGGCGAATCGCTGGCTTTGCCGCCGAGCACTACGGCTTGGCGCTGTGGGCAACCCGGCAAGGGCTGCGGGCGGCAGATCTGGTGCAGCGGGCACTGGGTCCAGCCTCGCTGGAGGCGGTGACGGACAAGGTGCGCCGTCTCAGCGGAGACCGGCTGCCGGCGTGGTCTCGGGCGATGCCGGGGGGGGCCACGCCCGCCGAGAGCAACCGGAACAACAGTGAGCATCGCCCCGAAGTGGTCTACCTGCCGAGTTGTGTCTCGCGGACGATGGGCCCGGCGTGCGACCACGCCGGCGGGGCCGCAACCGCTTCTCTGCCTGCCAAGACGGCGGCGCTGCTGGAGAAGGCCGGCTACCACGTGCGATACCCCCGCAGGCTGGCCGGCCTGTGCTGCGGCCAGCCGTTTGAGAGCAAAGGGCTGCCGGAGGTGGCGGACCGGAAGTCCGCGGAGGTGGGCGAGGCGCTGCGCGAGATCAGCAACGATGGCGCGCTGCCGATCGTGTCAGACACCTCTCCCTGCTCATACCGGCTGCGACGCACGCTGCCGGAGAACCTGCGCCCTCTCGATATTGCGGAGTTCATCCACGACCACCTGCTGGCTCGACTGCGCATACGCCGGCCGGCAGGGGCCATCGCGGTGCACGTGCCATGCTCGGCCAAGAAGATGGGGCTGGGCGCAAAACTTATTGCGATCGCCAGCGCCTGCGCCGATGAGGTGATCGTGCCGGAGAACATCGAGTGTTGCGGCTGGGCCGGCGATAAGGGATTTACCACCCCGGAACTCAATGCCCATGCCCTCCGCACGCTGCGCGGCCAGCTCCCGGATGCGTGCTCGGCGGGCTACTCCAACAGCCGGACCTGCGAGATCGGGCTGACGATGCACTCCGGCCGCGGGTACAGCTCGATAGTCTACCTGGTCGACGAGGTCTCCGAACCGCTGCCGCGGCAGGCTTTCACGGCGGTGTAGCAGGAAGCGCGGTTGGGACGAGGGCTGCGGTTTCGCCGCGCGGCGAGATCACCGCTTGCAGAAGCCCTATGCGTCCAAAGGCACGACGTCGTGCACTACTCGCCGCTGCTGGGCGGCCAAGGAGGGTGTGCGCTGCGGCAAAAGGAGTGACAACGGCACTGCTGTCATGTTACCTACGTGGCCAATGAGATGTCTAATGGGCGGATCTGGGTCGCTCCAGCAATCATCGCCAATCAGGATTGCTGGCGCGAGGGCCTCTTGGGGATTGAGTAACCCGCTAATGCCGGCAGTGGCTTTAAGCGCGCGCCTGTAGATTCGGGTGAACATGTCCGTCCTCTCCTGGTTGGCACTTTTCGCTACCATTGCGTGCAGCACCGCCGGCAACACCCTTGCCAACTTATCCCATCAATTTGAGGGACGTCGGCGTCTGGCGGTGCTGGTAACGGCGATCGGTGTTCATGGCTTCGGCTTGATCTGCTTTTCCGTGGCGCTGGTTGGCATCCCGCTTGCCATTGCCTACCCCTTGCTGATCGGCGGTACAGTCGCTGCCGTCTGCCTGCTGGCGGCCGCTCTCTTCGGCGAGCGTCTGTCGTCGCGTCACCTCGCCGGCTTGGCGCTGATCATCATCGGCATGGTGCTGCTGCACGGAACATCCGGAGAACCGGCTCAGGAAGCGGCCCGCGCGTTGCTCTCCACCACTCGTGACGTGATAAGATGATGGCGCCGAATACCGTCGCCAACAGCCGCAGCGGTATCTTTGCGTGGCTCAACCTCGCCGCCGCCATCGTCCTGCTCAACGTCGGCAACCTGCTGCTGGACGGGACCGCCAAAGCGGCTGGAGTCAGCCTGACGCTGTTCCTGTCTCCGGCCTTCGTTGGCTCCATCACCTGCCTCGGGGTGGCGTTCTTCTTTTATGTCCGGTCGCTGGCTCGGCTGCCGCTGGCGGTGGCTTACCCGGTGATGGTCGGTATCTCGCTGATCATCGTGGCGGCTGCCAACAACTACCTGCACCAGCCGCTGGCCGGAATGCAGTTGCTGGGAGTCCCCTTGCTGTTCGGCGGCGTCGTGTTGATCTCAACAGCGGACCATTCGTCCCCTCGTCTGAGCAAGGACTGATCGTCCAGCGGTCACGGGCGTGGGTTCATCGCAACACCTGTGCTCCCGATGACGGCACACTCCTTGCGTGTCCGCACCACGACGGATAGAACGCGTTGCAGAAGCACGTTGCATCGTCAACCGCGCCGAAGAACAGGGACGGAATGCTGACCAAGCGGGTTCCATGGTTGCTGGCGGTGATCGCCATCTTTTTCGTCCTGCGAGCACCAGTGCTTGCCGCCGATCCGGCTGCCCAGTTGGCAGCCGGCATTCAGGAGGTGATAACGGCGGCGGTAGCGACAGGTCCCATCGTCGCGGTCTCCGGCAAGTCGGTCGAGGTTGAGCCGCTGCGTGCGTTCTACGAGGGACGGGCATTTGCACCCGTGTGGGTCGATGCGACCGGCCTCAACGAGCGCGGTCAAGCGTTGCTGCGGGGCTTCGATGCTGCCGGCCGTGACGGGCTGGTTCCCGCCGACTACGACCCGGGCTCCTCTGCCCGCGGCACTGGGGATATCCTGCATCTTGCGACCACGGACGTGGGTCTAAGTGCGGCGCTGCTGCGCTATGCCTTCGACATTCGTCGGGGCCGGGCGGTGCCGGAGAAGATGGACGAGAACCAGCGCATCGCGCCGCGTCCGATCGATCCGTCGCAGGTGCTCGCCGGTGCCGTTGCCGCCCCCGACATCGAAGCCTATCTCGCGCTTCTGGCGCCGGCCGATCCTTTCTATCTTGGGCTGCGGCAGGCACTGGACCGCTATTCGGCGATTGCTGTGGCGGGCGGTTGGCCGGCGATTCCTGCCGGCGGCAAGCTCGCCGTCGGCGTGACCGACGGCCGGGTTTATGACCTGCGCCGCCGGCTGCAGATCAGCGGCGATCTTGCCGGCGATCCGCTGATGACGAGCTCGAACCGCTTCGACGAAGGGCTGCGCGAAGGCGTCCGACGTTTCCAGCAGCGGCACGGCCTCGCCGCGACCGGCGAGGTGAACGCCGCCACGCTGAAGGACCTGAACGTCCCGGTCGCGGTGCGCATCAACCAGATTCTCATCAATCTCGAACGAGCCCGCTGGTTGCCGGAAGACCTCGGCGATCCGTACGTGCTCGTCAATATGGCCGCGTTCGAACTGGACGTTGTCCAGGCGGGCAAGTCGGTGCTCCGCATGGCTGTCGTCGTGGGCGAGCGCGACAAGGAGACGCCGGTTTTCAGCGATGAGATCTCTTATATCGAGATCAACCCCTACTGGAACGTGCCGAAGAGCATCGCGTATAAGGAGAAGCTGCCGCAGCTTCGTCGCAATCCATACGCGCTCGTTGGTCAGAATATCCGCGTGTTCGCCCCGGGCGGAGGTGCCATCGATCCCGCCACCGTCGACTGGTCCACTGTCGGCGCCAGCTTCCCCTATCGCCTGCGCCAGGAACCCGGGCCGAAGAATGCGCTGGGCCGCATCAAGTTCATGTTCCCGAATCCTTACGACGTCTACATGCACGACACGCCGTCGCGGTCTCTCTTCAAGCGTCAGGTGCGCGCCTTCTCGCACGGCTGCATCCGTGTCGAGAAGCCGATGGAACTGGCCGAGTTCTTGCTAGGCGCCAGTTGGACGCGGACGCGCATCCAGCGGACGATAGACGCCGGCAAGAACGTGGCCGTGGCGCTGCCGCGGCCGGTGCCGGTTCACCTCGTCTACCTCACGGCGTGGGTCGACGCCGCTGGGGTGCTGCAATTTCGCGATGACCTCTACAACCGTGACGCGCGTTTGGTGGCAGCGCTCGACGCGTCGCGAGAATAACAAGCAACAAATTGGGGGCTTTGCGGTTGATAGACATTTCCATGCCTTAATGGGTTGACCTTCATGTGCCGCTTGAGGCACAAGTGCGACGTCGGCCTTGCTGACTTCGGTCGTTGACAAGTAGGGAGCAACGGAAACGTGTCAGAAGACCATAAGGCGGCGTACTCACGGCGCCGTTTCCTTGCAGCGGGCATCGCTGGCGCTGCCGGACTCGTCGCCACTCCGGTGTTGGCACGGGATACGGAAGAGTGGACGGGGAGCCGCTTTTCGTGGACCCGGCCGAAACTTGTCGTCGAGCGGGACATTGCTTTTCGCCATCGGCATACGGGTGAGACGCTGCGCACGGTCTACTATGCCAATGGCCGCTACATTCCCTCGGCGCTCACCGAGGTCAATTGGCTTCTGCGCGATTTCCGCTTGAACGAAGTAAAGGAAATTGATCCACAGCTGCTGGACCTGCTTTACGCCGTCCGCCAGCGCCTGGAATCGAGCGAGCCCTTCGAAGTCTATTCCGGTTACCGGTCACCCGAAACCAATGCGCGCCTGCGCATGGAGGGGTGGGGTGTCGCCCGCAACAGTTTGCATATGCAGGGGATGGCCATCGACATCGGCCTGCCGGGCAGCTCGACGCGGCACATTGCCAATTGCGCGCTATCGTTGCAGCGGGGCGGCGTCGGCACCTATCGCCGCTCGACCTTCGTCCATCTCGACGTCGGCGAAGTACGCACTTGGCGCGGCTAGCCTAACACAGCTTTTCTCCACGGATCTCCTGTCAGACGTCCGCGGCTGGCGGCGGCGCCAGGCTGGGAGTGCGCCCCTGGGAGACCCGCCGATAGCTGATTGCCTGCAAGTGTTGCGGTTCGGCAGTCCTTCCACGCGGTCGGCACTCGTGGCGGTCGCCCACGCCGCTCGAAAGCAGAGCGGATAAGGCGAAAGGCGGATAGCCCTCATCGCGCACCGCTTGTCGCAGAGGCGTCCTGACGGTAGGCTGCAGGACCGTTCTCCGCGCCGCAGCGATGCACGTTCTCTTCGTCCATCAGAATTTTCCAGGCCAATACCTGCATCTGGCGCCCGCTCTGGCGGCGCGGGGCGATGCCGTCACTGCCCTGACGATCGGCGAGCGCGGCGCGCAGCGCGGGCTGCGCGTCGTGCGCTATACGCCGCAGCGGTCGTCTTCGGCGGCACTCCATCCCTGGGTCGCCGATCTGGAAACCAAGGTGATCCGTGGCGAGGCGGCGGCGAATGCCGCCGCCGCCCTGCGCGAGGGCGGGTACCGCCCGGATGTGATCTGCGCCCATCCCGGCTGGGGCGAGGCGCTGTTCCTGAAGGACGTCTTTCCGGATGCCCGGCTGCTGTCGTTTATCGAGTTCTTCTACCGGGTCGACGGTGCCGATTTCGGCTTCGATCCGGAGTTCGCTGAGGCGGATCTCGCCGGCCGCTGCCGGCTGCGGCTGAAAAATGCCAACAGCCTGCTGAACCTCGATGCCGCCGACTGGTGCATCAGCCCGACGCACTGGCAGGCGAGCACGGTGCCGGCGGCGTACCGCAGCCGCCTTTCCGTCGTGCACGACGGCATCGATACGCAGCGGATCCGGCCCGCTCCTCAAGCCAGGGTCGAACTGGCGCGCGCCCGGACCACCTTGCGGCCGGGTGATGAGGTGCTGACCTTCGTCAACCGCAACATGGAGCCTTACCGCGGCTTTCACGTCTTCATGCGGGCGCTGCCGGAGATCCAGCGGCGCCGGCCGAACCTGATGACCCTGATCGTCGGCGGCGATGACGTCAGCTACGGCAAGCGGCTGCCACCGGGACAGACCTGGCGCCAGAAGATGCTGGCGGAGATCGGCGGCCGGCTCGATATGGACCGGGTGCGGTTCGTCGGCCACATTGCCTATGGCGACTTCCTCGCCGTGCTGCAGGTCTCCGCGGTGCACGTGTACCTGACCTACCCGTTCGTGCTGTCGTGGTCGATGCTGGAGGCGATGGCCGCCGGCTGCGTCGTGGTGGGCTCGGCGACGGCGCCGGTGGAGGAGGTGATCGCCGATGGCGACAACGGCCTGCTCGTCGATTTCTTCTCCACCACCCAGATTGCCGATGCCGTCGACCGCGTCCTCGACCATCCTGACCGGATGGCGGCGATGCGGGCGCGGGCGCGGCAGACCATCGTCGAGCGCTACGATCTGACCCGCGTCTGCCTGCCCCGGCAGATGGCGCTCGTCGATGCGCTCGCCAGTGCCCGGCGGCCGCCCGATTTCGCGCATCACACGGCGAGCGGGACGGCCTGAGCGGCGCGCCTGCGTCGGATCGGGGAGTTCGCGGGTCGGTGCTGCTGGTGGCGGATCAGGCCAGCGGCCGGCCGAGGCGCCCAGCGAGGTCCTGGACGTACTGCCAAGCGACCCTGCCCGACCGTGCGCCGCGCGCCTGCGCCCAGGCGATGGCCTCGGCTCGCAGCTCGGCGGCCGGCAGCTCGAGGCCGAAACGCCTAGCGTACCCGGCGACGATGCTGACGTAGGTCTCCTGATCGAGGCCGTGGAAGCCGAGCCACAGGCCGAAGCGGTCGGAGAGCGAGACCTTCTCCTCCACCGATTCCGCCGGGTTGATCGCCGTTGAGCGCTCGTTCTCGATCATCTCGCGCGGCATCAGGTGGCGGCGGTTGGAGGTGGCGTAGAACAGCACGTTGTCGGGCCGTCCTTCGATGCCGCCCTCCAGCACCGCCTTCAGCGACTTGTATGAGGCATCGCCGCCGTCGAACGACAGGTCGTCGCAGAACAGCAGGCAGCGGCGCCGCGCATCGCGCAGCCGGGCGAGCAGCAGCGGCAGGCTGGCGAGATCCTCACGGTGAACCTCGATCAGCGCCAGCACCCCCGGCGTCTCGTCGTTGAGGCAGGCGTGCACCGCCTTGACCAGCGAGCTCTTGCCGGTGCCGCGGGCGCCCCACAGCAGCGCGTTGTTGGCCGGCAGACCGCTGGCGAAGCGGCGGGTATTGTCGAGCAGGACCGCCCGCTGCCGGTCGATTCCCCGCAGCAGGTCGATCTCGACACGGTTGACCCGCGGCACCGCCTCGAGCCGCCGGTGCGTGGCGTGCCAGACGAAGGCATCGGCCGCATCGAGACGGGCGTCGGCGACCGGCGCCGGCGCCAGCCGCTCCAGCGCCTCGACCAGCCGGCGCAACAGATCAGTACGGGCATCAGTCTCTTCCATGGCGGCGGACGCTAGCAGCTTTCGAAACGGCTGTCGCGAGCGGCGGCAGCGGGGCGCGCTGCGGCGATGTGGTTTGCATGGGGAGGGGGGAGGTTTGTATAGTCCGGAATTGCCCCGACCGCCGGGGCTTCTGAGGAGTGTTCGATGTTGCTTTCGAGCGCGTTCGCGCAGGATGCGGCTCCGGCAGCCGCCGCCGGCCCCGACGCGATGCTGCAGTTCCTGCCGATCATCCTGATCTTCGTCGTCTTCTACTTTCTGCTGATCCGTCCGCAGCAGAAGAAGCTGAAGGTGCACAAGGAGATGCTGGGAGCACTGCGGCGCGGTGACCGCGTCGTCACCGGCGGTGGCATCATCGGCACGATCACCAAGGTGGTGGACGACAACGAGGTGCTGCTGGAGATCGCCGAGGGGGTGCGGGTGCGGGTGCAGCGTCCGATGATCTCCGGCGTGCTGGCGAAGACCGAGCCGGCGCCGGAGGCGAAGGGACCGCCGCGCAACGACAACGGTCCGGCCGGCGGCCCTCCGCCTGCTGAAGGTGAGGGGAAGCTGTCGGGAGGAGTCTCGAAGCTGACCAAGATCTTCGGCGGCAAGCGCGACTGATCCCGCACCGCGATGCTGCATTTTCCCCGCTGGAAGGCCATCGCCATTGTGCTCGTCTGCGCGCTGGCGGCGGCGATCGCGTCACTGAACCTCCTGTCGCGCGAGCAGGTGGAAGCCCTACCCTCGTGGCTGCCGCACCGCCAGATCACCCTCGGCCTGGATCTCCAGGGCGGCTCGCACATGATGCTGCGGGTCGATACCGCGGCGGTGCTGAACGACCGCCTGGAGAGCATGCTGGATACTGTGCGCGACGAGCTTCGCAAGGCGCGCATCCGCTACCAGGAGCTGGCCGTCGACGGCAACGGCGTGCGCGTCACCATTCCCGACGCGACGCAGGTCGATGACGCGCAGCAGATCCTGCACAAGATTGATCCCGATGCGACGGTGCACAGCGATGGCGATGGCCGCTTCCGCCTTGTCCTGAGCGATCAGGCAATCCGCCAGCGGGAGTCTGCGGCGGTCGCCCAGTCGCTGGAGATCGTCCGGCGACGGATCGACGAGACCGGCGTGCGCGAGCCGACCATCCAGCGGCAGGGGACCGATCGCATCCTGGTGCAGTTGCCCGGCGTCGATGATCCGCAGCGGATCAAGGCGTTGATTGGCAAAACGGCGAAGATGACCTTCCATCTGGTCGATGAGGAAGCCAACCTGTCGGAGGCACTGGCCGGCCGGCCGCCCGCCGGCTCGCAGGTGATGCCGCTGCTCGATCGGCGTGCCGCCCCCGGCCAGGAGCCGCGCGTCGTCGTGCGGAAGCGGGTAATGCTGAGCGGCGAGAGCCTGATCGACTCGCAGCCCACCTTCGACCAGGGTCAGCCGATCGTCTCGTTCCGCTTCGATGCCGCCGGCGGCAAGCGCTTCGGCGACATCACCAGCCACAACGTCGGCAAGCGCCTCGCCATCGTCCTCGACGATCAGGTGATCAGCGCGCCCAACATCCGCGAGCCGATCCTCGGCGGCTCCGGCGTCATTACCGGCAGTTTCACCGTCGCCGAGGCGCAGGACCTGGCGCTGCTGCTGCGCGCCGGCGCTCTCCCGGCACCGTTGACGGTGGTCGAGGAGCGCACCGTCGGACCGGGGCTAGGCGCCGATTCGATCGCCGCCGGCAAGCTCGCCGCGCTCGTCGGCACCCTCGGCGTCGTCATTTTCATGATCATCTTCTACGGCCTGTTCGGGGTCTTCGCGAACATTGCGCTGGCCGTCAACGTCATCCTGATCATCGCGGGCATGTCGCTGGTCGGCGCGACGCTGACGCTGCCCGGCATCGCTGGCATCGTGCTGACCATCGGCATGGCGGTCGATTCCAACGTGCTGATCTTCGAGCACATCCGCGAAGAGCTGCGCAACGGGCGAACGCCGATCGCCGCCATCGATTCCGGCTTCCACCGGGCGATGACGACGATCATCGACGCCAACCTGACGACGTTGATCGCCGGTATCCTGCTTTACATCTTCGGTGCCGGACCCGTCCGCGGCTTTGCCGTGACCCTGTCGATCGGCATCATCACCACGATGTTTACCGCGGTGACCGTCACCCGGCTGATCGTCTTCACCTGGTTCCGCCGGGCACGCCCGCGCGCGCTGCCGATCTGAGGATCCTTTCGAGATGTTTCGCGGTGTGCAAATCGTCCCGCCCAACACCAAGATCCGCTTCATGGCGATGCACAAGGTGAATTTCGCCATTTCCTTGGCGATGATCATCGGCGCGATCGTGCTCGTCGCGGTCAAGGGTCTGAATTACGGCATCGATTTCAAGGGCGGGATTCTGCTGGAAGCGCGGATGGATGGCCCTGCCGACCTGGCAGCGCTGCGCGGGAGCCTCGACCAGCTCGGCCTCGGCGAAGTCGCGCTGCAAACCTTCGGCGGTGATGACCATGTCCTGATCCGCATCGAGGAGCAGCAGGGCGGCGATGCGGGACAGCAACAGGCAGTCGCCAGGATTCGTGAGGCGATGGGCCCTTCTACCCATTTTGAACGGGTTGAGGTGGTGGGCCCGCAGGTCAGCGATGAGCTGTTCTGGAGCGGGATGTATGCGCTCGGCGCCTCGATTCTTGCCATCGTCGTCTACATCTGGTTCCGCTTCGAGTGGCAGTTCGGAGTGGCGGCGGTGCTGTCGGAGGTGCACGACATCGCCGCTACGGTCGGCCTCTTTGCGCTCCTCGGCATGGAGTTTAATCTCACCAGCATCGCTGCGCTGCTGACGCTGGCCGGCTACTCGATCAACGATACCGTCGTCGTCTTCGACCGGGTCCGCGAGAACCTGCGCAAGTACAAATCGATGCCCATGCGCCAACTGATCGATATGTCGGTCAACCAGACGCTGTCGCGGACGACGATGACCAGTGCCACGGCGCTGCTGGCCCTGCTCGCCCTTTACATCTTTGGAGGCGAGGTGCTGCGCGGCTTCAGCTTGGCGATGATCTGGGGCGTGCTCATCGGCACGTACTCGTCGATTTTCGTCGGCTCGGCGCTGCTGCTGTACATGAACGTGCGGCCATCAACCGTGACCGGCGAGGTTGCGGTCGGCAAGCAGCCTTAAGGTGGGACGGCGTGCCGGTTGACATCACCGTCCCGCCGAGCGCCGGTCGCCAGATCATCGAGCGTTATGGCGGCGGCGGCTTCCTCATTTCGGGCACCCGCTGGATGGGGCCGGTGCTGGTCTTTCCCGACAGGACAATACCTTGGCCGGTAACCGGGGTCGCGGGCATCGACGCTGCGGCGCTGGCACCGGTGATCGCCGAGGAGCGGCGGCCGCGCATCCTGGTCATCGGCTGCGGTCGCAGCTTTGCGGCGCGGCCGGACGGGCTGGACGCCGCCATGCGCCATGCGGGCATCGTGGTAGAATGGATGGACACCGGCGCCGCGTGCCGGACCTTCAACGTCCTGCTGCTGGACGATCGCGAGGTTGCGGCGGCGCTGCTGTCGGTCGATTGACCCGCTTCCCCGCTGAAAGCCGCCCCTGAGCGCGCAAAGGGTGGAAGCGCTCGCGAAAGCGCATTCCACCCTCGAGAGGGCCGTACCGTAGTGCGCGGACGGGGCGGCGCCAATCAGGCGCCGGCGAGGTTCTTCTCGACGAAGTCCCAGTTGACGAGATGGTCGAGGAAGGTCTGCACGTAGTCGGGCCGGCGGTTCTGGTAGTCCAGGTAGTATGCGTGCTCCCAGACGTCGCAGGTCAGCAACGCGGTTTGGCCGTGGATTAGCGGCAGGTCGGCATTCGGCGTCTTGGTGATCGCCAGTTCGCCCTTCTCGGCGACCAGCCAGCCCCAACCACTGCCGAACTGCCCGGTGCAGGCGGTCTTGAACTGCTCGGCAAACTTCTCGTACGAGCCAAACGCCTTCTCTATCTTGCCGGCGATCTTGCCGCCAGGCTTGCCGCCGCCACCCGGCTTCATGCAATTCCAGTAGAACGTGTGGTTCCATACCTGGGCGGCGTTGTTGAACACCGGCACCTTGCCGCTGTCACCGGCGACCGCCTTGATCACTTCTTCCAGGCTCTTGTCGGCCAGCGGCGTGTCCTTGGTCAGATTGTTGAGCGTTGTCACATAGGTCTGATGATGCTTGCCATAATGGAACTCGAGCGTGTTCGCCGAAATGTGTGGGGCGAGCGCGTCTTTCGCGTACGGCAGCGGCGGGAGTTCGAATGCCATGGGTCCCTCGATCCCTTGATTGTACGTAGGTGGCGCGGAGCATATGGCGTGCGACCGGAGATGCAAAGCATCGGCCGCAGATGCCGCCCCCGCCTCGCGCCGTCGGGGGCGGTGGCTGCAGTTAGCAACGCCCGAGCGCCATCAGCGTTCCGATCCAGCGACAGGTGGTCCGTTGCCAGCGGGTCAGCCCGACCCGCTCGCGCAGGGGATCGCGCGCGCGGAAGCGCCCGGCCAGCTTGCGGGCGCGGCACAGGACGATCGCCGCGTGAATGGTGAGACCGCGGCTGTGGATCAGGCCGGGCAGCGGTGCGGCATCGGCAAGGAGCTGCTCGACCCCGTCGAGCACGCGGTCCAGTACCGCCCGGGTCTGGCCCTTGGCGGAAGGCGCACGCAGGTGGGCGGGCGTGATCATCGCATCGTCCAGGAACTGGCGGGGGATGCACAACCGGCTTAGGCGCACCGTCGGGTCTCCGCAGTCGCGCAGCCGCCGCAGGATGCGCAAGGCGCCACACAGGGCGTCGGCCGAGCGGCCGCATCGTTCCTCGTTCTCGCCGGCCAGCGCCAGCATGTAACGGCCGATGGGGGCGGCGGCAAACTGGCAGTACACGAGCAGGTCGTGCCAGCTGACGCAGACGTGGCCGCGGACGTCGCGACGCAGCGCTTGCAGGAGGTGCCGGGTGCGGTCGGCGGGGATTCCCGTCGCCCTCAGGGAATCGCGCAGGCCAATCGCCACAAACTGCGATTCGGGTGACCACAGGGCGCCTTCGCCACCGCTCAGTGCGGCCTCCAGGGCCAGCAGCCTTGCCAGCTTTTGTTCGCACCCAAGCTGCGTGCTGTCGGCAATCGCGTCGGCGAAACGTACGAAGCGGCCGAAGGCATGCAGATGTGGTCTGAGCGGAGCGGGGAACAACTCCGGCATGAGCGAGAAGTCGGGATCGCTGCCCAGGCGCGGCGGCGGTTCAGCGGCGATGGCGATGCGGGTTTCCTCGGGTGGCATGACGACGATTACGCTTATAGTCCAGAAACTCCGGCGTTGGCAGATGATGGCTGCTCCCCCCCTTTCCTACTGTGCCGAGCAGGTGCGGACGTTCGATAGCGACCGCTTCCTCAGCTGGCTATTTGCTGCCCCGGCAGAGCGCGAGGCGCTGATGGCGGTCGGAGCCTTCAACCTGGAGATCGCTCGCATCCGCGAGCAGGTGCAGCAGCCGCTGCTGGGACACATGCGCCTGCGCTGGTGGGCGGACGTGCTCGATGCCACCTACGCCGGATCGCCCCCCCCGCACCCGGTCGCTGCCGCCCTGGCCGAGGCAGTCGCCCGATTCGCCATTTCCCGCGATTGCCTCAATCGCCTGCTGGCCGGCCGCGCCGCCGACCTCGACGATGCCGTCCCGCACTCGCTGCCGGCGCTGATCGACTACGCCGAGGCGACATCGGGCTCACTGGCACGCGCCGGCCTGCAAATCCTGGCCGTATCGGACGAACAGACGAAAGCCGCCGCCCGTGAGGTCGCCATCGCCTGGGCGCTGCTTGGGCTCGTCCGGGCGATTCCCTTCCACGCCCGGACGCGGCGGAGCTATCTGCCCGCCGACCTCAGCCGCGAGGCGGGCCTTGATGTCGCGCGGTTGTTCGACCGGCGCACACCGGAGGCGCTACGCGCTTTGCGGGCGGTAGTGGAACGGCTGACCGGCGTCGCGGCGGACCACCTGGTCCGGGCACGGGGACGGCGCCGATCGGTGGCCAACGCAGCTCTGCCAGTGCTGCTGCCTGGCCGGCTCGCCGACCTCTATATCGACCGGCTGCAGCGCGCCGGGTTCGATCCGTTCGATTCGCAGGTACAGGCGAAGGCGCCGTGGCGGATGCTGCGGCTGAGCGCCGCGCACCTGCGCCGCCGCTACTGAGGGACGACGTCCTGTTGGCCCGCGTCGGCGCCGGCGCTCGCTCCCAGCAGCCGCGAGCCGGGGGCGGGAGTCGCCGGATCGAACGGATTGGGACCGACCGGTTGGACGGTTGCGGGAAATGCGGCCGCTGCCGGCGTCGCCGGGACGGCGGCGACGGGCCGCTTGGCGGCGCTCGTCACCATGGCGGTGCGCTTGCCAGCCGGCGCGGGCGATTCGGCCTTTGCTGCGGCAGGTGTGGCCGGAGCAGCGGCGGTAGCGGCTTCCTGCGCCCGCCGGGTATTGCGAATATCGACAAGGAAGTGGGCGACGCGGTAGTTGCCGCGGTCGATGGCGATCTCGGCAGGTGTCATCCCCCAACGATCGCGCGCCTCTACATCAGCACCGGCGCTGACACTGGACTGAACAGAAGTCAAATCGTTGGCGTAAACTGCCTGAAATAATTGGCGAGTCGCCTTTTCGTTGCTTGCCGATTCGGCCGCCGCGTCCGAATCGCTAGCAAAACCGAGGACCCCGGACGCCGCAATGAAAGTGGCGACGATGATGGAAAAGCCAAAGCCGGCGGGACGGATCATCGGAGCCCTCATCTGTTCTGGGTAATTGGCAGGTCATCTTGCAGATGTCTGCCGAGGGCAGCAACCGGGTAGCCGCTTTCGCTGCCTTTTAGTGATGGAAATGCAACAGTGCGCTGATAACGCCCGGAGGCGACGGCTCCGGCCGCTGCGCGGTTGAGAGCAGCCGCGGTCGGTGTCATACCTTGGGGACCGAAATCCACGCGAAGGGAGCGCTGAGGTGAAGGCAATGCTCAACAAGAAATTCGGGGGTCGGGTCGCCGGCCGGGCAGCCGCCGTGCTGGTGTGCGCAATGGTCGTCACCCCCGCGTTTGCGGCAGGGAAGGCGAAAACGAGCCAATTCTGTGCCTCGGAGAGCGACCTCGCGGCATTGAATGCCCGGGTGCTGCAAACCGAGTTGATGGTAGCCGCCCTCAGCTGCAACGAGCGCCAGCGGTACAATAATTTTATCACCACCTATCAGTCGGTACTGACCGACCGTAGCCAGGCCCTGCAGGGAATGTTCAAGCGAGCGCACGGGGCGCAGGGTACCAACCGGCTGAATGCGTTCGTGACGAAGATGGCCAACGATTCATCGCAGCAGGTCCGCGAAAAGGGCGATGGCTATTGTGCCTATGCCGGTGAGCTTTTCGACGAGGTGCTGGCCAACAAGCCGTCCGACATCAACCGTGTGACCAACAAGCCGTGGATCGAAGGCCGTCATGGCTATCGCCCGTGCGTCCTGGAGGCTTCGCGCAAGCAGACCGGGTAGGAGCCGAATGCCGATCGGACCGCGGCCGGAGGGCGGGCATGATCAGCCAACGGCGCTGACGGCTTGCACGCCAATCCATTCTTCCAGATCGGCGAGCGCCCGGCGCGCCATCTCCCGCTTGCGGTCGGCGCCGCGTGGCGGGCGCTTGCCGCCGGTCGGCGCCAGCGCCGGGAACAGGCCGAAGTTGACGTTCATGGGCTGATACGTCTCCGCTGAGGCTCCCCCGGTGATGTGGCGCAGCAGCGCTCCGATCGCGGTCGTCGCCGGGGGAGGATCGAAGGGGACGCCGCGACGCTCGGCTGCCGCAAACCGGCCCGCCAGCAGGCCCATAGCCGCGCTCTCGACATAGCCTTCGCAGCCGGTGATCTGCCCGCCGAGCCGGATTCTCGGCTCGGCGCGAAGCCGCAGCTGCCCGTCCAGCACCCGGGGGCTATTGACGAAGGTATTGCGGTGGACGCCGCCGAGCCGGGCAAACTCGGCGTGGGCGAGGCCGGGAATTGTGCGGAACAGCCGCACCTGCTCCGCATGCTTCAGTTTCGTCTGGAAGCCGACGATGTTGTAGAGGGTCCCCAGCGCATTGTCCTGGCGCAGCTGAACGACCGCATGCGCCCGGCCGCCGCCGGCGTGCGGGTTGCGCAGGCCCACCGGCTTCATCGGACCGAAGGCGAGGGTGTCGCGCCCGCGCTCGGCCATCACCTCGATCGGCAGGCAGCCCTCGAAATAGGGGGTGTCCTGCTCCCAGTCGCGGAACGGCATCTTCTCTGCCGCCAGCAGCGCTGCGACGAACGTCTCGTAGCCTTCGCGGTCGAAGGGGCAGTTGATGTAGTCGCGGCCGTCGCCCTTGTCCCAGCGTGACTGGTACCAGGCGACGGAGAAGTCGATGCTGTCGCGGTAAACGATGGGGGCAATGGCATCGAAGAAGGCGAGCGCGTCTGCGCCGGTGAGCGTCCGCAACGTTTCTGCCAGTGGCGCGGACGTCAGCGGGCCGGTGGCGATGATCACGCTCGTCCAGTCCGTCGGCGGCGGGCCGCCAATCTCGCCGCGGCTGACGGTAATGAGTGGATGGCCGACGACGGCGTTGTCGACAGCGGTGCTGAAGCGCTCGCGGTCCACCGCCAGGGCACTGCCCGCCGGTACCCGCTCGGCGTCGGCACAGGCGAGGATCAGCGAGCCGAGCCGGCGCATCTCGGCGTGCAGCACGCCGACGGCGTTAGCGGCGGCGTCGTCCGAACGGAACGAGTTCGAGCACACCAGCTCCGCCAGCCGCGCCGAGGTGTGCGCCGGCGTCATCCGCAGCGGCCGCATCTCGTGCAGCACGACCGGCTGACCGGCGTGAGCGAGCTGCCAAGCAGCCTCGCAGCCGGCAAGCCCACCGCCGATCACGTGCACGGGGGAGGAGGGGTCAGCCATCACCTCGCCGAGGTAAACGGGCACTGCGATGATTGCAAGCGCAGGTGTTTCTCAGCCGCTTACCGACGGAGCGGGATCGACGGCACCAAGGTCGGGCATCGGGCCGCCCTTTGCCATTTACGCGGCTTGCCGCCGCTCATAGGTTATGCTGCCTGCCTCGCGGGCCGATCGTGGTTCTTCGCTCCGGGAGCTCCTTGCGGCATGGGCTGGAAGTCCATCCAAATTATTCTGGTCTTCATCGTCCTCGGCGTAGTCGTCGTCGGCATGATTCGCGAGCGCGTCCCCGCCGACGTCCTGGCGATCGCCGGCGCGGCGGCGCTGCTGGCGATGGGGGTGCTGAGGACCAGCGACGTGCTGAAGGTCTTCAGCAATCCGGCGCCGATCGCCGTCGCCTGTCTGTTCGTGCTCTCGGCAGCCCTGGAACGCACCGGTGTCATCAATTGGCTCGGAACCCAGATGAGCCGGGCGCCGTGGAAATCATCCAAGCTGGCAATGCTGGTGATGATGATCCTGTGCCTGTTCCATTCGCTGTTTTCCAACAACACGGCGATGGTCGTCATCTTTACGCCGGTAGTCATCCGGCTTGCCCATACCGTAGGCGTGGCGCCTTCGAAGATGCTGATTCCGTTGTCGTTTGCCACCATCCTCGGCGGGACCTGCACGTTGATCGGCACATCCACCAACATCGTCGTCGATGGTATCGCCCAGTCTCGCGGGCTCATCCCCTTCCACATGTTCGAGATCACACCGCCGGGCCTCATCTACGGGGTGATCGGCGTGGCCTACCTCTATTTTATCGGCCGCCGACTGCTGCCTGACCGGGAGACATTGTCGAACACGCTTGTCGACCTATCGCAGCGGCGGTTCCTGACCGAGGTCCTGATCCCCAGTACCTCGCCGTTGATCGGCAAGACGGCGAGCGAGGGTGGGCTGACCCGCGCCCGCGGCTATCACCTGCTTCGCATCCACCGCGACGACGACGCCTTTGACCCCGAATATGGCGAGCCGACGCTGCAAGCGGGCGACCGGCTGGTGATGCGCACCAGTGTCGCCGAGTTTGTGGGACTGCGCAGCGGCGGGGCCGCGTCGGAGGCGGTCTTGCCGCCAGCGGTGGAGACGATCAGCCGGCAGAGCGTGCGGATGATGGAGGGGATTGTCGGTCCCGAATCCACCTTCGTCGGCTGTGCCGTCCGCGAATTTGACCTGAGTGGCATGTACGGAACCCGCATCCTCGCGATTCACCGTCGCAACGAGAACCTCGGGTCCAATTTCGAGGAAGTTCGACTTGCCTTCGGCGATACCCTGCTGCTGGAAGGGCCGCGCGACGGCCTGAAGCGCCTTTTCGAGCGCCGCCAGCTCATCAATCTGACCGAGATCACCGAGCAGCCGTTCCGCCGCGACAAGGCCTGGATCGCGATCATCGCCGTTCTCGCGGTGATGGCGCTCTCCGCCTTCGAACTGCTGCCGATTGCCGGTGCCGCCTTCGTCGCCGTCGCCGTCGTCGTCCTTGCCGGATGTCTCGATCCCGGGGAGGCGTACCGCTCGATCCACTGGCCGATCCTGATGCTCATCCTCGGCATGATGGCGGTGGGCTCGGCGATGGAAACCAGCGGCGCGGGGGCGCTGCTGGTGGATGAGCTGTTCAAGGTTGCCAGCGCCCTGGGCCCGGTCGTGGTGCTGTCGCTGGTCTATGCGCTGACCTCACTGCTCACCGAGTTCATGAGCCACAACGCGTCCGCCATCCTGATTACCCCCATCGCCATCGATCTCGCCGACAAGATGGGGGTGGATTCGCGACCCTTCCTGGTCGCGGTGATGTTCGCCGCCTCCGCCAGCTTCGCGACGCCGATCGGCTATGCCACCAATACGCTCGTCTACGCCGCCGGCGGCTACAAGTTTACCGATTTCGTCAAGGTGGGGTTGCCGCTGAATCTGCTGCTGTGGGCGATCGCCACCGTCATCCTGCCGTACTTCTTCCCGCTGACGGCGGTGGTCCGCTGAAGGTCGGAAGAGCGAAGCCTGCTTCAAGCCACATCCCGCGGATAGCGTGGGGCGGGGACTGTTCATCCCGCCTCGCCGGCTTGCTGAGACGGGTGTGCGGACCCCGACTGCATGAAATTGACACGCCGCCTCAGGGCGCCTGCCCGATATCGGGTGGAGGGGGCTGCAGATCGCCCCAGACCCTGCTGACCACCGGCTTATGTGCACCGATCGCGAACAGCACGACGCTGCGCGCCAGCCGCAGTCCCTCGTCGAAGCGCGACCGAAGTTGGGTCAGCCGGGAGGCTCCGGGTTCCGGCGGCACGGCGTCGAAGGTCACCGCAAGGCCGAGCCGGGCGAAGACATAGCGGGCGCGCGGCTGGTGAAAGCGGTCGGTGACCAGGACCACCCGCCGCCAGCCGTGCTGGCGGATGATCCGGCCGGCGTAGACGGCGTTCTCAAAGGTGTTGCGGGCCTGGTCCTCGACGATGATGCGGGCCGGATCGAGGCCAAGGGCAACGGCCATATCGCGCATGACTTCCGCCTCTGCCGGCGGTGGCCCGACGATGCCGCCGGAAACGAGGAGGTAGCGGGCGCCACGGGCGCGCAGGACGGCGCAGCCGTGCTCCAGGCGCCGGCGCAGTGCCGGCCCCGGGACCCCGGGCGCGGCGGTGGCGGCACCGAGGACGAGCACGGCATCCGGCGCCGCGGCGTCCGGCGATAGCGGGGGTCGCGGCTGCGGCATGCGATTGGCCCTGCGTCAATAGGAGCGTGGCAGGCCAAGCACATGCTCGGCGATGTACGCGAGGATCAGGTTGGTCGAGATCGGCGCCACTTGGTAGAGCCGAGTCTCCCGGAATTTGCGCTCGACGTCGTATTCGCAGGCGAAGCCGAAGCCGCCGTGCGTCTGCAGGCACATATCGGCCGCCGCCCACGAGGCTTCCGCCGCCAGCAGCTTGGCCATGTTCGCCTCCGGGCCGCACGGCTGGCCGGCGTCGAACAGACGGGCGGCTTCTCCGACCATCAGCGCCGCCGCTCGCATCTGCGCGTAGGCGCGGGCGATGGGGAAGGCAACGCCCTGGTTCTGGCCGATCGGCCGATCGAAGACAACACGCTCGCCGGCGTAGGCCGACGCCCGCTCGATGAACCAGCGCGCATCGCCGACGCACTCGGCGGCGATCAGGATGCGCTCGGCATTCATGCCGTCGAGGATGTAGCGAAAGCCGCGTCCCTCCACGCCGATCAGTGCATCCGCCGGCACCTGCAAATTATCGAAGAAGACCTCGCACGAATGATGATTGATCATGGCGCGGATCGGCCGGGTCTGCAGCCCGTGACCGAGGGCCGTGCGCAAGTCGATGAGGAACACAGAGAGGCCATCATGGGGCCGCGCCACTTGCTCGCGCGGCGTCGTCCGTGCCAACAGCAGCATCAGATCGGAGTGTTCGACCCGTGACGTCCATACCTTCTGGCCGTTGATCGTCCAGCCTTCACCCTGGCGTATAGCGGTGGTGCGGATCCGGCTGGTATCGGTGCCGCTGGTCGGCTCGGTGACGCCGAACGCCTGCAGCCGCAGCCGGCCTGCCGCGATCGCCGGTAGCCAGCGCTGCTTCTGCGCCATTGATCCGTGGCGTAGCAGCGTGCCCATCGTGTACATCTGCGCGTGGCAGGCACCGCCGTTACAGCCGCAGCTCTGCACCTCCTCGAGAATCGCCGCGGCCGCTTCCAGACTGAGGCCGCTGCCGCCATAGTCGGCGGGGATAAGCGCGGCAAGAAAGCCGGCCTCGGTAAGTGCCCGCACAAAGGCGTCCGGATAGGCGCGCTCGGCATCGAGCGCCTGCCAGTACGCTCCGGGAAACCCGGCGCATAAGGCGCGGACGGCTGCGCGGATCTCTTCGAAGGTTTCCACCATGGGTCTTATCCGCTACAACGGGAGGCATAAATAACAGGGCGATGGTGGCTTGTCGCGGGGCAGGTGACGCATCGCAGATGTCGGTCTTCGAGGGGCGAGAAATGGAAAGGCGGACGAGCCTTGAGGTGATGGAAGAGTTGCTGTCGATCCACGGCGCGAACGTCATCGATGTCGGTTGCGGCGACGGCTGGCTGGTCCGGTCGCTGACCCGCAGGGGCGCTCATGCCACCGGCATCGAGGTGAGCCCGAAGCACTTGGCTTATGCCCAGTCGTTGCCGGCGGTGGGCGACGAGCATTACATGCAGGGAATAGCCGAGGACCTGCCCATCGCCAGCCGCTCGGTCGACATCGTCATCTTTTTCAATAGCCTGCATCATGTCGACCAGCCCGGTTTGCTGAAGGCGCTGCGCGAGGCGGCACGGGTGCTGAAGCCGGGAGGCGTCCTGTTCGTCTCCGAGCCGCTGCCGAGCGGGCCCTATTTCGAGACGATGAAGCCGGTCCATGACGAGACCGCCGTCCGCAACCGGGCCCAGGAGGCGCTCCGCTACGGGCCGGAGTTCGGTCTGCTGCTGGAAAAGACATTTGTCTACACCGATCAGGTGAAGATGAAGGACTTCCGGGCCTTTCACGACCGGCTGACGATGATCAACCCGCACGTCCGCGATCGCTTTGACGAGAAGGACGAGGAGTTGCGGGCGCTGTTCGAGGCCAACGGCCGTCGCGTCGAGGACGGCTGGATGTTCGATCAGCCGATGCGGGTCCATCTGCTGCGCCGAAGCTGAGGCGAAGGGTAGCGGACGGCCGGGCCGCCCGCAGCGGGGGCCCGGCCGTCCTGCCGTGTCACGCGTTAAAGCTGAGCGGCGTTGATCATGCGCTCGCGCGAGCGGGCGAGATGCTCCGGCAGCGGGTGCTGGCGCCGGTTCCACAGGCTGGCGATCGTCTGCAGCGCCCGTGCCACCCGCGCGATCATGCTATGATCACGAGCGTTGTCACTGGTGTGCCCGGACGGCCGATCGTTCAGCAGCGTCGTGTCCAGTGCCTGGGCGCGTAGCCCGTCGAAATCAATCTCGAATCGGTTCATTGTCACAGACCTCGCAGTTCAGGTTGAAAGATCCCTGCGGCGGGTCCTCCCAAATCTCCGTTTCCTTGTCGTACTCTGGCTCGGGCGCCCTTCCCCACAGGGCGGCCTCGGCACATAAGGCTGGGGTGACGCGGGGCCTGGGTCAACAACAAATGCTGCGGCGCAGCATTTCCAGTTGCTCAACGGCAACACCGCCAGCAGGGCAGTTGCGGCCTGAAAAAGAACGGACGCCGACGCGGGTAGCGCTGGCGGACGGCGGCAAAACGCCGACCAGGGGCCACCTCGGGTGGTTGGCGATCTCAGCAATCGCCGAGGGGGCGCGATGCGGGGTGAGGACAGTGGACATGTGCGGCGGCGTGAACGCGTCGCTGACGCGTGGCCGACCTGCCGTCGTTGGTGGCAGCACCTCGCGCCGGATTGGCGAGCGGTCTCGCCGCCAACCGGGCAGGAGGCGGGGGTCGGTCAGGCCGGCTATGGCTGCCCCGTCTTGCGGGCACCGTTCAGCCAGTCGACGACGATCAGGTCCAGCGGCAGCTGTCGCTGGTGGAAGCTCGGCGGATCGACCGGGGTGATGGCGAGCGGCGTTCCCTGAGCGGCGCCCTTGTCGAAATCGGGGGTGCCGAGCGCATCGACGCCGGTCATCTTGAACGGCTCGAAGACGTACGGAATGCCGTTGGCGAGCAGCGTCGAGGCGCGGCTGACGACGTGCAGGTGCAGGTGGGGCTCAGTGGTATTCCCGGTGTTGCCGACGAGGCCGATGACCTGGCCTTTGCGCAGCACGGCGCCCTCCTTGACCCGGGAACGCACCGATTCCGGCTTCATGTGGGCATAAAGCACGTAAGCTCCGTTGCCGATGTCCTGAAGGACATGATTGCCGTCAGCATCGGCGATATTGGTGATCGGCTTCGGGTCTTGGGGGACCTGGTCGGCAAGGCCGTCGTGAACCACCACGGCCTTGCCGTCGGCGACGGCCAGCACCGGCTTGCCGTAGATGTGATAGCTGCGGACGTCGCTACGGTCGCCGACGAAGATGCGGTTTTCGTCGTCGATCTGCTCCCAGTCGATGGCGAAGCGCTGCGCCAGCCAGAAGCGGCCGTTCAGCGGCAGCAGCGCGCGGACGTGGCGGATGGTATCGCAGCAACTGTCGCCGACGATGTAGTTGCGGCCGCGCAGCGGCGGTCCGAGGACGACGGTTGGATCCTTTGCCACCGCCGTGGAAGCGACCTCCTCGTTGATCTGCTGCGCGCTCTTCCCCCCGGGGTCGAGGGTGAAGTCGATCTCGTGAGTAATCGTTGCGGGGACGTCGGCCAGCGTCGGGACGGCGACGTGGAGGAAAAGCACACCGAAAGCGGCACCATCGAGCTGCCGGCTGAGACTATCGCGGTTGGCGCCGACCTCGAACCGTTTCTCGATCTCTCCACCGTCGAAGGTGGCAACGCTCTTCTTCGTCTTTCCATCCAGCACGCGGACGTGGTCGAGGCGGGCGACGAGCGGAGTGACGTTGCTGATGCGGATCTCGTAGACGACGTGAAAGAGACCGTCCGAGCCCTCGACCGCCCACGGCTGCGACATCACCGCTGCAACCAGCGGGGTTGCGACGACAGCTTGTCGGGGGCTGGTGGTTTCCGCAGCGTCCTGGGCGGCGACGAATCCGGCAGCGGCTGACGTCAGGAGTGCAACTAACGCAAGAGCCGAGCTCCATAATGCAGATTGAAGCACGATAATAGGCCTCCCATGCCGGCATCTTGCTTCTAATGCGTCAAAATAGCAGACGGCCGGGTGCAGGAAGAAAGGTCCTTTTCGCGATAGGGTGGAAAACGGTGGGACAGGGACAGTCAGTCGATCGCCCACATCCGCGCCAGGTTCGCCCGGGTATTGTTGAGCCGGTGGTAGAACGGGCTTTGCGGTGCCATCGCGTGGATCCACTGGGTCACGAGCGCCAGATCGTAGAGCATCGAGCGCTTGTCCTGGTCGTGCACCATGCTCTGGATCCAGGTCACCGCCGCCAGCCGCTCACCGCTGGTGATCTCCTCGACCCGGTGCAGCATCGTCGTCGGGTAGAGCACGGCATCTCCGGCCGGCAGCTTGATGCGCTTCTCGCCGTATGGCGTTTCGATACACAGCTCTCCGCCGCTGTAGCTCTCCGGATCGCTGAGGAAAAGCGTGATCGAAAGGTCGAGGCGCATCGGCACGGGCTTGCGCATCACCGGGTTGTCGATGTGCATGCCGTAGGCCATGCCGGGGCGGTAGCGCGACAGGATCGGCGGGCGGATCAGCTTCGGAATGGCCGCCGTGCGAAAGGTCTCGTTGCGGTCGAGGGCGTTCAGCACGATCTGCTCCACCCTTCGCTGGTGCGTGGAAGTGAGCGAGAGCTGTTCGTTGCGCTTGACGCCGGCGGCGGCGAGTCCGGGCGAACTCACCGCGCCGTCGACAAACTCGCCGGTGCTGGCAATGCGGCGCAATTCCGCCACGTCTCTGTCACCCAGGAGACTTTGCAGCGCCAGCAGCATTGCTTGTTCCCTTAAGCCAAGGCGCACGACTCTACCGGCGCAGCGGCATCGCCTCAACGGCGGACCTCAGCGCGATCGGGGTGCGGGGCACTGACGCCAGGAGCTGAAGATCAGGTCGATCAGCTCACCGGCAGCGTTCCCAGGCGCTCGGCGTCGGTTGCCGATGGGCGCGGCGGCGGGACGCAGTCGTCATCGCCGCCGACGATGAGCGCCCGCCAGTCGGCGCGCTGCGGCATCAGTGGCGGCTTGGCACGATGGGCGGGAGCATCGCCGGCGGCCGGGATGGCGCCGGCAGCGTCGCGCTCGGAGATCTCCATGCGACGGTAGAAGAGGTTGTAGATCGACCACAGCGTCCGGCTGCGCCCCCCCGTCCACGGGAAGCGCCGGGCCATCGACCCCGGCGAATAGAACCGGTCGTAAGCCAGCCATTGGCCATCGCGCAGCACCTCGGGGGTGAGGCCGACCGGCTTGTAGACGACATGATGCTGGTCGTAGGCATTCCAGTCGAACGAGGCGATGCGGTCGTTTTTCAGCATCTCGAACCAGTTCAGCGTCCCCGGATAGGGCGTCATGATGGAGAAGCCGCAGGCGTCGTAACCAGCCTCGACGGTGAAGCGCGCTGTCTCCTCAAACACCGATGGCTCGTCCTGGTCAAAGCCAAACATAAACAGGCCGAATACCAGGATGCCGTGGCTGTGCAGCTTGTCGACCAGTTCGCGGTAGCGCTCTGGCGTGTTCTGGTACTTGTGCGCCCGGCGCAGCGTTTCGCGCGATAGCGACTCGAAGCCGATGGCGAGCATGTTGCAGCCGCTCTCGGTCGCCGCCTCCAGCAACTCGTCGTCGAAGGCGGCGCCGCTGTTGACCCCCGCCTGCCAACTCAGGCCACGTCCCTTCAGCGCCCGCATGATCTCCAGAGCCCGCTCCTTGGTGCCGAAGAAGTCGGCATCGTTGAGAGCGATGTTCTTCTGACCGGCCACGTCGATCTCGCGCATCACCTCGTCGACTGGGCGGTAGCGGAAGCGCAAGCCATACATCAACTGCTCGGCGCAGAAGGTGCAGGCATGGTGGCAGCCGCGCGACGTCTGGATGAAGGTGCGGTTGATGTAGCGCTTCGGCTTGATCAGGTCGTAGCGCGGGATCGCCATGTCGGCCATCGAGTGCAGCCGATCGGCCTTGTAGGTTCCTTTGAGGTTGCCGTCCTCGAGATCATCGAGGATCCGCTCCATCAGGAATTCGGCCTCGCCGATCACCACAGCATCGGCGTGCTGCAGCGCCTCATCCGGCATGAAGCTCGGATGAACGCCGCCCATGATCACCGGGATGCCGCGGCGGCGGAATGCATCGGCGATGACGTAGCCGCGCTTGACGTAGGAGGTCATCGCCGAGATGCCGACCAGATCGGCCTGCATGTCGAAATCGAC
>JAEULG010000023.1 GCA_016793875.1 Rhodospirillales bacterium | reverse complement strand
TTCGGGCGCGGGGCCGCGGCGGTGGCCGAGGGCGACGACCCTGACGATGCGGATTCGCGCTCCTAGCGGGAAGGTCAGGACGTCGCCCGGTGCGACCTTCTGGTGAGCCTTGTCCACCACCACTCCGTTCAGCCGGATCCGTGCGGCGGCGCAGGCGGCGGAGGCCAGCGAGCGACTCTTATGGAATCGGGCAAACCACAGCCATTTGTCGAGGCGCAGGCGCGGGGGGAGCGGAGGGAGCGGTGCGGCCGCGATCATCGGCCGGCTTGCAGCGCCCGCAGGGCGGCGAAAGGCGAGTGGACCTCGCTCGGGGCGTCCTTGGTGGAGGACGAGCGTCCGGCCCGCCGCCCGATGCCGTCCGCGCCCTGGCGCGGTGGCCGCGATTTCCCGGAAGCGACGACAAGTCCGCCCTCGATCTGCGCCGTTCGATAGCCGAGGCATTCGAGCATCGGCGGCAGGCGCGCTGCGGGGCAGCCAAGCAGACGCGCCATCTCCACCTCCGGCAGCGGGGTGGTGGCAGCGACGCGGAGGGCTTGCCGCACCAATCCGTGCACCCGCTCGACGACGTCGATGCGAACGGCGGTGCTGCCGACGAGCCGGTAGCCGGACGCCGCGAGGAATGCCGGCGGCACCAGGGACGGCAGATCCAGCGACGGCCGGCCGAGAGGCAGCCGCGGCGGAGCGCCGCCGCCGCCGGCTTGCAGCCAATACAGCAGGCCGCGCAGCGCCATGGCTTCCGGCTTAAGCAGCCGCGGTATCCAGACCGCCTCGTGGCCGAGGCGGACGCCTGCCGCCGCCAACGCCTGCCGATCGCTGCGCGACAGCGCCGCGATCTGGCTTCGGGCAGAACGGCGCGGCAGCATCCCGAGCGACTCCGCCAGTTGCCACAGCAAGCCGCGGGCGGCGGCACCGGCAACTGTCGCCTCGCGTGCCCGATAGAGGGGCGCCAAACGCGCGCGCAGCCGCGCCGTGACGAAGAGAGCGAGCCGGCGGCGCAGGCGCTCCCTGGTCTCGCCGCCGAGCAGATCGGAGGCAAGCGGCTCGACCCGCGGCGAGAGAACATCAGAGCCGCGGTGGAGCTGGCCGACGGCCTCTTTCCGCCAAGCGATCATGCCGTCCGCGGCGAGGGCGAAAGCGTTGTCGTCATCGGCCTCGAGTTGGCTCACGCGCTGGCGGATCGGCGCCGCCAGCGCGCGCACCGCGGCCGCGGTCACCGACCGGCCGGCATCTCCGGCCGAACCGGAAACCGACGGGTCGGGGGCAAAGCGGAACCCCTCCAGCGTGCCGACGAAGTGGCCTTCGACCCGCACGTCGCCGCCGGCACCGACCGAGGCGGTCAGGTCGCCGCGGCTGCGCATGTGGCCGACCAGCGAGGCGGTGCGCCGGTCGACGAAACGTTGGATCAGTCGCTGGTGCAGGGCGTCGGACAGCTTATCCTCGATCGCGCGGGTGCGCTGCTGCCAGCCCTCGGCATCGGCGAGCCAGCTGCTCTGATGAGCGACATAGGTCCAGGTGCGGATGCCGGCGATGCGCTGCATCAGGGCTTCGATGTCGCCGTCGCTGCGGTTCAACCGGTCCACCTGCCGCGCCACCCAGTCGGAGGGCAGCAGGCCGGCAGGGCCGCCGGCAGCCCCGATGAGGAAGCGGAACATCTGGCCGAGCAGCCGGGCGTGGCCTTCGCCGGCGATCTTGCCGAAGTCGGGGATACGGCAGACATCCCACAGCAGCGCCACCGCCGCCGGCCCCCGTGCCAGATCAGCAATCTCGGCGTCGGCGCTGAGGTAAGTCAGCGCCAGCTCGTCGTCGGCCTCGCGGGCGCGAATCAAGCCAATGCGGTCGGGAAGGCGGGCGAGGCTGGTGCGCAGCGCCTCCACGGAAGCGAAGCGCAGGTCGCTGTTGCGCCATTTCAGCGCGGTCAGAGGCTCGAAAACATGGCTCTCGATGCGCTGCGCCAGTTCGGCATCGAGCGGGCCGATCTCCGCCGTCGTCCCGAAGCTGCCGTCGCGGGTGTGGCGGCCGGCACGCCCGGCGATCTGCGCCATCTCGGCCGCAATCAGCCGCCGCGGGCCGCGGCCGTCGAACTTGCGGGTGGCGGCGAAGGCGACGTGATCGACGTGCATGTTGAGGCCCATGCCGATGGCATCGGTCGCCACCAGGTAGTCGACCTCGCCCGCCTGGTACATCGCCACCTGGGCATTGCGGGTGCGCGGCGACAATGCGCCGAGCACGATCGCAGCGCCACCGCGCTGGCGGCGGATCAGCTCGGCGATGCCGTAGACGTCGGCGGCACTGAAGGCGACAACGGCGGTGCGCCGCGGCAGCCGGGTGAGCTTGCACGGGCCGGCGTGGGTGAGTGCCGAGAACCGCGGGCGGACGATGAACTCGACGCCGGGCACCAGGCGGCGCAGCAGCGGCCGGATGGTCTCGGCGCCCATGAGCATGGTCTCGACCTCACCGCGCGCGTGCAGCAGCCGGTCGGTGAACAGGTGGCCGCGGTCGGGATCGGCGCACATCTGGATCTCGTCGATGCCGAGGAAGGCGACGCGCCGGTCCACCGGCATCGCCTCGACCGTGCACAGGAACCAGGACGCGTCAGGCGGGACGATCTTCTCCTCGCCGGTGATCAGCGCCACCCGCCGCTCGCCCTTGATCTTGACCGCCCGGTCGTAGTTCTCGCGGGCCAGCAGGCGCAGCGGAAAGCCGATCATTCCCGAGGCATGGCCCAGCATCCGCTCCATCGCCAGATGGGTCTTGCCGGTATTGGTCGGGCCGAGCACCGCGACGGTGCGCGAGCTGGAAGCGGCAGCGGCCGATATCCTCGCCATGTTGGCAACATCGCGGTCCGCAGGGTGAAAAGCAAGCTGCCCCGACCGGCCGTTGGCAGCTCAGACGCAAATCGAAGCGCGCGATCTGCTTTCCGCCGATCCACTGTTCGACCAGCCCTGTGAGGGTGGTAGCTATCGGCTGGGTGATGGCTCGGCCAGCATCGGGACGAAGGCGACGGGGAGCATGCGCCGCATTTCGAGGGTGCCGTCGGCCTGCTTGACGCAGCGCCACAGCATCTGGTTGTCGCCGCGCGGGCCGATCGGGATGACGAGGCGGCCGCCCGTCGCCAGCTGCGGCGGCAGGGCCGGCGGCAGCTCCTCGGGGGCGGCGGTGACGATGATGCCGTCGAACGGGGCTTCCTGCGGCCAGCCGTCAAAGCCGTCCCCGTGGCGGACGTGGACGCGCTCGTAGCCCAGACGGCGCAGGCGCTGCCGCGCCGCTTCCGCCAGCTCCGGAACTCTCTCGACGCTGAACACCGCCGCGCCGAGTTCGGCCAGCACCGCCGACTGGTAGCCGCAGCCGGTGCCGATTTCCAGCACCCGCTCTCCCGGCGCGAGGTCGAGCAGGTCGCTCATCAGCGCCACGATAAACGGCTGCGAGATGGTCTGGCCGCAGCCGATGCCGAGCGGTCGGTTGTCGTAGGCGACGTCACCGTCGCTTGGGGCGACGAATGCCTCGCGGGGCACACATGCGATCGCCCGCATGACCCGTGCGGCGAGCGCCGGGCGGCCCGTCCAGGATGCGGTTTCCGCGGTATCCGCCGCGATCTGGTGCAACAGCCGCGTCCGCGCCGCGGCCCATCGCGCCGCGCCGCGCGCGGTCTCTCCGGAACTCTGCTCCACCGACACCGTTCATCCTCCTACCACAGCTTGCGCAGCCGTAACCTTTGCGTCAAGCGTGCGAGCAATTCGCAGCAAGCGACGAGGACACGTCCATGGCGTTGACCCTGAGCAGCCCCGCCTTCAACGAGGGCGGACGCATTCCAGAGCGCTACACGGCTGACGGCGATGATATTTCGCCGCCGCTGACGTGGTCGGATGCCCCGCCCCAAACCCGCAGCTACGCACTCGTCTGCAGCGATCCGGATGCGCCGAGCGGCAACTGGTATCACTGGGCCGTCTACGATTTGCCGGCCACCACCCATGAACTCGGCGAGAACCAGCCGAAGGTCGTGCGCACCGGCGGCGGCCGGCAGGCGGTCACCGACTTCCGGCAGCACGGCTGGGGGGGACCCTGTCCGCCGCAAGGGCACGGCAGCCACCGCTACCGCTTCCACCTGTTGGCGCTCGACATCCCCTCGCTGGCGCTCTCCGAAGGTGCGACATGCACCGACGTGGAGCGGGCGAGCACCGGCCACGTTCTCGGCGAGGCTGTCCTGACCGCCACCTACGCCCGCTGACCGTTCTGCCCGCCGCTTTCCCCGGGTTGGGCCAAGAAGGGGGCCATGGCCCGGGGGGAGTGCGTGGCGCGGGCTTGCAGCCTCCTTTTCATCGGCACATATCAGCGCCCGGAAAATCCCTGGGTGGACACCGCGAAGAGGAGAGGCGCGCGCGATGACTCATGAGACCTTTACGTTCCAAACGGAGGTCGGGCGCTTGCTCGACATCGTCGCGCACTCGCTCTACTCGCACAAAGAGATCTTCCTGCGCGAGCTGGTCTCCAATGCCTCTGATGCCTGCGACCGCCTGCGCTATGCCGCGCTGACCGAGCCGCACCTTGCCGGGGACGAACCCCTCGCCATCCGGCTGATCCCTGACCGCGACAAGCGGACGCTGGCGGTGGCCGACAACGGCATCGGCATGAACCGCGACGACCTGATCGAGACGCTGGGCACCATCGCCCGCTCCGGCACGCAGGCCTTCCTCTCGCAGCTGACCGGCGATGCCCGCAAGGACGTCAGCCTGATCGGCCAGTTCGGCGTCGGCTTCTATTCGGCATTCATGGTGGCGAAGACGGTGGACGTGCTCACCCGCCGCGCCGGCGACGAGCAGGCGTGGCTGTGGTCCTCCGACGGCAAGGGCTCCTTTGCCATCGATGCCGCCGAGCGCGATGGCCACGGCACGACGGTGATCCTGCACCTTGCCGACGATGCGGACGAGTTTCTCGAAGAAGCGCGCCTGCGCAACATCATCAAGACCTACTCCGACCATGTGGCCTTCCCGATCCGGCTGGGGGAGGGGGACGAGGCGCCGGCGCTGAACGCCGCCACCTCGCTGTGGGCATTGGCGAAGAAGGACGTGACGGCCGAGCAGTACACCGAGTTCTACCACCACGTCGCCCATGCCTTCGACGAGCCGTGGCTCACCCTGCACAACCACGTCGAAGGGGTCGTGTCCTATACCAACCTGCTGTTCGTTCCCCAGCATGCTCCCTTCGACCTGTTCGATCCGGAGCGCAAGAGCCGGCTGAAGCTCTATGTCAGGCGGGTGTTCATCACCGACGACTGTGAGGGGTTGCTGCCCTCCTACTTGCGGTTCCTGCGCGGCATCGTCGATTCCGAGGATCTGCCGCTGAATATCAGCCGCGAGTCCTTCCAGCACGATCCGCGTCTCGCCAAGATCCGCAGCGGGCTGGTCAAGCGGGTGCTCGACGAGCTGGTGAAGAAGGCGGCGGACGCACCGGAGGAATACGCGCGGTTCTGGGATGCCTTCGGCGCCGTGCTGAAGGAGGGCATCTACGAGGATTTCGAGAACCGCGACCGGCTGCTGTCGCTGGCCCGCTTCCGCTCCACGGCAGGCGATGGCCTCGTCTCGCTCGATGACTACCTTGCCCGGATGAAGCCGGGTCAGGAGGCCATCTTCGTCCTGTCGGGCGAGGAGGGCGAGGCGCTGCGCCGCAGCCCGCAGCTCGAGGGTTTTCGCGCCAAGGGTGTCGAGGTCTTGCTGCTGACCGACCCCATCGACGAGTTCTGGGTGCCGACGGTGCGCAGCTACCAGGACAAGAAGTTCACCTCGGCGGCCGCCGCTGGCGCCGACCTCGGCAAAATCGAGGCCCCGGCTGGGGAGGCGCCGGCGGAAGGGCAGGCGGCAACCACCCCCGCGGAGGAGCCCGGTACCGAACGGCTGATCGGGGTGCTGAAGACGGTCCTCACCGACAAGGTCAAGGACGTGCGGGTGTCCAGCCGGTTGACCGAAAGCGCTGTCTGTCTGGTTGCCGGTGACGGCGATATGGATATGTACATGGAGCGGCTGCTCCGCCAGCACCGCCGGCTGGACACCGAGACGGCGACGCTGCGCATCCTCGAGATCAATGCCGGCCATCCGCTAATCCGGCAGATGGCAACCCGCGCGGAAGCCGGCGCCGGGGAGGGTGAACTGGCCGATGCCGCCTTGCTGCTGCTCGACCAGGCGCGGATTCTCGAGGGCGATCCGGTGCCGGATCCGTCCGCCTTCGCCCGGCGGCTCACTGCGGTCATGGACCGCGCTCTTTCCGCCGCTTAGCACCGCGACCTTCGCGTAGAACACGGAAGCGCCCGGGCGTTGCCCGGGCGCTCCTCTTTTTTGCCGGTTCGGGGCGCGGTGGGCTCCGACGGGCGGCCCCGGACAGCCGCTAACTGCGCCGGGGCCGCTGCGGTCAGGAGGCCTTGCGCAGGTAGTAGCGCTGGATCTCGTGATCGAAGCGCCCGGAGTCGGTGTAGCCGTAGCTGGCGTAGCGCTTCGCATCGACCATCGTCATCACCGCCACGGTGCGCATCTCGCTTTCCCGTCGCAGGCCCTTCAGGACCTGCACGGCGGCGCTGCGCCGCGTCTTGTTCCAACGAACGGCAAACACACCGATGTCGGACAGGGTGCTCAGCACGTAGGCATCGGGCACCGCCAGCAGCGGCGGGGTATCGATGATGATGGTATCGTAGAGCTCGCGCAGCTCGTTGATCACCGTTTCCAGCCGCTTGCTGTGCAGGATGCTGGCGGCGCCGTTCTCCACCACCGTCCCGACCGGCAGCAGGTGCAGGTTCGAGTGCCTGTCCTTCTGGCGGACCTGCGACAACGTCGCACCGCCGCCGATCAGCTCGGCGAGGCCCGGCTGCCGCGAGATGCCGAACAGCGTGTGCATGGTGGGCTTGCGCAGGTCGGCGTCGATGAGGATCACCTTCTGGCCGGTCAGCGCGCGCGCCCGGGCGAGGGAGGCGGCGAGGGTGCTCTTTCCCTCGGCGGGCCGCGACGACATGATGAGCAGCACGTTGGACCCGCGGCGTTCGCGTTCCAGCAGCAGCAGACCGGTACTCAGCGAGCGGATTTGCTCAGAATACAGTGATGACGTGTTGGTGGCGAGTTCTGCCAGCACATCGTTGTTGTTCTTCACGCGCGGCAGCAGTCCCTGGACGTGCAGGCCGGTGAGCTTTTCCAGGTCTTCGCTACTGCGGAAGACATCGCTGAGCTGTTCGGCGAGCATCACGGCCGCCACACCGGCGATGCCGGCGAGCAGCACGGCAAGCGCCAGGGCCACCACCATCTGCGGGAACGACGGCTGCGCCGGCGGCACAGCCGGGCTGATGATGCGGATATCGCTCTGCGTTTCGCCGGCGCGGTCGAGTTCGGAGTACGTCTCCTGCGTCCGCTTGAGGAAGGTGTCCAGCATCAGACGGTCGGCGTCGGCGGTCCGCTCCAGGCTGCGGAGCTGGATCATCGCTGCGTTT
This sequence comes from Rhodospirillales bacterium, assembly GCA_016793875.1. Taxonomy (GTDB): domain Bacteria; phylum Pseudomonadota; class Alphaproteobacteria; order Rhodospirillales; family Defluviicoccaceae; genus Defluviicoccus. The sequence goes on along the minus strand of JAEULG010000023.1, from coordinate 19,301 downwards.
GCGGTACCGACCTTCTGCTCCATCTGCTTGAGCTGCTGGCCCAGAGCGACTTCGCGTGCCCGCAGCAGGTCAACCTCGTTCTGCAGCTGGCTGACGACCTTGTTCACCTCGACGTTGATCTTGCTCTGGATATCCTTCAGCTCGGCGCGCTTGACCGCCATCGTCGGGTGACGCGGGCCAAGATCCTGACCGAGCTGTGCAATCTCGCGGTTGATCGCCGCTTCCTGGAGGGTCAGCTGCTGGATCACCGGCGAGGCCAGCACTTCGGCCAGCGCCTCGGCGCCGCCGCGGTTGAGGATGCCGCGGATTTCGCGCAGCCGGCCTTCCTTGGCGGAGCGCTCGGCGGACGCGTTGGCAGCAGCGATGTTGATGTCCGAAAGCTGCTGAGTGGCGACGCTGCCTTCCTTGGTCTCCAGCAGGCCGGCGCTCAGGCGATAGCGCTCGATGGCGCCCTCCGAGTTCTCGACCTTCTTGCGGAGTTCCGCGATCTTTTCGTTAGCCCAGTCGATCGTCCGCCGGGCCGTCTCGTAGCGGTATTCAAGATTGCTGTCGACGTACTTGCCGGTCAGGAGATTGACGAACTTGGCGGCCTTTACCGGATCCTCCGAGGTGAAGTCGACCAGCATCAGGGTCGAATCCTTGACCGGCGTGACGTTCAACGCATCGATAACGTTCTGCGTCGTATAGTAATGGTCACGCTCGGCGTCGGTCATTCCCTCTGTCGGCGCGGAAGCGGGATTGGCAAGGTAGGCATTGACCCAGGCCCGGGCTGCTTTTATCGGCCCGGTCACGTAGTCAAGGGGACTAAAGGTATCGTCTTCAGCAAATTCCGGGTCGGTGTAAAGATTCAGATCGGTAGAGACCTGCTCGACCAGCTTGTATGACGCGACGATCTGCGCCTGGGTGTTCATGATATCGGTGTTCGGCCCCAAGCCGGGCACCAGCGCCTCGATGTCGGTCAGCAAGCTGTGCTGCTTATCGACCAGTACGACCGCTTCCGCCGTGTACTTGGGAGTGATGACGATAAGGATGAGCAGGCACAACGCCAGGACTGAAGCAGCCGCTGCCAGGAAGGTGTATTTCCTCAGCCACAAGCTCTTCAGAAAAGGTATGATCTGTATCTGTTCAGGTGACATGCGTCCTCGACCTCCACGCCGCGCTTGCCTTCGGCACTATCATTCGCTGAACGGCGGTCCCTTTCTTGAGACGGCGCCGTCCTGCCTGCAACTGCCCTGGCTCCTGTGCCGGATCAGCTCCGTTCCGGCGCCGGATCGTGTCTGAGCCCGACGTCCGCCCGATCCGTTCCCGCAACCCACCCGATCTGGTGCGTGGCTGGCGAACGGCGCTCACCGGTACACTGGCACGCGTCCGAACACTCGGACGCTGTCTCCGCACGGGCTGTCCCACCGGGCCGGCCTTCTGGCCGTTGCGTCGCCTTCCGAATAGCCTCTGGTGCAAGACGGCACGTTTTCGCTCGCATCAGCTCCGGCTAGCCGCCACCCCCTGCGACCACACCCCGGAGTTGTCTTAGCGTCTGAGGGTGGTATAGTGCAAGGGGCTAACGCGTTAACCGGGTATTTCGCTTGCCAGAGGCCAACGCCGCAATCCTTCCCAGGAGGCGATCCAGGTGCGAACGCTCGGTAACGGTATCATATGGTCCGAGTGCACCCAGCCATCCATTCTGGTTGCCGCTCTCGTGACCTTGCGCTCTGCGTCGATGCAGTCGCTGTATTCCATCCCTCGGTACGCTCCGCCGCCGTCCGGTTCGGCTCCTGTATACGGTCGTCGATTGCCATGCAACCGTCAACAGCGAAGATTATCCAACCTCTCGATCGTGTGAAAGGGCTGGCCGGGTGAAGATTTTAGGGATTGCATCGCCGGCAACCTCCACATCCGTTCGTGGCAAAATTCTGTACGCGTCTCTCTCTTGCCTGATGTTTGCCGCTATCGTTTGTTCAGCTTTGCTTAAACTGCCATACCCACTGCGTAATGATCAGGCCTTGTTTCTGCTTTTTGGCTATAATATTGATCAAGGGAGCATACTGTATTCGGATGTTTGGGATATAAAGCAACCTGGGATATTTTTGTTCTACTACGTGGCAGGGAAACTGTTTGGTTTCTCTGATGTCGGCGTCCATATACTGGAGACGATATGGAATCTGGGCTTTGCCGCGCTGATCATTGGGCTGAGCCGGAGCCACTTCGGCAGCCGCTGGGTTGCCTGCGTTGCGCCATTTTTCATCATCATCCAGTACACCTATACCAGCGCCTCGGAGCAGACGCAGGTCGAAACGCTGGTCGCATTCCCTATCCTGGCGGCGGCGCTGCTCGCCATCCGGGCGGTCGAGGCCGGTGCCGGCGGCGCCTTGCTGGCACTTCTCGCCGGGATGTGTGGCGGGATTGCCGCAGCCTTCAAGATCCCGTTCGCCCTGATCGTGACCGTCATCCACGGCTATGTGGTGTTCTGCGCCTGGCGCTCGGGAATGCCGATCCGCCGCGTCATCCTCCGGCTGGCGCTGCCGTGGGCGGCCGGCGCCGCACTGGTTTGGCTCGCGATGCTCGGCTATTTTGCCAGCAGGGGTGCCGCGGCCAGCTTTCTGCTCACCACCTTTGTCTATCCCTTCACCGGGGCGATGGCTCTGGAGCCGGCCCCGTTCCTGCGCCTGTTCATCGGTGGCGCGCAGCTTGCGGTGACGCTGGCGCCGTGGCTGTGCCTGACCGCGGGCTTCCTGCTGCCGGCGCGGGTGGCGGAGCGGGTGCCGCTGGCACCGCTGCTGATCCTTTGGATCGGCGTCGAGATGTTCGACATCCTGGTGCAGCGCTTCTCCTGGTGGCCCTATCACTGGTTCCTGCTGCTGCCACCGGCGTTCCTTTTGTGCATGCTGGGCCTCGACCGGATCGTCGGCGTGCCGTTCGTCGCCACCGATCTTGCCCGCCGTCCCCGCAGCTTCATGCTTTTCGTCCTGCTGGCGCCGTTCACCGTGGTGCTGAACCAGCTTGGCCAGAACGCCTTTTCCGTCGTCGAGGCGGGGTGGCCGCAGGCGTTCGACGGCAGGGCGTTTCGCAGCGCCGTCGATCGCAACTACGCCGCCGTCATCGCCGCGGCGGAGGCGTTCCCCGGCGATTGCAAGCGCGAGCGCATCTATGTGCTCGGTACCCCGGCGATCTACGGCGACCTCGGCTGCAGCTTCGACTACCGGTATTCCGGCCAGAACCTGCCCTATATCACCGCGGCGCAGCGGGCCGACCTCGTCCAGCAGCTCCGCGACAACCCGCCCGACTGGATCTTCATCGCCCCGGCGATGGCGAAGCGGCTGGAGCAATCGGAGTTGGCCGAGCCGGCGCTCTCCGTTCTGATCGATACCGAATACCGGCTCGCCGCCTACGGAGACTGGGGCACCTGGCACCGCCGCATCGCCGGCTATTAGCTGTCTGAGGAAGCTGCACCCCGAGAACGTGGCGGCCAGAGCGGATTTCGCCCGGCGATGCCGCGCCCCGAGGTACAGGGGAGAGAGACGTAAGGCGCGGCCGGGAGAAGGCGAGATGACTGAACCGGCCGCTCAGGCCAGCAGCAACCAGCCGACGCGGGTGCGGTTGCGCGAGAGGCGGCCGATCGGCGTTGCGGGCACACCGCCGCCGTTACAACCAAGATAACCAGCGGATGTCGCCCCCAGAGGACAAACGTTCTCTGATTGATGCGGCAGACAAAATACATCTTATAGTTATTGAACGCTAAAATACGTTCGTGTATACTCTAAATAGTTGTGATACGCAGGAGCGGCAAGGCGAGCCAATGCGCCAGCGCGACCCGGCACAACCGGGTGCACGGGAGGGCTTCGGGCAGAAGCGGCGGTCTTGGAGCCGCCGAACATTGCTTGCGTCGAGACCAGAGCGGGCCGATCGATCGGCCACAGGAGAAAGTCGTTCATGCGCAGCGCCGTCAAAGCACTTCTCAAGGAGAGTCACCTGCTGGGCCCCGCGCGCGAGTTGCGCGACGCCTGCGTCAAGCTTCGCTACGAGCTGACCCGCAAGGACGCCGAGGTGGTCGAGCGGTACATGCTCCGGCAAGGACAGAAAAAGCTGCATATCGGTTGCGGCGAGAACATCATCGAGGGGTGGCTCAATGCCGACCTCGTGGCAACGTCCAGTCAGGTCGCGCAGCTGGACGCGACCAAGACATATCCGTTCGCCGACGGCACCTTCGATTACATCTTCAGCGAGCACATGATCGAGCATATCACCTATGAGGAAGGGCAGAGCCTGTTGAAGGAGTGCTTCCGTGTCCTGAAGGAAGGGGGCAAGATCAGGTTGTCGACGCCTGATCTCGCCTTCCTGATCGACCTCTACCACGAGGACAAGTCGGAGCTGCAACAACGTTACATCGACTGGTCGGCCAGCACCTTCATTCCCGATGCGCCCCGGCGCAGCGATACCTTTGTCATCAATAATTTCGTCCGGGCGTGGGACCATACCTTCATCTATGACGAGAAGACGTTGCGGGGAGCGCTGCAATCGGCCGGCTTCGCCAACATCGTCCGCCGGGAATTGAACGAGAGCGAAGATCTCGCCTTTCGCAACCTCGAAAACGAGGGACGGATGCCAGAGGGCTTCCTGCGGCTTGAGAGCTTCACCCTCGAGGCGACGAAGCGAAGGGCCTTCGTCGTCCGCTAACCCGCCGGGTGGAGGCGCCAGCGCGGAGGTAGCACACCGCCGCGGCCCGGCTCGCGGCTGACGCGGGCGGCGCGGCGGTGCGTCCCGGGCTGCCGTGGATCGCGAAACACGGTCCCGGCACCCTGCCGTCGACGGCGCAGGTTAGGCGGGGCCCGCACATCGGGCCGGGATCAGGTACCCGAGGGGCAAGCATCCCGGCGGTGGCGGGGGGAATAGCGCGACCGACCGGGGGGCGGAGGCATGATCAGTTCAGGTAAACCGCCAGCGGCTGCGCCCAGCCGAAGGCACGGTCGAGGCCGCCCGCGTCCTCGATGGTCCGCTGGATCTGCGAGATGCGCGGCGCGGAAACCCCGGCCAGCAGCGAGACTTCCTTGAGCGGCAAGTTGGCGGCGCGGCGCAGCAGGTAGACGGTGACCTGGAAGACGTCCTGGCGGACCCGGCGGTCGAGGGTGGCGGCTGCCGGCACCCCGGCGGCTTCGGCGACGGCGCCGATAATCGCGTCGCGGGTGGGCCGGTCGGGCCGCAGCATGGCCCGCGGCACCTGGTCCGCCGGCAAGCCGCGGGCGCGTTCCGCCATGTCCTTCAGGAAGGCCTCGCTGCCGAGATACATCTGCGCCCGCACCTGCTCCCACGGCGACGGCGCCAGCTTGCCCTCGGCGACATAGTTGCGGTAGGCCTTGCGCGTGCCCTCCGCTGCCCCGGCGAAGTCGGCGAGGATCCAGTCCACGGTGAGCCACGGCGGAACGTCGCGGTCCTTGCCGACCGCGCGGTGGCTGGACCACGGCCACTGGCCCGGCCGTTTCACCAAGCCTGCCCGCGCCGGCGACCATACCAGGTCGCGGGCGACCGGGGTCAGCCACAGTGATTTCTCGATGATGATCGCCTTGTAGCGGCCCTGGAAGAGGTGGCCGGTGCGCTGGTAGCGACGGTTGAACCACTGCGAGTAGACGGCATTGAGCCGGCCGATGCCCCGGCCAAGGTTGGCTTCCGGCGTTTCCACCAGTAGGGAATACTGGTTGTCGAGCAGGCCGTAGCCGTGACAGATCCAGCGATGCTGGCCGATCTCGCGGCCCAGCATTTCAAGAAATTGGCGACGGTCGGCGTCCTTCAGGAAGATCGCCTGCCCGGCGTTGCCGCGCGCGCTGACATGATAGAGCGCGCCAGCAAATTCGATCCTCAACGGTCGCGACATCAACGCCAGAACCGGGTACGAAAACTGTCCGATAGCCGCTTCGGCCTGCCGTCAGCAACGGGACGGCAGACGTTGCACGCGTCACCTGCTACCAATACGCGATATCAGTCATTATCCGGGAAAAACGGCGGAACGCCATGGAATTCTTGCGAATCTACGGCCGTGTTCTGGCCCTGCTGCGACCGGAGCGCGGCCTTGCCATCGGACTGGCTCTCGCCAACGTGGTGGTGGCGGGGTTGGCCTATGCCGAGCCGCTGCTGTTCGGCAGGATCGTCGATGTCCTGTCCCGCGGCGGGCCGCCGCAGGTGATCTGGACCGACAGCGTCCGGCTGCTGCTGATCTGGGCCGGCGTCGGGCTGACCGGGCTCGCTGCCAACATGCTCGTTTCGCTGCACGCCGACCGTCTCGCCCATCGGCGCAAGCTGGCCGCCATGGCGCTCTACTTCGAGCACGTTCTGAGCCTGCCGCCGGCTTACCACAGCGACTCGCACTCGGGCCGCGTGCTGAAGATCATGCTGGGCGGCGTCGATGCCTTGTTCGGGGTCTGGCTGGCCTTCTTCCGCGAGCATCTCGCGACGTTCATCGCCATTCTCGTGCTGTTGCCGTTGTCGCTGCTGCTGAACTGGCGGCTGGGGCTGCTTCTCGTGGTGCTGATCGTGATCTTCGCGGGACTGACGGTGCTGGTCATCGGCCGCACGGAAAAAGCCCAGGGGCAGGTCGAGGAATACACCTCGCGGCTGGCGACCCGTGCCGGCGATGCCCTCGGCAACGTGCCGTTGATCCACAGCTACGTCCGCCTTGCCGCAGAGGCGCGCGCGCTCGCCTACACCATGCGCCGGGTGCTGGCGGCACAGTACCCGGTGCTCAACTTGTGGGCGGTGGTCAGCGTGCTCACCCGGGCCGCCTCGACGATCACCGTGATCGCCATCTTCCTGCTCGGGACTTGGCTGCATCTGCACGGCAAGGCCACCGTCGGCCAGATCGTCAGCTTCATGGGCTTCGCCACGATGCTCATCAGCCGGATGGACCAGGCGATGGGCTTCGCCGCGAGGCTGTTCTTCCAGATGCCGGGGCTCGCGCTTTTCTTCGGTGTGCTGGATACGGAATCGACGGTCAAGGAAAAGCCGGGAGCAACCGCCGTCGGGCGCGTCCGCGGCGACGTGGAATTCGACCACGTCAACTTCTTCTACGGCGGCGGCGACGTGCCGGCGGTGCGCGACCTCACCTTCTCGGTCAAGGCCGGGATGACGGTGGCGCTGGTCGGCTCGACCGGTGCCGGCAAGAGCACGGCGATGGCGCTGCTGCACCGGCTGGCCGATCCGCAGTCCGGAACCATCCGCATTGACGGCATCGACATTCGCGACATGACCCTCGATTCACTGCGCAGCAACATCGGCGTCGTCTTCCAGGAATCGACGATGTTCTACCGCACCATCGCCGAGAATCTGCGGGTCGGCCGCCCGGGAGCGACGCTGGAGGACCTGACGGCGGCGGCGAAGCTCGCGGAAGCGCACGACTTCATCATGCGCCAGGCGAAGGGCTACGAAACGCGGGTGGGGGAGCGTGGCACCACCCTGTCCGGCGGCGAGCGCCAGCGCATCGCGATCGCCCGCGCCTTGCTGAAGGACCCGCCGATCCTGATCCTCGATGAGGCGACCAGTGCGCTGGATGCGGCGACGGAGGCGCGGGTGCAGCGGGCGTTGCAGCGGCTTATGGCGGGGCGGACGACCTTCGTGATCGCCCACCGCCTATCAACGGTGCGCGACGCCGACCTCATTCTCGTGTTCGGCCGCGGGCATGTGGTGGAGCGGGGCGATTTCGCCGAACTGGTCGCCCGCGGCGGCGTCTTTGCCGAGCTGGTGCGCACGCAGCTGGGACAATCGTCCTCGCGGGACGGCCTCGCGCGCGGACAGCCTGAAGCGGGCACCGAGGAGGTGCCAGTATAAGATCGGGGGTAGGTGAGCCAAAAACCGGAGTATTTGAGCCAAAAAAGGGGCGCGGAGCTGCGGGGTGAACGTGCTGCCCCGCGCCAGGTGGTGCGAGAAACTGAGGACTACGTCCGCGCTGGCCGGCTCTCGCCGACGACGGGTGTCGTCACTTCGGCACCGAGCCAGCGGTACACGAAGCCGCTGATCACCGCGCCGACGATCGGTGCCACCCAGAACAGCCAGAGCTGTGCCAGGGCCCAGCCGCCGACAAAGATGGCGGGACCGGTGCTGCGCGCCGGATTCACCGAGGTGTTGGTCACCGGGATGCTGATCAGGTGGATCAGCGTCAGCGCAAGGCCGATGGCGAGCGGCGCAAAGCCGACCGGTGCGCGACCATGGGTGGCGCCCAGAATCACCTGCAGGAAGAAGAAGGTCAGCACCACCTCGGCGATCAGCGCCGAGCCGAGGGCGTAGCCGCCCGGCGAATGCTCGCCATAGCCGTTGGAGGCGAAACCGCCGGCCAGATCGAAGCCGGCCTTGCCGCTGGCGATGAGATAGAGCACGCCGGCGGCGGCGATGCCGCCGATCACCTGAACGATTACGTAAGGGATGATATCGGAGGCGGGGAAGCGGCCACCGGCCCACAGGCCGATGGTCACCGCCGGATTGAAGTGGGCACCCGAGATGTGGCCCACGGCATAGGCCATGGTCAGGACGGTCAGGCCGAACGCCAGCGAGACGCCGGTAAAGCCAATGCCTAACGTCGGAAAAGCGGCGGCGAGCACGGCACTGCCGCAGCCGCCAAAAACCAGCCAGAAGGTGCCGAGAAACTCGGCGCCCAGGCGCTGGGACATGCTGTTCATCGGAAAGCTCCCTATCGCTACGGGCAGGCGAATAGGACGCGCAGGGGGCACACCCGGGCATCCTCCTGCCGGTCAACGACCGATATCACCGATCGGACGATGGGTGAGAATAAAGGGCGGTCTCGCGATCTTGCGGCATCACGTGATCTCCCCCATGCCGTGGGCAACCGGGGAAACCAACCATCCCCCATCCCCACGCTCGGATGTTTTACGGAAACCGACGGACTTATCAATGCCTCATCGTTGTTGCATTTTCCAACGGGGCGCCGGGCGCCGGCAGGCCGTGGGCGCAAGTCCAGGTCAGACCGCGAGATAGGCGCGCGCCACCGCCTCGTCGGCGAGCAGGCATTCCAGCGTTCCCTCGAACCGGATTCGGCCCTTTTCGATGATGGTGGCGCGGTCGCTGACGGCGCGGGAGAAGGTCAGATTCTGTTCGGCGAGCAGAACCCCCAGGCCTTCGCGCTTCATCTCGGTCACCGCAACCGCCATCCGCTCGACGATCAGCGGGGCGAGGCCCTCGGACGGCTCATCGAGCATGATCACGCAAGGATTGCCCATCAGGGTGCGGGAGATGGTCAGCATCTGCTGTTCGCCGCCGCTGATCTGGCCGGCCGGGCGCCGTCGCACCTCGGCCAGATTGGGGAAGAGAGAGAACAGCCGCTCCACCGTCCAGTGCGGCACGCCGGCTCGCGGCGGCTGCCGGCCGATCTCCAGGTTCTCTTCGACGGAGAGGTCGGTGAAGATGCGACGATCCTCTGGCACCCAGCCCAGGCCGCGCCGGACGATGCGGCCCGTGGCCATCCCGGAGATGTCGCGGCCGTCGAGAACGACACGGCCGCGCCGCGCGGCCACCAGCCCGAGGATGGCGCGCAGCATCGTCGATTTGCCGGCGCCGTTGCGGCCGAGCAGCGCCAGCGCTTCGCCGGCGGCGACCTTCAGCGTCACCCCGAACAGGATCTGGGCGCGGCCGTAGAACGCGTCGAGCTTGTGGACCTCCAGCTTCATCGGCAACCTGCCAGTCCTGTCCGATTTCCGCCCATGGGCCAGTTAGGAACCCAGGTAGACGGCGCGCACTTGCGCGTCGCCGCGCACCTGCCGCGGCGTGCCGACGGCGATCAGCCGGCCGCGGTCGAGGACCATTACCCGGGCGGCGTGGGCGAAGACGACGTCCATGTCGTGCTCGGTAAACAGGATGCCGATGCGGCGCTCGTGGGCGATCTCGCTGGCCAGCCGCATCAGCTCGATGCGCTCGGCGGGAGCCATGCCGGCCGTGGGCTCGTCCATCAGCAGCAGCTTCGGCGCGTTGGCCAGCGCGATCGCCAGCTCGACCCGCTTGAGATCGCCATAGGCGAGAACGCTGCACAGCCGGTCGCCCTGCTCGGCCATGCCCACCAGCTCGAGCAATGCGAAGGCTTCGTCGAGGTAGAGCCGGCTCGACCACGGCCGGAACGAGCGCAGCCGGCCGTGGAACGACAGCAGCGCCGTCTGCACGTTCTGCAGCACCGTCATCGACAGGAAGGTCGCGGTGACCTGGAAGGTGCGGCCGACACCGCGCCGCCAGACGACCCGCGGTGGCAGCCCGGTAATCGGCTGTCCGTCGAAGGCGATGCTGCCGCCGTCCGGGCGGAGCTGGCCGTTCAGCATGTTGAAGCAGGTGCTCTTGCCGGCGCCGTTGGGGCCGATCAGCGCCAGCAGCTCACCCGGTTCCAGGTCGAAGTCGACGCCGGCGACCGCCTCGATGCCGCCGAAGCTCTTCCGCAACCCCCGCACCGACAGCAGGCTCATGGCGGTCCGGCCTTCGGCTGATCGCCTTCCGGCCGGTCGAGCAGCGGCGCGATGCGCTGCTGGATGTAGCCGACGATGCCGCGCGGGAAGGCGACGACGAGGGCGATGATGACGATGCCGATGATCAGCCGCCAGTAGTCGGTCCAGCTGGCGAGGAACACCCGCATCACCTTGTAGACGGCAGCGCCGACGACGGGGCCGGTCAGCGTCTGCAGCCCGCCCAGCAGCACCATCACCAAGCCATCCACCGACAGCGGGATGGCGAGCACGTCGGGGAAGACGCTGCCCTTCAGGAACGCATAGAGACTGCCGGCGATTCCAGCGAAGGCGCCGGCGACGACGAAGGCGAGGCGCTGGTGGGCGGCGCGGTCGATGCCGATGGCATCGGCGCGCAGCGGTGAATCGCGGCAGGCGCGCAGCCCCATGCCGAACGGCGCGAAGACGAACTGGCGCAGCAAAAGGATGCCGCCGCCGGCGACGAGCAGGGTGAGGTAATAGAAGGCGGCGGCGGAGGTCGCCCAGGCGGACGGCCAGACGCCGAGGATGCCGTTATCGCCGCCGGTGACGCTGTCCCACTGGAACGCGATCGCCCAGGTGATCTGGGCGAAGGCCAGCGTCAGCATGGCGAGGTAGACGCCGGTGAGCCGCACGCAGAACCAGCCGAAGACGAGCGCGCCCGCCGCGGCCAGCACCGGACCGGCAAACGCCGCTGCTTCCATCGGCAGGCCGAGTTGGGTCATCGCCAGCGCCGCGCCGTAGGCGCCGAGGCCGAAGTAGGCGGCGTGGCCGAACGAGCCCATGCCGCCGACGCCCATCAGGAAGTGCAGGCTGCAGGCGAACAGCGCGAAGATCATCACCTCGCTGAACACGGTGAGCAGGTAGCTGCCGGCGAAAACCGGCAGGACCGCCAGCACCAGCGCCAGCACGAAGACGATGTCGCGGCGGCCGCGCGCCATCGGCCGGATCGGAGTATCCCACAGCCCGGTCGTCGAGCGCGAGGCGGCTTCCGGGCGGCCGAGCAGCCCGAGCGGGCGGACGACGAGGACGACCGCCATCACCAGGAAGGCGAGCACCAGGCTGATCTGCGGGAAGACGACGATGCCGAAGGCGTTGAGCACCCCCAGCAGCACCGCCGCTAGGTAGGCGCCGGCGACGCTGCCGAGTCCGCCCACGACGACGACGACGAAGGTCTCGACGATGATCTCGAGATCCATGGCGTGGTGCACCGCCGCCCGCGGCAGTTGTACCGCGCCGCCGAGGCCGGCGAGGAAGGCGCCGAGGATGAAGACGGCGGTGAACAGCCGGTCCTGGCGGATGCCGAGCGCCTCCACCATCTCGCGGTCCTGGGTGGCGGCGCGGACGCGGACGCCCCAGCGGGTCCGCCGGAACAGCAGCGTCAGGCCGAGCAGTACCAACGGCCCCAGCCCGATCAGCAGCAGGTCATAGGCGGGGAAGGGCGAGCCGAGGATGTTGACAGCGCCTTCCAGCCCCGGCGCGCGCGGGCCGAGGCGGTCCTGCGGCCCCCACAGGATCAGCACCAGGTCCTGGACGATCAGCACGATGCCGAACGTCGCCAAGAGCTGGAACAGCTCGGGTGAACGGTAGATACGGCGCAGGAGGGTGATCTCGACCAGCGCGCCGATCATGGCGACCGCCAGCGCCGCCAGCGGCAGCGCAAGCCAGAAACCGCCCGGCATCCAGTCCATCAGCGGGCCGGCCAGGGTATAGGCAATATACGCCCCTAGCATGTAGAACGAGCCGTGGGCGAAATTAACGATCCGCATCACCCCGAAGATGATCGACAGCCCGCAGGCGACGAGAAACAGCGCGGAGGCCGAGGCGAGGCCGTTCAGAAACTGGATGACGAGGAAGTCCAAGGCGCTCGGCGATCTTCAGGTAGCTAGCGGTTTGCCGGGGTGGATCATCTCACACCTGTACGGCCGGTGCTATGTGCCGGCGTAGGGCAGAAGCAGCGTTGCCATGGCAGCGCGATCATTCGATCAGTGCCAGCCGCCAGCGATTGATCATCGCCAACAGCAGCGCCTGCTGGCTGATCAGCGCCACCTTCTCACCGACCTGGAGATCACCTTTGCACCGGTCGAACAGCGCGACGCAGAACAGGCTGTCGTCGAATCGCGAGCGCCAGCACAGGCCATCAGGGCATTGCGGATGCGCGAAAAGGGTCGCAGCCCACGGCCGGGACGTCGCATAAGGGCCATGGGCCACCGCCGCCGTCGCCGCGATCTGCGCCAGGCCGGGGCCATGCAGGGCCACGAGCGTAAGCGGTCGCAGGAGTTCCAGGCGCACCAGCACCATGGTCCGAACCAGCGCCGCTTCGATCGCCCGGTCGCGCAGGCGCCGCAGGAACTTCTCGGCAAAGCACGCTTCCGGGGTCAGGCCGGCGTAGCAGGTGCGGAAGCTGCCGTCTGCTGCGTCGAACCGTCCGGCCGGAAGATCGCCGGGCTTCGGTCCGAAGAACAGAGGCTGTGTCTCCGCCGCCACGATCCGGAACAGGGTCATTCCGGCCGGTGCGGGATGCAGCGGCAGACTGCGCTCGGCGAGATCCGGCGGCGGCGTCGGCGCGGCCGGCTCCATCGCCTCAAAGGTGCGCGGCGGTCAGGGTGCTGGCTGCCGCCTCGGCGTCGCTCCAGTCGCCGGCGAGAAGCGCTTCGATGGGGGTGCGCCCGCCCAGTTCGTCCTGCGGACTGCTCAGCAGGGCGAGGCGCGTCCATGGCGGGACGCCCCGGCTGGCGGCAAGCAGGTGGTCGAACCCTGGCAGCAGCCCGTGCTCGCCGAACTGGCAGCGCGGATAGCCGAAAGCACGATCGCCGCGCGGCACCGCCAGCAGGCGGTCGGCCTGGCGGCGTTTGCCGACAGCATCGCGGCCGATGCCGAGGAGTTGGGCGACTTCGCCGGCATCGAGCAGGCCTCCGGCATCTTCAATCAGTCTCGCTTTCGCTTGCAGCCCGCGCAGACGGGCGGCTGCGAGCGGCTCGAACGCACCGATGTCGCCGTGTTCGATCAGCAGGTTCAGGCCGTGCAGGGCTGCGCCGAACGGCGTCGCCGCTTCCAGCACGGCCTCCAGTTCGCCAGGGGAAGCGGTGACGACGATCCGATCGATTAGTGTCTGCATCCGGGAGCGAAACAAGCGCTCGAGCCTGCCCTGCTCGGCGTCGGATTGGAGCGGCGCGACGTCCGCTGTCACCGCTACCTCCTGCAGGAATTTCCGTCTCGCCATGATAAGTCGATCTTCCGCATTTTCCTTACCTAGGATATTGGCGGAAAATGCGGATGGTCAAGCGGCCTTAGCGCCCTCATCTGAGCGCCATCATCCTCGCGACGCGCCAGCAGGCGTTCACCCGCCCGGCCGCAGTTTCTTCACCTCCTCCGGTGAGGGCAGGTAGGCGGCGCCGTCGGCGTAGTGCCAGTCGACCATGACGCCCTTGCCGTCCTTCAGCGCGGTGCGGCCGACGTAGGCGCCCATCGTCGCCTGATGATCGGAGGCGCGGAAGGTGACCGGGCCGAGCGGAGTCTCGACGACGATGCCCTCGGCGGCCGCGATCATCTTCTCGGTATCGGTCGAGCCGGCCTTGGCGATGATCGCTGCCACCGCCTGCATCGCCGCATAGCCGACGACCGAGCCCAGCCGCGGGTAGTCGTTGAACTTCGCCTGATAGGCTTCCAGGAACGCCTTGTGCGCCGTCGCCTCGATGGCGTACCAGGGGTAGCCGGTGACCAGCCAGCCGACGGGGGCCTCGCCCTTCAGCGGGTCGAGGTATTCCGGCTCGCCGGTGAGCAGGCTGACCACTTCGCGCCCCTTGAACAGGCCGCGGGTCTCGCCCTCGCGCACAAACTGGGCAAGGTCGGCGCCGAAGGTGACGTTGAAGATAGCCTCGGGATTGGCCTGCGCCAGCGCCTGCACCGTCGGGCCGGCGTCGATCTTGTTCTGCGTCGGCCACTGCTCGGCAACCCACTCCAGGTCCGGGCGCTTTTTCGCCATCGCCGCCTTGAACGCCGCCACTGCCGACTTGCCGTACTCGTAGTTGGGCGCCACCGTCGCCCAGCGCTTCGCCGGCCACTTCGCCGCTTCTTCCGCCAGCATCGCCGCCTGCATGCTGACCGAGGGCCGCAGCCGGAAGGTGTAGCGGTTGCCCTTCTCCCAGACGAGGGCGTCGGTGAGCGGCTCGGCGGCGATGTAGAGGGTGCGCTTCTGGGCGGCGAAGTCGGCGAGCGCGAGGCCGACGTGGGAGAAGAAGCCCCCCATCAGCAGCACGACGTTCTCGCGCGCCACCAGCTCGTTGGCGGCGGTCAGCGCATCGCCAGGCTTGCCGCCGTCGTCGCGCGAGATCACCTCCAGCGGCCGGCCGAGCACGCCGCCGCGCTCGTTGATCTGCGCCAGCGCGAGCTGCCAGCCGTTGCGGTAGGGCAGGGTGAAGGCCGGCAGCCCGGAGTAGCTGTTGATCTCGCCGATGCGGATCGACTCGGCGGCGCCGGCCGGCCCGGCGGCAAGCGCGGCGGCAAGAGCGGTACCGGCAAGCAGCAGCTGCCGACGGTCGATGATGATCATAGCGTCCTCTCTACCCTGCTTCCGCCTGCCCGTCAGGCCGGCCGGTGTGTTCGCCTGTCGTCGGCTGCCCCGGTCAGCGCAGCCCGTCCTCTCCCTTGACCTGCTCCTTGAGCAGGCCGCCGATGCGCGGCAGCGGCCGGCCGGAATCGCTCACCACCACCGCCACGACGATCTCGTCACGGCGCGGCGCATCGGCGATGCGCACCTCCATGGCATCGAAGTGGCTGCGGACGAAGGCCGCGTCCTTATGGCCGAGTGGCACGTCGATCGGCGTACCGAGGCCGCCGCGCTTTTTTGCCGATGGCACCAGCGCCGCACCTTTCTCGACCGCCCTGCGCAGCGGCGCCCCCAGGCGTGGGTGAAGGATGGCGGCGGCATGCTCCAGTTCGCCATCCTCGCCGACGATCGCCGCCTTGCCGTAGCTCTCGATCGCTGCCGGCGGAACGCCAAGGGCAGCGACCGCGCGTTCGCCGAGCAAGCCGCCGAGTTCTTCGCCGATCGCCATCAGCGGCTCCAGGTCGGCCGCGAAACCGCCGGCGAGGGGATTTTCGATGACCGCGAGCGCCGCCGCCTTGCGCGTTGCCGGCGTGATGGCGCGGCCCATCTCCCGCCGCGTCTCCTCGACGATGACGACCAGCTTGCGGATGACGGCGGTACCCATCAATGCATCCTCTTCTTCCATACCCTCTCCCTCCTCTGGAGAGGGTGCGAGCGTAGCGAGCGGGTAAGGGGTGCGGGGCTCTCCCGTCACCTGTGGGGCCGCCCCCCACCCTTCCACCGCTCCGCGCCGCAGGCCCCTTGCTCTCCCGCATTGGGAGAGGGGGCTTCAGCATTACCCCGGAGTGTTGCGAGGTACGGAAGCCGCGAGGCGCGGAAGCGTCCCGACGATCCGGTGCTGGCCGCGCAAGCTGAGGAATGCGCCCTCGATCAGCCCACGCTCCCGCATCCGCTGCGCCTCCGCTGCTCCCGCAGCGAGTGCGATGGAAACATCATGGAGGCTGAGATCACCCACCGCAACCACCACCGGCAGCGCTCCCAGATCGCTGTCCGGCTGCATCTCGCGGGCCGGCCGCCGCTCGATGCGCGGGTGATCGAGCGTCACGGCATTGCCGATCAGGGTTGCGGCGGCATCGGCGGCGGCCCCGCTGGCCGCCAGTACGGTGACCGCATCGGCGATGCCCAGCGAGAAGCTGCGGCCGCCGCGGCCGCTGGTGGCGATGCCGCGCACCGGCATCGCCGCCTCGATGGCGGCGCTGGCGACGATCGCCGGATGCTGCAGGTCGGCGACGAGCCCGGCAGTGAAGCGTTCGCCCGGCGCGAGATGAAGGGCGATATCGCCGCCGTTGTTGACGTAGGCGCGCGGGAGGCCGGGGTTCCCCGACAGCATCGCCGCCAGCACCTCGTCGGCGACGGCGCCCGCCACCGCCGCCATCGGGGTGATGAAGACGCCGGCGTGCGGCCGGCAGGCGGCGACCATCCGCCGGGCCGTCGATCCGCTGACTTCACGCGGATCGCCGCCAACGGGTGTCCGCAGCGCCGGCAGCTCGGCGACCAGTTCGTCCAGAAGTGGCGCGAATCGGGCAGTCGCCCGCGCGTACGCCTGCGCGACCGCGCCGTCCGCGCCGAAGGCCTCGATGATCAGGTCGATGGGTCCGTGATGCAGATGCAGCCGCCGGCCGTCCGGCAGCAGGGCCGCCTGGGGTCCCGGCGTTCCCCGGCTGTTCAGCCGTCGCGACTCCATGGGAAGTTCTCGATGGCGAACGGCCACGGGTTGTCCGGCGCCCCGATCGATTCCTGCCGGGCCTCGCCGGCGAGATCCTCGATGCTGATGATGGAATCGACGTGGCCGCCGAGGTCGGCGTAGTCGTCGAAGCGCATGGTGAATTCGATCGGCGCCACCAACGCTGGCGTGGGCACCCAGCCGAAGCTGTGTTTCGGCATGCGGGCGACGTCGACCATGAAGGTGATGCCGCCGCCGGGCCAGACCCACACCGGCGCACCGCCGCTGGTCACCCGGGTCAGCGCCTTCTTCACCGAGCGGGTCAGCCGCACCGGGTTCCGGGTGACGCCGGCCCGCAACGAGCCGCCAGCCCCGGCCATGAACACCACCGAGCACAGCGCCGGCTCGCAGTTCTCGCGAATCAGCTCCACGGTCTCGGCCAGCGCCGCCGGCATCGCCGCCGGCACCGGCTGCAGCGCCTTATCCAGGACGAAATAGGCAGCGTCCTCACCGGTGGTGCTGACCATCAGCATGCGCAGCCCGGGCCACGCCTGCTTCGGATTGAACGGGCCGAGGATGGCGAGCGGGTCGGTGACGTCGGTGCCGCCCCAGCCGCTGCCGGGCTCGGCGACGCGGAAGTAGCGGCCGGGCGTCGAGCGCCGGCCGCGCATGTAGAGGCCGGTGGGGACCATGCCGAGGAACCGGCCGGCCTCGTGCTCCGACAGCACGCCGGTGATGTGGTCGTCCACCACCACCACCTCGTCCACCTGCTGGGCCCAGGCCGGGGCAAACATGCCGATGGTGGCCGAGCCGCAGCCGACCCGCATGCGCTTTTCCTCCTCGCCGTCCACCACCGGCGGCTGGCCGGCGGCGACGGTGATGCGCGAGCCGCTGTCGATGGTGAGTTCCACCTCCTCGCGGTTGCAGAGCCGCAGCATCGTCTCGCAGGTGACGTTGCCCTCCTTCTTGCCGCCGCCGGTGAGATGGCGGACGCCGCCGATGGCGAGCATCTGCGAGCCGTACTCGGCGGTGGTGACATGGCCGACCGACTCCCCGTCGGCGCGCACCGTCGCCGTTTCCGGGCCGAGGTGGCGGTCGGTGTCGATCTTCAGCTTGACGCCGCAGTAGCTGAAGATGCCCTCGGTGACGACAGTCACCATGTCGATGCCGTCGTGGGTACTGGACGTGATGAACGGCGCCGGCTTGTAGTCGGGATAGGTGGTGCCGGCGCCGACGCCGGTGACGAAGCGGTCGAGCGGCCGCAGCAGCCGCCCTTCCTCCCAGTCGGCGTCGCCCAGGAACGGTACCATGGCACCCCGGCGGGCAACCGTGCGCTCGACGACGACCAGCGGATCGATGCGGGTGAGCGCGCCCGCGACGTTGGCATAGCGATCGCAAGCGCCTGCCTGACCGGGCTTGATCCGGCAGCGTACCGGGCAGGCGTCGCAGACGACCAGCGCCGCCGCCACGGGCTCCGCCGGCTCGGTCGCGCTCATGCTGCGCTCGCCTGTGCCGCGAGGATCGCGGCGCGCACCCGATCGGGGGTCGCCGGCACCCGGTGGAGGGTCACGCCGGTGGCGTGGCGGATGGCGTTGAGGACGGCCGCCGCGGTTGGAATCAGCGCCGGCTCGCCGACGCCCTTGGCGCCGAATGGTCCGAGCGGCTCCTTGTCCTCGATCAGGATGGTCTCGATCTCTGGAACATCGCCGACGGTCGGGATCAGGTAGTCGTGCAGGTTGTTGGTGCGGTCGGGGATCCACTCCTCCATCAGCGCCATGCCGATGCCCTGGGCGATGCCGCCTTCCACCTGCCCCTCGATCAGCATCGGGTTGATCGCCTGGCCGACGTCGTGTGCTGCGGTCACCCGCAGCACCTTTACCGTGCCCAGCTCGACATCGACCAGCACCTCGGCCACCTGCGCGCCGAAGGCGTAGGTGGCGTAGGGGATGCCCTGGCCGTTCTCGTCAAGGGGGGTCGTCGGCGGATCGAAGGTGGCCTCGCCGGCCAGCACGTCGCCTTGCGCGTCGGCGGGCAGGGCGGCGAGATCGATGCGGTGAACGGTTCCGGCGTCTTCGATCCGCGCGCTCCGCTCCTCGATGGTCACAGCGGCGTCCGGCCCGGCGTTGACCTGCCGCAGGATCGCCGCCTGCAGCGCCTGCGCTGCCTGCTGCGTCGCCCGTCCGGAGATGAATGTCTGGCGCGAGGCCGAGGTCTTGCCGGCATCCCGCGTCCGGGCGGTATCGCCGGTAACCAGAGTCAGCCGGGCAAGCGGCACCCCCAGCGTCTCGGCGCAGATCTGCGCCAGCACCGTGTTCGATCCCTGGCCGATATCGACGGCGCCCTGGTAGAGAACGAGCCCGCCATCGGCCTGAAGGGCGACGCGGATCGTCGACGGGTTGGACAGCGAGGTGTTGCCGCAGCCGTACCACATGCTGGCGACACCGATGCCGCGACGGGTCCGGCCGTCGGCGCTCGCGTTATGCGCCCGGACTGCGGCGATACCGGCGGCCCACGCCGGGCGCAGCGCCTCCAGGCAGTCGGCCATGCCGGCGCTCGCCTCCAGCACCTGTCCGGT
>JAEULG010000281.1 GCA_016793875.1 Rhodospirillales bacterium | reverse complement strand
TTCCTCGCCACCGGGCCGGGCAGCGCCGCCGCGTTCGCGCCGCTCGCGGAGATCTGGTTCCTGCTGCGGCTGTTCGCGCCGCCCGCGGCGCCGCTGCCGCTCGCCCGCTGCGAGACGCTCATCGCCCGGCCGCCGTTCACGCTGGCCGCCGAGGCCGCCCTGCTCGCCCGCCACCGCATCGAGGCGCTGGTTTGCAAGAACTCCGGCGGACCGACCGACGCCAAGCTCGCCGCCGCCCGCGCCGCCTCCCTGCCCGTCCTCATCCTCCGCCGCCCGCCCCTGCCGGCGGGCGAACAGGTCGCCGATGTGGAAGCCGCCCTGGCCTGGCTGCACGGACACGGGTGACTGGAGCCGCGCGGCCGGGATGGAACCCAAGCGCAATCGGGATAAGCCGCAATCCCGATACGGTGCGGCAGGGTCGACGACCGCCGCACGCCCTTGAAATGCGCCTTCATGAGGTGTTCAGTATCGCTGCCAAAGAAACGACGGCGCGGGCTGCCAACCAAGCAGAGCCTGCGGCGCGGCCGGATCTCACGAAGACACGGAAGGGGTACGCCTTGCGCGTCAAGAACTTCGATCACGTGACCGTCTGCGTCAGCGACGTCGAGGCGGCCAAGCGCTTTTTCGCGCTACTCGGCCTTCAGGAGGACAAGGCCGTCGTTATTTCCGGCGAGCCCTTCGCCAGCTACATGGGTCTCGGGGAGATCGAGGCCGATCATGTAACCCTGGTACTCCCCGGCGCCTCGCCGCGGTTCGAGGTGCAACTGCTGCACTACCGGCGCCCCGAAGCGGCCGCCGACGCGGAAATCGCCCGGCTGGACAAGCTCGGCTTCAATCACATCTGCTTCGCCGTCGATGACATCGAAGCGATCATCGCCAATCTCCGCGCCCACGGCGTCGAGGTGCGCCGCGAGCTGAAAGGCTTCCACGACCGCCACCTCGTCTTCCTGACCGGCCCCGACAACATCACCGTCGAACTGGCGCAATGGAGCTGAGCGGGCGACCGAGCAGCCGCGGCAACGGTGGCCCGGATGAAGCGCAGCGTAATCCACCGCCTGCGCCATCCACGCTGGGCTGTTGCTATGCTCTCCGTTCGTACCAGGACTTGGTCATCACGGTCAGGCGAACGACGGAGAGCATCACCGGAACCTCGACCAGGACGCCGACGACGGTGGCCAGGGCAGCGCCGGAGTTGAAGCCGAACAGGACGATGGCGGTGGCGACCGCCAGTTCGAAGAAGTTCGACGCACCGATCAGCGCCGATGGGGCGGCGATGCAGTGGGCGACGCCGAGCTGCCGGTTGAGCGCATAGGCGAGGCCGGCGTTGAAGTAGACCTGGATCAGAATCGGCACCGCCAGCATCAGGATGACCAGAGGCTGCGCCAGGATTTGCTCTCCCTGAAAGCCGAAGAGCAGCACCAGCGTGGCGAGAAGGGCTGCGAGCGAGACCGGCTGCAGGCGGCGCAGGGTCCCGTTCAGCGCCGCCGGGCCGCGCCGGAGCAAGGCGTGCCGCCACGTATGGGCGATAATCACCGGAATGACGATGAACATGACGACGGAGATGACCAGCGTTTCCCACGGCACGACGATCGACGACAGCCCAAGCAGCAGGCCGACGATCGGCGCGAAGGCGAAGACCATGATCGTGTCGTTGAGCGCCACTTGGCTGAGGGTAAAGTGCGGCTCGCCGTCGCAAAGGTTCGACCAGACGAACACCATCGCTGTGCAAGGTGCGGCGGCGAGGATGATCAGGCCGGCGATGTAACTGTCGATCTGGCCGGCCGGCAACCACGGACGGAACAGCAGGCCGATGAACAGCCAGCCGAGCAGCGCCATCGAAAACGGCTTGACCGCCCAGTTGATGGCGAGCGTAACCGCGATCCCCCGCCAGTGCTCCTTGACCTGGTGGAGAGCGCCTATGTCGATCTTCAGCAGCATCGGGATGATCATCGCCCAGATCAGAATGGCGACGGGAAGGTTGACCCTGGCCACCTCTGCCAGCCCGATGGTGTGGAATGGAGCCGGGAACCAGTGCCCGAGGCCGATGCCCGCGGCGATGCACAACGCCACCCAGAGGGTGAGATATCGTTCGAACAGGCCAAGGGTGGGCCGTCCCTTGCCGGTCTCGGCCGCCAGCGCTGGCCGGACGACGGCAACGTCATCTGCTTGCATGACTTAATCCTTGGGTGGCGCTGTCTCAGCAGACCCGCTGGCCAGCAGCATCGACAACCATCTCGCCGTCTTCCTTGGTAAAGGCGCCCTGCTGCGGGCGTGACAGGATCTCAAGCACGACCTCCGACGGGCGGCAGAGCCTGACACCGAGCGGAGTGACGACCAGCGGCCGGTTGATCAGGATCGGATGCGCCATCATCGCATCAATGAGCTGATCGTCGGTCAGCGCCGGATCGCCGAGACCCAGTTGGTCATGGGGGGTGCCCTTGCGGCGCAACAGCTCGCGCGGGGTCAGCTTGGCGCGTGTAATCAGGTCTACCAGTTCGTCGCGCGACGGCGGTGTCTTCAGATACTCGATGACGCGAGGTTCTTCACCCGAGTTACGAATCATCGCCAGGACATTGCGCGACGTTCCGCACGCCGGGTTGTGGTAGATCGTTATCGACATGGCAGCCTCCCTTCTTCTCGAAGCCGCAGATTTCCGGGTGTCCCTGGCAGCAGTCTTCGATTAGGAACGCGACCAAGCGTCGCGTTCCTTCGATACTGACGGCATAGAAGATCCGCCGCTCCACCCGCCAGGACCGCAAGAGGCCGGCACGTTCCAGGATCGCCAAGTGGTGCGACAGCGT
>JAEULG010000264.1 GCA_016793875.1 Rhodospirillales bacterium | reverse complement strand
CGGCTTCGGTGCCCAGGCGTTGGTCCGCGACATCGTCTCGGGAATCTTCTTCCTGATCGACGATGCCTTCCGCATCGGCGAGTACATCGACGTCGGTGCGGCGAAGGGAACCGTCGAGCGCATCTCCATCCGCTCGCTGCGCCTTCGCCACCATCTTGGCCAGATCAACACCATCCCGTTTGGCGAGATCAAGACGGTGACCAACTACAGTCGGGATTGGGCAATCATGAAGCTGGAGTTGCGGGTCCCGCTCGATACCGATATCGAAAAAGTCCGCAAGCTGGTCAAACGGGTCGGACAGGAGATGCAGCAGCATCCGGAGCTCGGCGTCAATCTCCTGCAGCCGCCAAAATCGCAAGGCGTACACCGGATGGAGCCGAGCGCCTACGTCGTCCGCGTCAAGTACATGGCCAAGCCCGGCGAACAGTTCATCCTGCGCCGCGAGGTTTTTCGCCGCCTGCACGATGCCTTCCGCGAAAATGGCATCCGTCTCGGCGTCAGCCCCACCGTCGTCGATGCCAGCAACCCGCTCGCCGCCGGCAACGCCGCCGCGGCGGAACGCGCCGCCGGAGAGACCACCGAGGCCAGCCGCCCGTGAGCCCGTCAGATTGCCATAGGCTTGTCGAACACCAGGATCTTGGAGAGGAAGGCGAGATCTGATCCGGCTGGGCGAAGGCCCGCCGCGCCGAACATCGCGTTCAAGTCCGCAGCCGCATACTCGGCATAGAACGGCTCGTGAAAGGATTTGGGGAACCCGGTCAGCAGCCTGTCCCAAGCCGGTCGGTCGCCGTGCTGCAGGGAATCGACGATCACCGTGCGGCCTCCCGGCCGCAGGACCCGGCCGAATTCCGCCGCGATGCGCGCCCGCACGTCGGCCGGCACCTCGTGCAGCAGGTAGACGCAGGTGATGAGGTCGACACTGCCGTCGGCGATCGGCAGCGCCTCGGCAAGGCCACGCACCAGCGCCGTCCGCGGTCGGCCGTCCAGCACGCGGCCCGCCTCCGCCAGATAGTGCGGGCTGAGGTCGAGCCCGACCGAGCCGAGCTGCGGAAAGTTGTCGCGCACCGCGGCGAGGAAACGGCCGGTACCGCAGGCCACGTCAAGATGCAGCCGGACGCCCCGGTGGCGGCGCAGGAAGGCGCCGATCGGCAGCAGGGCTTGCCGGCGCATCGCATCGGCGCTGCCGATGAACAGCACCTCGACCTGCTGGTCGTAGAGCCGGGCCGACTGGTCGCTGAGATAACCGTCGGTCTGGTAGTGGAAATTGCGCAGGTAGTAGTCGGGAAAGCGACCGTCCGGCGGGGCGCTCCGCCGCACCTCGTCGAAGCCGTTGCGTCGCCGCCGCGCCGTCACCTCCGGCAGGTCGCGGAAGTAGCGCGCCGCATCGCCGAGCAGCGCGCCGGCCTCGTCGGCGAAGGAGGGCGGGGCTTGGTAGAGGCCATCGCGGATGTTGCGCCAGTCGCGCCGAAGCAGCTGGGCGATATCCGCCAGCAGTTCGCCCATCCCCGGCGACGGGCGCGGTTGACGCGGGCGGCCGCGCCCGCCTGAAAGCCGGGTGGAGAGCAGGTACTGGCCGAGGAACCAGCCGATCCGGGCGTTTTGGGAGAGGAAGTAGGCGCTGCGATCGAGCATCGTGCCCAGGATGTGGGACCCGGCGGCGGGCAACACCAGCGCCTTGTCTTTCGAGCGCCGCCGCCAGCCGCTACATCAGTAGCCGGGCATCAGCAGAAGGAAGAAAGCCGCTCGCATGGACGGACAGCCGCGCGTGGAGATCGTCTATTGCACGCAATGCCGCTGGCTGCTGCGCGCCGCCTGGATGGCGCAGGAGCTGCTGGTCACCTTCGAGGAGGAGCTTGGCGGGGTGACGCTAACACCGGGCCGCGGCGGCCTCTTCGTGGTCCGCGTGGAGGGCGAGGTATTATGGTCGCGGGCGACGGAAGGCCGGTTCCCGGAACTGAAGGAGCTGAAGCAGCGGCTGCGCGACCGCATCGCTCCCGACCGCCCGCTCGGCCACTCCGACCGTCCGGCCGGCAGCGGGACGTGACCGCGCGCCAGATCCAGCAGCGCTCGGGAAGCGGGCGGGTCGCCTTTCGGCAGAGGTAGCAAGCCGCGCACTGCTGGGTCTGGCCGCGCTTGCGGCAGGGCTGGCGGCTTTTACCCGGCTTCGGCGAAGCCCGGAAAATCCTCCTCGCGGAACTCCCCTTCCACCCGCTGGTCTTCAAGGTGCAAGGCCTCCTCGCGGTGCCGCAGATCAACGCGGCGGATCTTCCCCGTCATCGTCCTCGGCAGGGTCGCGAATTCGATGCGGCGGATGCGGTTGTAGGGGGCGAGTTGGGCCCGGGTGAACCGCAGGATTTCCTCGGCGAGGGCGCCGCCGGCGTCAAACCCTTCCTTCAGTTCGATCACCGCCTTCGGGACGACGAGGCCGCTGGCGTCGACGCTGGGGATCACCGCCGCGTCGGCCACCGCTTCGTGCTCGGCGAGAACGCTCTCCAGCTCAAAGGGGCTAATGCGATACTCCGCCGACTTGAACAGATCGTCAGCGCGGCCGATGTAGTAGAAGTAGCCGTCGGCGTCACGACGCGCCACGTCGCCGGTACGGTACCACCCGTCGTTCCCCGGCTCGATGGTCTTTCCCCACTCATCCTGATAACCGAGCATCAGTCCCAGCGGGCGCGAATCGAGCGGCAGCGCCACCTCGCCCTCGTCGGCGGCGTTGCCGGCGACATCCAGCAGCGTGACCTGGTAGCCTGGCAGCACCTTTCCCATCGATCCCCGCCGGATCTTGACACCCGGGGTATTGCCGACCAGCGCCGTCGTTTCGGTCTGGCCGTAGCCGTCGCGGATGGTGAGGCTCCAACGCTTCTCGACGTGGCGGATGATCTCGGGATCGAGCGGCTCGCCGGAACTCACCACTTCGCGCAGCCGGACCGGATAGTTGGCGAGATTCTCGCTCAGGAGCTGCCGCCAGATCGTCGGTGAAGCACACAAAGTGGTCACGCCGTGCCGGACGATCACGTCGAGCATCGTCTGGGCGTTGAACCGCAGCCAGTTGTAGACAAAGACGGTGGCGCCGGCATTCCACGGAGCGAAGAAGCCGCTCCACGCGTGCTTCGACCAGCCGGGGGTACTGAGGTTGAGGTGGATGTCGCCCGGCTTCAGGCCGAGCCAGTACATCGTCGACAGGTGGCCGACGGGATAGCTGACGTGTGTGTGCTCCACCAGCTTCGGCTTCGCCGTCGTCCCCGAGGTGAAGTACAGGAGCAACGGCGCATTGGCCGGAGTCGGACCATGCGGGCTGTAGATCGGCGATGCGCGATAGGCATCGTCGAATCGCTGCCAGCCCGCCGGCGCGTTACCGATGCCGATGCGCGTATAGTCGCCGGGGATATCGGCGAACTTGGCCGCGTCGCCGGCGCCGGTGACGACGTGGCGGATGTTGCCGCGTTCCATCCGGTCGAGCAGCTCGTCGCGGGTGAGCATGGTCGTTGCCGGCACGACAACGGCGGCGAGCTTGATCGCCGCCAGCATCACCTCCCAGAACGGCACGATATTGCTGACCATCAGCAGGATACGGTCGCCGCGGCGCACCCCCTGGCCCCGTAGGAAATTGGCGACGCGATTGGAGCGCTCCGCAAGATCGCGAAAGCTGATCTTGGTCTCGCCAGCGTCACGGCTGGCAACCCACAGCGCCGTCTGGCCGTTGCCCTTGGCGTAGACATCGAACCAGTCGAGCGCCCAGTTGAAGGATTCGAGTTGCGGCCAGCGAAAGCCGGCGCACGCCCGGTCATGGTCGTTGCGCTGGGCCAGCAGGACCTTGCGCGCATCCGCAAACGCTTCCGTCGTACTCATCGACGCCTCCCCAAATCCGCCACACCGGCGACCAGCCGAGACGATGAGGGACATGCCGCCCTCTTAGGCGGCAAAAATACCCGGGATCCCGGGTTTGCCCTAGCGTCCAGATTCCGTAATGCCCCCGATCTGACGTGTGGGCTGGCAGAAGCGCCGGACGGCGGCCAGGATGCCGTCGGTGGCCACGGTCCAGCGGAACGGCTTGGGGTCGCCGTTGTCGACGACGATGAAACCGCAGGCACCGTTGTCGAGCTGCTCGGTGGATTGGCGAGGCGGCATAACAGCTGCGCTCAGGGCCGACACGCCAAGAGCCGGCGCGAAAAATCCACGCTCTGAGCGAACACCCGGCCGTCCCGTGGTTCAAACCCTGGGAAACAATGCAAACGATCTCAATAATTAACTGTGGCGGATGGGGTGTCCGCTATACCTATGTCCGCAGCCGACCGTCCTAATTCGTATTTGTGCGATATTCCTAAACAAAATCAATCATGATAGTATGCCGGGGCTCGTCAATGTTCGCTCCAATCCCTCACAAACCAAGATTTTGTGTGGGAACGATTGTGGGAACTCAGATGGGACTTTCGGCACGCAGGGTAGAGACGGCCGGACCCGGCAAGTATAACGACGGGCGCGGATTGATGCTGGTTGTGAAGGAGTCCGGAGCGCGGTCGTGGGTGCTGCGCTGTCAGGTCAACGGGCGGCGGCGCGATGTCGGTCTTGGGTCATGGCCAGACGTTACGCTCGCGGTGGCGCGCGATAAGGCGATCGAGACCCGGCGATTGATGCGGCAGGGCGGAGACCCGGTCGCTGCGAAACGCCGCGCACTGACAACGTGCTTTCAGGACGCCGCTGCGGCGCTCATCGTGTCCAAGCGCGATGGCTGGCGCAACGCGAAGCATGCGGCCCAATGGTCGACGACGCTCGCAACCTATGCCTATCCGAAGCTCGGCAACATGGATGTGGGCGCCGTCACCGTTGATGACGTGCTCGCTGTCCTCAAGCCGATCTGGTCGGAGAAGCCGGAAACGGCGAGCCGGGTGCGCCAGCGCATTGAGGCAGTCCTCGACTTTGCCAGCGCCAAGGGATTGCGTGACGGCGACAATCCGGCGCGTTTGGAGTGGGCCCTCGGGCCGGACGGGTTGGATGGGCTGAATTGACCGGGTCCGGGCTTTCAGAGGATGAAAGCCCATGGCGAGATACCGAACCCACAGCATCGAGTTCAAGCGACAGGTCGCGCAGGAGTTTCTCGCCGGCGAGACGCTCCACGGCTTGGCCAAGCGGCATGACATCTGCCGCAATCTGATCCGCGTCTGGGTTATCAAGTACGAGGCGGGCGCGTTTGACGACGACGCGAAGGCGGCCGACCTGATCCAGGCGTATGAGGCGCGGATCGCCGCGCTCGAGCGCCTGGTCGGCAAGCAGGCTCTTGAGTTGGAGTTCCTAAAGGGGGCTC
>JAEULG010000259.1 GCA_016793875.1 Rhodospirillales bacterium | reverse complement strand
ATCACCGTGCGGATCGGCTCCCCCTCGGCACCGGCCTCCACCCGCTCGGGCCGTGGCGGGGTGATGACGAAACTATCGGCGGCGATGACCAGCTCGGCTGCGGCGCCGTCGCGCAGCGTCGGGTGGGCGGCGGCGATCAGTGCTCGCCGCCGGTTCATCTCCTGGCTGATCGCCTCGCGCGGTAACAGCGCGGTGGCCGTCTCCCAGCTCTCCGTCGAGGCCGTCAACACCACATCCTGCCCGGGCGTCAGGGTGACCTGGAAATGGCCGGGATACCAGACGCCACCGCGGCAGTCGTAGCCGCGGCGGGCCTCCCAGGCATAGAACACCTCGCAGCGACCGCCCCCATCGAGAACGAGGCGCGCCGGCCGACCCGAGAGCTGCAGCTTGAGCGTCGGCAGGTCGTGGCCGACGGCGATCTCATGGCGGTTGCCGTCGGTGATGACCCGGTAGCCGCGGTTGCCGCCCTCGCTCACCCGGTCTTCGATCGGCCGGACATGGAGGAACGGCCGGAGCGACAGACGCACCGGCTTGTCCCCCGAGACCAGGCGCCATACCAGCAGGATGGTGTTCTGCTCGTGCAGCATGACGAGGCGGCGCTCGACCACCACCCCGTCGACGTCGAAGCGCCAGACCGGAAGTCCCAGCTCCTGGCGGAACTCGCTGAGATGACCGGGATCGGCGACGATGCCTTCCCCACCGACCTGATCGGCGCCGATGCGGACGCGGTGTCCGTCCGGCAGGGTCAGCATCTCGGTCAGCCCTTCCAGCATTACCATCCGGCCTAGGGGAACCGGCAGGGCGGCGATGAGCAGGCCGTGATAGCGCCGGGTGACGACGCCGGTGACGGTTCCCGAGGCAAAGCCGCCGAGACCATTCGCCACCAGCCATTCCGGCGGCGCTTCGGGATCGGGATCTTCTCCGGCATTCCAGGTAAGGACGCGGACGGGATCGGCCATTGTCTGGCACTCCTCTTCGACTGCGGTGACGACCCTGCGGCTTGTCGCAATGGGTCAGGCGACGTCCGGGGTGGCTTTCTCTTTCGACCTGGCCGACTTTCCGCCGGCGGATGCCTCGCCGGGAGCGGGCCCGCCCCCAGCTTCCGCCGTCTCCAGGACCTTGCCGTCGTCCGCTGCCGGCTTCCGGGTCTCCCCTTGGCTACCCTTATTGGCGTCCTTGCCGGCACCGGGTTTGACCGCCTCGTCCGTCTCGTCGGCAACCTCCGCTTCCGCGTCATCGACCTTCGCTACCGCCGGGCGCATCACGACGGCGGCGCTACCTGGCAGCCACCAGTTCTCCGCCGAGTAGACCGCCGGCGTGCCGGAGCCGCCGTAGGCCGGGTCCTCGCTCGACCATTGCACTTCCCATGTCATCCCGGCCGGCGGTGCCAGCAGCGGCTCCGGCGCGGGATCGAGGTGGAGATCGGTCTCCAGATTGACCAGCAGCAGCCGGTCCTCGTCGTCGCCGAAAAAGCGCAGCATGAACGCACCCGGCCCGAGGCAGGCGCCGTCGACGCCATGCAGCCGCTGCTGGCGGAAGACGGCCTCGTCGCGGCGCAGGCGCAGCAGATCGGTGTGCAGGCGGACCAACTCGACGTTGCGCTCGCGCTCGGCGGGATCGAGCTTGCAGCGGGCGAAGGTCTCCGGATCCGACGGCCGCGCCACCTGCTCCTGCATCTGACGCGTGGCAAGGCTACGGAACTGCTGCAGAAACTCCTTGCGCCCCTCGTGCACGAGTTCGGCGAGGTCCTCCGGGTGATCGGCGAAGTAGAGGAACGGCGCCGAGGATCCGAATTCCTGTCCCATGAACAGCATCGGCGTGCCGGGGAGCAGCAGGATGTAGGCGGTCAGCGTCCGCAGCTTGCCGGGGCTGGTCAGCTTGTGGATGCGCTCGCCGATGCCGGAGTTGGCGATCTGGTCGTGGTTCTGCAGGAAGGTGACGAAGTGCGACGGGGGCAGGCCGAAGGCGAGGGTGCCGCGCGGCTGCTTCTGCCACTTATAGCGCTGACCCTGATAAAGGAAGCCGTACTTGGCGGCGGAGACGAACTCCTGCGGGTTGCCATGATAATCGGTATAGTAGGCTTCCTTGCGCCCGGTCAGCGCTACCATCGCTGCATGGTGCAGGTCGTCATTCCACATGCCGTCCATGCCAAAGCCGCCGTGCTCGGGCGCACGGATCAGCTGGACGTCCTGCGGCTCATTCTCGCCGACAACGATGATCCGGCGCTTGCCGGCCGCCTCGCGGGCGACGCGGGTCACCGCGGCAAGGATGTGCTCGTGGCTGTCGTCGAAGTCGTAGATGTTCTGGGTGGCATCGACCCGCAGCCCGTCGAAGTGGAACTCCTCAATCCAGTAGCGGGCGTTGCTGATGAAGAAGGTCCGCACCTCTTCGCAATTGAGCTGATCGAAGTTGAGCGGCTTGCCCCAGTCGGTCTTGTACTCGTCGGTGAAGTAGTCTTCGGCAAACTCGTGCAGGACGTTGCCGATC
>JAEULG010000243.1 GCA_016793875.1 Rhodospirillales bacterium | reverse complement strand
CCCCCCCATACCCCGGGGTGAACCCTGCGCATCCGAGAGTAGGCGATAGAAGGAACGTCATGACGGAAAAGCTCAGGTCCGCCCGCATTGCCGTGCTCGCCGCGCTGGCGGCGGCCACGATCACGACCGCTGCGGCGCAGGGCACCTTCTCCGAGGAGCGGGTACATTTCGCCCGCGGCGCCCACGGGACCGCCGTGCAGGGGCAGGTATCGCGCGACGAGGCGGTTGTCTACGTGATCGGGGCCAAGGCCGGCCAGGCGATGACGGTGCAACTCGACGGCGATGCGAAAACGTCGTTCGACGTGGCAGGGCCGAAGGACGGCGCCGCCCAGGCGATGGCGTCCGGCGAAACGGAGTGGTCGGGAAAGCTGCCGGATAGCGGCGACTACCGGATCCTCGTCCTCACCCAGAGCCGGGTGGCGTCGCCCTTCACGCTCAGGCTGACGATCGACTAGGCACCCGGCGGTGCGGATGCTTCTGGCGTAAGCCGGTCGATGGAAACCGCCGGCGCTCCGCTCGTCCTGCTCGACGATGCCCTGCGCGCTGACGGCGGGGCGCTGCTGTTATCCTCGCCGCTGCGCATCATCGTCGCGCAGACGCCCGCGGAGGTGGAACCGGCGCTGGCGGCGATCGAGCGGGCACTGGCAGGCGGCCTCTACGCAGCGGGCTTTCTCGCCTACGAGCTCGGCTACCTGCTGGAGCCGCGGCTGGCACCGCTGCTGCCGGCGGCGCGCGCGGTGCCGCTGCTGTGGATCGGGCTGTTCGAGGCGCCGCAGCGGCTGGATGCGGCGGCCGTGCGCCGGTGGCTGCCGTCCGCCGGCACCGGCGTCCACGTCCACGACCTGCACCCCTCGATGGACCGGCGGGGCTACCACAGGGCGTTCGCCCAGGCGCGCGCCCTGATCGCGGCCGGCGAGGCCTACCAGATCAACCTGACCCTCAAGCTCGACTTCCGCTACGAGGGCGATCCGTTCGCGCTCTACGCGGCGCTGCGCCGCCGCCAGCGCGTCGGCCACGGCGCCTTCATCGCCGCGGGCGATTTCCACGTGCTCTCGCTGTCGCCGGAGCTGTTCGTCCGCATCCGCGACGGCCGCATCCAGGTGCGGCCGATGAAGGGAACGGCGCCGCGCGCACCGACGCCGGCGGAGGACGCGGATGTGATCGCCCGCCTGCAGGCCGACGAGAAGTCGCGGGCCGAGAACCTGATGATCGTCGACCTGCTGCGCAACGACCTAAGCCGGCTGTCGCCGCCGGGCCGCGTCAAGGTCACCGATCTTTTCACGATCGAGACCTATCGCAGCCTGCATCAGATGACGTCGGCGATCGAGGCGACCTGCCCCGCCCCCGGCCTGCGCCGGCTGCTCGGCGCTTTGTTTCCCTGTGGCTCGGTCACCGGCGCCCCGAAGATCCGCGCGATGCAGATCATCCGGGCGCTGGAGGCCCGGCCGCGCGGCGTCTACTGCGGCGCGATCGGGCTACTGGCGCCGAATGGAGATGCCTTCTTCAACGTCGCCATCCGCACCCTGCTGTGCCGGCCGGACGGTCGCGGCGAGCTCGGCATCGGCAGCGGCGTCGTCTTCGATTCGGAGGCCGACGCCGAATACGACGAGTGCCTGCTGAAGGCCGCCTTCCTGACCCGGCCGGAGCCGCCGCTGGCGCTGATCGAGACCCTCGCCTGGCAGCCGGGCTCCGGCTACCTGCTGCTGTCGCGCCACCTCGACCGGCTGGTCCGCTCGGCGCGGTGGTTCGCGATGCCGTGCGATGCCGGCACCGCCCGCCGCGCCCTGGCGGAGGCCGCCGCCGCCTTTACCGCCACGCCGATGCGGGTGCGCCTGCTGCTGGACGAGGACGGCGGCATCGCCGTCACCGCCGGGCCTGTCGCTGCCCGCGGCGCGGCGCCGCTGCGCTGGCGCCTGGCGGAAAAGCCGGTCTCTTCGCGCGATCCGCTGCTCTATCACAAGACGACGCGGCGCGAGCGCTACGATGCGGAGCTGGCGGCGGCGCGCGCCGCCGGCTGCGACGAAGTGCTGTTCCATAACGAACGCGGCGCGCTGACCGAGGGGGCGTGGACCAATCTGTTCGTCCGCCGCGGCGGCCGGCTGCTGACCCCGCCGGTAAGCTGCGGGCTGCTCGACGGCACGCTGCGGCGCGAACTGCTGGAAACCGGCGCCGCGGCGGAAGCGGTGCTTCACCGCGGGGAC
>JAEULG010000213.1 GCA_016793875.1 Rhodospirillales bacterium | reverse complement strand
CCGGCACCGGGGACGGCGCCGATCTGCGCTTCCGGCTGGCCGAAGACGGCGGTGTCGGCGGCGATGATGAAGTCGCACATCATCGCCAGCTCGCAGCCGCCGCCGAGGGCAAAGCCGGCGACCGCGGCGATCACCGGCTTGCGGCACTGAGCGGTGCGCTCCCAGGCGGAGGTGATGAAGTCCTCCAGGTAGCAGTCCATGAAGGACTTGTCCTTCATCTCCTTGATGTCGGCGCCGGCGGCGAAGGCCTTCTCGCTGCCGGTTATGACAATGGCGCCGATCGCATCGTCGGCCTCGAACGCATCGAGCGCCTGGCCGAGCTCAGCGACGAGCTGGTTGCAGAGGGCGTTGAGCGCCTTCGGCCGGTTCAGCGTGATCACTCCGACCGCACCGCGCGTCTCGGCGATGATCATCTCGTACGCCATGTCCGTTTCTCCCTCAGTCCCATGATTTATCCGGACGGCCTTGCCGATCAGCGCTGCCGGTGGCCGCAATAGAAGGTCGAGCGGCCGCTCTGTACGATCCTGCGGATGCCCCCTGTGCGCGCCAGCTGGCAGCGGCATCCGGGACACGGCTCGCCCGGACGCCCGTATACAGCGAAACCATGCTGGAATAAACCGAGTTCGCCCGATGGATGACGGTGATCGCGCAGGCTGGAGCCACCGGCGGCGATCGCCGCTTCGAACACCGCGCGGATGGCGCTCACCAGTCGCGCGATGCCGGCCCGGCTCACCGTTCCCGCTGCCCGGGTGGGCGAGAGGCGCGCCCGGAACAGGCTTTCCGACGCGTAGATGTTGCCCATGCCGGCGACCACCCGCTGGTCGAGCAGTACCGCCTTCAGCGGGGCCAGCCGCCCTGCCAGCCGCTCTGCCAGATAGGCCGTCGAGAACGCCGGGCCGAGGGGATCGGGGCCGAGGGCGACGAGGCAGGGGTGCTGGTCGAGATCGACCGCCGCCACCAGATCCATGCAGCCGAACCGCCGCGGGTCGTGAAAGCGCACGGTCGTGCCGTCGTCGGTGCGGACCGCCACATGATCGTGAACGGCCAGCGGCGGCGGCTCGCCGGGGTGCACGCAGAAGCGTCCGGACATTCCGAGATGCGCCAGCCAGACCTCGTCCGCGTCGAGCCGGATCAGCAGGTATTTGCCGCGCCGCTCGATATCGTCGATCCGCCGGCCCCTTAGCCGCTGCGCAAAGCCTTCGGGCAGGGGGCACCGCAGGTCGGGCCGGCGCTGCACGACTTCCACAAGCCGATGACCGGCGAGAACCGGCAGGAGCCCGCGACGGACGGTCTCGACCTCTGGCAGTTCGGGCATGGCGGCAAGCTAGCGCGATCCGCGTGCTTCCGCTATGGTCGCTGCCATGTCCGGATCAGATCAACACCCTGGCGCTCCCGGCGATACGGGAGAGGCGACGACTCACTTCGGCTTTCGCACGGTGCATGCGGCAGACAAGCGCTCGCTGGTCGGCGCGGTCTTCAATTCCGTCGCTTCACGCTACGACGTCATGAACGACCTGATGAGCGGCGGCGTCCACCGGCTGTGGAAGTCGGCGATGCTCGACTGGCTCAACCCGCAACCACAGTTGACGCTGCTGGATGTCGGCGGCGGCACCGGCGATATCGCCTTCGGCTTCCTCGACCGTGGTGGTGGCGACGTGATTGTCGTCGATATCAACCGAGAAATGCTGTCGGTTGGCCGCGACCGGGCCATCGATCGCGGCCTCATCCGCGGTCTCGACTGGATCTGCGGCGACGCCGAGCAGCTGCCGGTGGCGTCGGCTTCAGTCGATGTCTTCACCATCGCGTTCGCCATCCGCAACGTCACCCACATCGAGGCGGCGCTCAGCGAGGCGCGCCGGGTGCTGAAGCCGGGCGGC
This sequence comes from Rhodospirillales bacterium, assembly GCA_016793875.1. Taxonomy (GTDB): domain Bacteria; phylum Pseudomonadota; class Alphaproteobacteria; order Rhodospirillales; family Defluviicoccaceae; genus Defluviicoccus. The sequence continues at coordinate 6,451 of JAEULG010000213.1, read as the reverse complement.
CGCTTCCTCTGCCTGGAGTTCAGCCGGGTCTCGCTGCCAGTGCTCGACCGGCTGTACGATGCCTACTCGTTCCGCGTGCTGCCGCTGCTCGGGCGCGTTGTTGCTCGCGACGCCGGTGCCTATCGCTATCTGGCCGAAAGCATCCGCCGCTTCCCCTCGCAGGAGCGATTCGCCCAGATGATCCGCGCCGCCGGCCTCGACCTGGTCACTTGGCGCAACCTTTCGGGGGGCATCGTCGCCCTGCATTCCGCCTGGCGTACGTGACGATGCGGTGTTCACCGGCGCCTAGCCGCCGTCGGCCGCGGGCGGCCCACCGGCCGCAATGATCGACGGCCTGCGCAACGCCGCCCGGCTGCTGCTGCTCGGGTTCCTGCTGGCGCGGCATGACGCGCTGTTCGTGCTGGAACGTTTCTCCTTCGGCCGGTCGCTGATGTGGCTGGCGCGGCCGCTGGCTCGGCGCGATCCGTCCGGCGCCCGCCTGCGGCCCGGGCAGCGGCTGGCACGGGCGCTGCAGGCGGCCGGACCTTCCTTCGTCAAGCTCGGGCAGATGCTTGCCAGCCGCTCCGACCTGCTGGGCGAGGACATCGCCCGCGACCTCGCCGCACTGCAGGACCGGCTGCCGCCGTTCCCCTTTGACGACGTACGCCTCGCCATCGAGGAAGAGTTCGGACAGCCGGTCGAATCGCTGTTTGCCCGGTTCGACGAGCAGCCGGTCGCGGCCGCGTCCATCGCCCAGGTGCATTTTGCCGTCGATCAAGAGGGCCGCGAAGTTGCGGTCAAGGTGCTGCGCCCTGGGATTGAGAAAGCGCTCGGCCGCGACCTCGACCTGTTCTTCTGGATCGGGCGACTGGTGGAGCGGAACCTCCCGGCGCTGCGTCGCCTGCGCCTGCTGGAATCGCTGGACGCGCTGACCGAGAGCGTTGCCGTCGAGATGGACCTGCGTTTCGAGGCCGCCGCGGCGGCGGAGCTTGCCGATAACTTTAGCGATGACCCCTCGTTCTACGTGCCGGCAGTCGACTGGACCCGCACCGGCCGGCGCGTGCTGACCACCGAGCGGGTCAGCGGTCTGAAGATCGACGAGCGTGAAGCGATCATCGCCCGCGGCCACGATCCGCGGGTGGTGTTGACCAAGGCCGCCGGCGCCTTCTTCCAGCAGGTCTTCCGCGACGGCTTCTTCCACGCCGACCTGCACGCCGGAAACATGTTCGTCCGCGCCGATGGCAGCGTTGCCGTGGTCGACTTCGGCATCATGGGCCGGCTCGACCGGCCCACCCGGCGCCATCTCGGCGAGCTCCTGCTTGCCTTCCTGACCCGGGACTGGCGGCGCGCGGCGGAGGTGCACTTCGCCGCCGGCTGGATCCCGGCGGACCGCTCGCTGGATGCCTTCGCCCAGGCCTGCCGCTCCATCGCCGAGCCGATCCTCGACCGCCCGCAGAACGAGATCTCGGTGGCCCGGCTCCTCGGCCAGCTGTTCCAGGTGACGGAGACCTTCGACATGGAGGCGCAGCCGCAACTCTTGCTGCTGCAGAAGACGATGCTGGTTGCCGAGGGCACCGGCCGGTCGCTGGCTCCCGATGCCAACATGTGGATTCTCGCAAGGCCCATGATCGAAGCCTGGTGCGCCGAGACGCTGGGACCGCAGGCGCTGGTGCGCGAGGGGGCGGCAGATATCGCCGCGGCGCTGGCTCGCCTGCCTGAACTGGTGCGGCGCGCCGAGCACGGTTTCGCCGCGCTGGCCGAAGGCCGGCTGAAAATCGACGCGCAAAGCCTGCGCGGCGCCCGCAGCGAGCGCGGCGCAGCAATGGCCGGGTGGATCATCGCAGCGGTCCTTGCCGGAACGCTGTTTGGTCTCCTCATCCACTAACCACGGCGCGTATTCCACACCGGGCATCCTGTCCGACCGGCCGCCTTGCCGTCCGCCGGGGCTGCTCGTCCGCCCGCTACGCTGCCGCAAGCTTTGTTTCTTCCGCCGGCGGCAGCTTGCCTTACTGCCATGGGCAGTGTCAGGTCCGTGTCGCCGGCCCTTGCTTCGGACGCGCCGGCGCGCTACGTTTGTTCAACACCCAAATTTCGTAAATAGGGTTCAATGCACACGCTCGCCGGGAAGCGTATCCTTCTGATCGTCGCCGGAGGTATCGCCGCCTACAAATGCCTCGAATTGATCCGCCGGCTCCGCGAGCGCGGCGCACGGGTGCGCTGTATCCTGACCGCCGCCGGCGCGGCCTTTGTGACGCCCTTGTCGCTCGAAGCGCTGAGCGAGCAGGAGGTCCATACCGATCTCTTCACCCTCGGCCGCGAGAGCGAGATGGGGCACATCCAGCTGTCGCGGGACGCCGACCTGCTGGTGGTTGCCCCCGCCACCGCCGACATCATCGCCCGCATGGCGGCGGGCATCGCCAACGATCTGGCGACGACGGCGGTGCTCGCCACCGACAAGCCGGTGCTGGCGGCGCCGGCGATGAACGTGCGGATGTGGGAGCATCCGGCGACCCAGGCCAACCTTGCCACGTTGCGCGCCCGTGGCCTGGCGACCGTCGGTCCCGACGAGGGCGAGATGGCTTGCGGCGAGTGGGGCTACGGGCGGATGGCCGAGCCCACCGCCATCCTCGCCGCCATCGAGGCACAGCTGGCGCCGGCGGGGCGGCTCGCCGGCCTGCGGGCGCTGGTCACCAGCGGGCCGACGCGCGAGCCGATCGATCCCGTCCGCTACATTTCCAACCACTCGTCCGGCCGGCAAGGGCACGCCATCGCGGCCGCCCTCGCCCGTCACGGGGCGGCGACGACGCTGGTAGCCGGGCCGACCGCACTGCCCGACCCGCCGGGCGTGCAGGTCGTCGCCATCGAAACCGCCGTGGAGATGCTGGCCGCCTGCGAGGCGGCGCTGCCGGTGGACGTGGCAGTGTGTGCGGCGGCGGTGGGCGACTGGCGCGTCGTACAGGCCTCACCGCAGAAGATGAAGAAGGATCCTTCCGGGCCACCGTCGCTGCGCCTCGCGGAGAATCCCGACATCCTCGCCACCCTCGCCCGCGCCGGCGATCGCCGGCCGCGCCTGGTGGTGGGCTTCGCCGCCGAGACCACCTGCGTCGTCGAGCACGCCGAGGCGAAGCGCGTGCGCAAGGGCTGCGACTGGATCGTCGCCAATGACGTTTCACCCGCCACCGGCACCTTCGGCGGCGCCTCCAATACCGTCCATCTGATCTCGGCGGCGGGCGGGATCGAGGCTTGGCCGCAGATGAGCAAGCAGGCGGTCGCCGAGCGGCTCGCCGGCCGCATCGCCGATGCGCTCGCCCCCGGCAGCACGGCGGTCGCATCGTGACGCCGCTCGCCCTGCCGGTGCGCCGCCTGCCGCATGGCCACGACCTGCCGCTGCCGACCTACGCGACGGCGCACGCTGCCGGCCTCGATCTACTGGCGGCGACGGCGGGAACCGTGGTGCTGCCGCCGGGCGGCCGGGCGCTGGTGCCGACCGGCATCGTCATCGGCCTGCCGGAGGGTTTCGAGGCGCAGGTGCGGCCGCGCTCAGGTCTGGCGGCGCGGCACGGCGTCACCGTCCTCAACAGCCCCGGGACCATCGACGCCGATTATCGCGGCGAGATCGCCGTCGTGCTGATCAACCACGGCGAGGCGGCGTTTCGCATCGATCGCGGCATGCGGATCGCCCAGCTCGTCGTCGCCCCGGTGACCGCGGTGCGGTGGCAGGAGACGGGGGAGTTGGCACCGACGGCGCGGTCCGACGGCGGCTTCGGTTCCACCGGGACCGCGGGGCTGGCAGACGGGAAGCAAGAACAATGCTGAAGCTCTCGCGCAAGACGCTGTTTGCCATCGAAGCGGTGCTCGACATCGCCTACCACGCCGGTGCCGAGCCGGTGCAGAGCCGCGAGATCACCCGCCGGCAGGGCATTCCCCGGCGCTATCTGGAGCAGGCGCTGCAGAACCTGGTGCGCAGCGGCGTGCTGGTCGGCGTCCGCGGGCCACGCGGCGGCTACCGGTTGGCACGCGAGCGCCGGCGAATCACCGTCGGCGAAATCATCCGCGTCGTGCGCAACGATGAAGGCGATGATGATCCCCTGCAGGAGGAGACCGGCTCGCCGCTCGGCCTCAAGGTCGTCCGGCCGCTGTGGGTCGAACTGCAGGGCGAACTGCTCTCGAGGCTGGATGGCGTCACCATGGACGATCTGTGCAATCGCGCCGACCGGGTCGGCATCCTCAGCGAAGGGCGCGACCGCCTCGACTTCTCCATATAGGAGGAGCGACGACCGCCATCGCAGGGATGTTTGCAAAGGCGCGCCGGATTCTACATTGTCTATAGGATCAGTGGACAAATGGTGGGTGATGCGATGACCGAACAAACTTCTGCCGAACTGACTGCAACGCGCGGTCGCGGCCGCATCTACGACAGCATCATCGAGACCGTCGGCGATACCCCGCTGGTCCGGCTGCAAAAGTTCGCGGCGGATGCCGGCTGCGGCGCCGAGCTGCTCGGCAAGTGCGAGTTCTTCAATCCGCTCTCTTCGGTCAAGGACCGCATCGGCCTCGCCATGGTGGTGGCCGCCGAGAAGGAAGGCCGCATCGGTCCGGGCGCGACCCTGGTCGAGCCGACCTCCGGCAACACCGGCATCGCGCTCGCCTTCGTCTGTGCGGCACGCGGCTACCGGCTGATCCTGACCATGCCGGAGAGCATGTCCATCGAGCGGCGCAAGATGCTGGCGCTGCTGGGCGCCGAGATCGTGCTGACGCCGGCGGCCAAGGGCATGCCGGGGGCGGTCGCCCGCGCCGAGGAGGTGGTGGCGGGGACACCCGGGGCGATCATGCTGCAGCAGTTCTCCAACCCGGCGAACCCCGAGATCCACCGCCGCACCACGGCCGAGGAGATCTGGCGGGATACCGGCGGCAACGTCGATGCCCTCGTCAGCGGCGTCGGTACCGGCGGCACCATCACCGGCTGCGCCGAGGTGCTGAAGCCGCGCCGTCCGCGCCTGCGCATCATCGCCGTCGAGCCGGAGGACAGCCCGGTGCTCTCCGGCGGCGTTCCCGGCCCGCACAAGATCCAGGGTATCGGCGCCGGCTTCATTCCGGCGGTGCTCGACGTTCGCCTCATCGACGAGGTGGTCAAGATCGGCAACAGCACGGCGTTCCAGACGGCGCGGCGGGTGGCGAAGCTGGAAGGCCTGCCCGTCGGCATCTCGTCGGGCGCGGCGCTGGCGGCGGCGGTCGAGGTCGGCAAGCGGCCGGAGATGTCCGGCAAGACGATCGTCATCATCCTGCCGTCGTTCGCCGAGCGCTACCTGTCGACGGCGCTGTTCGAAGGCCTCGGCGAATAGCGCGGCGCGAGCGCGAGCCGGCGGCAGCCCGGATGGACTTCACCGACGCCCAGATCAGCCGCTACGCCCGGCACATCCTGCTCGACGAGATCGGCGGGGCCGGACAGGCGAAACTGCTCGCCTCGCGCGTGCTGGTGGTGGGCGCCGGCGGCCTCGGCTCGCCGCTGCTGCTCTACCTCGCCGCCGCCGGCGTCGGCACCATCGGCGTCATCGACGACGACGTCGTCGATCTGTCCAACCTGCAGCGGCAGATCGTCCATACCACCGACCGCCTCGGCGTGCCCAAGGTGGAGAGCGCCCGCGTCGCGCTTGCCGCCGTCAACCCCGAGGTGCGGGTGATTCCGCACCAGCGGCGGCTGACGGCGGCCAACGCCCGCGCGCTGATCGACGGCTACGACGTCATCGCCGACGGCAGCGATAACTTTCCGACGCGCTTTCTGGTCAACGACGCCTGCTTCTTCGCCGGCAAGCCGCTGGTCTCGGCGGCGATCCTGCGCTTCGACGGCCAGCTCGCCACCTTCAAGGCAGGCGTGCCGGCGGGGCCGGGAGCGGAGCGGCCGCCCTGCTACCGCTGCCTCTATCGCGAGCCGCCGCCGGAGGGGCACATCCCCACCTGCGCGCAGGCGGGGGTGCTCGGCGCCTTCTGCGGCGCCCTCGGCGGGCTGCAGGCGACCGAGGTGATCAAGGAGCTGCTCGGCATCGGCGAGAGCCTCGCCGGGTGGCTTTTGGTCGTCGATGCGCTGGCCGGCACCTGGCGGCGCATCCGCGTGCGCCGCGACCCCGGTTGCCCGCTGTGCGGCGATCATCCCAGCATCGTCGATCTCGCCGTTCATGCCGGCGCCGCCGATGCTGCCGCCTGCCGCGCCTGAGCCGCTCGGCCCGGGAGCGGCCCGGCCGGCGGACGCCGGGCTGGCGGCGGCGGGCAGCGGGCTGGCGAAGCTGTCGGTGCTGGTCCTCTCCGGCCGGTTCGAGCGGGTGCACTACGCGCTGGTGATGGCGAGCGCCGCCGTCGCCATCGGCATCCCGACGACGCTGTTCTTCACCAATGCGGCGCTGCACGCGCTGACCTCCGACGCCGATGGGCCGGGCTGGCGGGCGCTGGCGGCGGACGGCGGACGCGACGGCGGCGC
>JAEULG010000206.1 GCA_016793875.1 Rhodospirillales bacterium | reverse complement strand
GAGATGCGCACGGCGTGCGACGCGTCGAGACCGATCACCTCCTCGATCTGCGCGGAGATGCGCTCCGGCTCGGCCGCCGGCAGGTCGATCTTGTTGAGGACGGGGATGATCTCGTTGCCGGCCTCGATGGCGAGATAGGCGTTGGCCAGCGTCTGCGCCTCGACCCCTTGGGTTGCATCCACCACCAGCAGCGAGCCTTCGCAGGCGGCGAGCGAGCGGCTGACCTCGTAGGAAAAGTCGACGTGGCCGGGCGTGTCCATGAGGTTGAGCTGGTAGGTGGCGCCGTCCTTGGCCCGGTAGGAGAGGCGGACGGTCTGCGCCTTGATGGTGATGCCGCGCTCCCGCTCGATGTCCATGGAATCGAGCACCTGGGCGCGCATCTCGCGCTCGGTCAGCGCGCCGCACACCTCAATCAGCCGGTCGGCGAGGGTGGACTTGCCGTGGTCGATGTGGGCGATGATGGCGAAGTTGCGGATATGCGCGAGGTCGGTGATCATGGCGGCGCTTGTAGCATCGGCGCCGCCGGGATTCTACCGCCGGGGCGGGGAGGGCTGCCGACACTGCCGCCAGCACTTCGGTGCGAACGGACTTGCGACACCGGCGCCGACCGGTCTTAGGTCACATCCCGACGTGCACCTTTGTTGGGGCGATGCGAGAAGCAGAATGCCGCCGGAAGCGCACCATCGGTTGAGAGGGGTTTTCGGGTGGTTGCCAGTACAGAACCGGAGGGTGCAACGGCACCAAAGGGCGCGGGTGGTTCGATTGGCGAAACAGGGGGAGGGCCGGCGCGCTGGCGTCGCTGGCCGGTGGTCCTGCTGGCAGCGCTGGTCGTTCTCGCCGCAGCCGGTTACGGCATCCTCAAGCTCGCTCCCAACTACATCGCCCGCTCCCTGGTGCATACCTACTTCCAGGGGCTGGAGATCGATACCAACGGCGTCGAGACCATCGATATCAATCTGCTGCGCGGCGAGATCAGCTTCGGGCCGGTGACGTTCGGCGGCCACGAGGGCGAGGCGGCGCAGGTCGGATATATCCGGGCGAAGATCGATGTGCGCCGCCTGCTCAGCCGGCAGGCGCTCGTCCAGGACGCCGAGATCGCGGGAATCCGCATCAGCATCCAGCAGGCGGCGGACGGAGCGCTCAGCATCAACGACGTTCCGCTCAGCCGTATTCTCGCCGAGCGGGCCGGCGCCGGTCAGAGGGACGCAGAACCGGCACCGGCACCGGCGCCCGATGAGCGCCGGCCGTGGGGACTGGGGCTCGACCAGCTCAAGCTGCGCGACAGCGCGATCGTCTTCACCTCTGCGCGCGGCGGCAAGGCGACCATCGCCGTCGACGAGCTTGACCTTGCGGGATTCGCCACCTGGTCGCCGGAAGAGCCCGGACACATCCGCCTCGACGGCGATCTCAACCAGATCCACATCGCGCTTTCCGGGACGGCGACGCCGCTCGCCGATAACATCGGCATCGATGCGACCCTGGAGTTGACCGGCGTCGAAGTCCCCAAGGTCGAGACCTACACCGGCGGCCTCGGCTTCGATCGGAAAGACGGCCGCATCGACGTCGCGCTGTCGACCAGCGGCTCGAAGATCCTCGCGGACGGCCGCATCGACGCGCATCTTGCCGGGAAGGCGAGCTTCTCCTCGTTCGACCTGGCCCATCAGAAGTTCGGCAGCGTGAAACTGGACGCGGGCGCACTGAGCCTCGATGCGATCCGCCTGCTGTACGACCCATCCGGCACGATCGATGTCGCCGGAGACGCGGCGCTGTCGGTGGACGGGATGGATCTCCGGCTTCACGACGGCACGCAAGCCGTCCTCACCGGCGCCAATGTCGGTCTTCCGGGCCTGAAGGTTTGGCTGCCCGGCTCCGGGCCGCCCTCACTGGCCGCAACGGCCCAGATCGATGTACGGGCGTTGCGGCTGGGGGGCCGCCATGTCGAGGGAACCGCCGAGGACATTGCCATACGGCTCTCGGACCTCACCATGGACGGCAGGGACGCCGAGAAGCCGCTGTCCGCGGCCGGCACCGTCGGCGTGGCGAAGCTTGGGCTGCTCCTTCCTCTGAAGAAGCCGATCAGGATCGGCGGCGAGGCGATCAGTCTGGAGCTGCCCGAGATGCAGTTCGGGTTCGGACCCCGTACCCGCATCGACGGGCCGCTCGGGCTCGATCTCTCCTCCTTCGCCCTCGCCGTCCTCAAGCGCGCCACCCCGGAGGCGCCGGAACATGCGCTGGTAGATATCGCCGCCGGCCGGATCAGCGGCCGGCTCTCGACCCTCAGCCTCGACGATGCGCCGGGTCTGACCCAGGTGAAGGTGGCGACGCCGTCGCTGGCGGTAGAGCGCTTCCGCCTCGGTGCGCCCGTCGCCCCCGGACAGGACATGGAGATCACCTCGTCGCTAACGTTGCGCTCGACCGACATCGGCGTGTCCGACGGGGCGAAGCTCGACGTGTCGGGAACGACGGACCTCGGCGCACCGAAGTTCGCCATCAGCATCGGCGGCGCTAGTGACCGTTCGGTGATCGACTTCACCGGCTTCACCTTCAATCCGCGCACCTTCGGCTACCGCGAGAACGGGCCGAACTCCGATTTTGCTTTCAGCGGCCGGATCAACGCGGAGGGCACCGCCACGCGCCTGCCGGATAGCGCTGCGGGGACGGCAACCGTGATTGACCTCGGCCGCTTGCGTACGACGGTCGAAGACCTCGGCATGGACATCGACAACCCGGCGCCGCAGTGGCATGCGCGGCATCTTGACCTGGATCTGGCCTCAGTCTCCGCCGCCGTGCCGGGGGCGCTGTCGATGATGCTCGACCTCAAGAATATCAGCCTTGCCGACGCGATCGCGGCATCGCAGGGCAAAGGTGAGTATGGCTTCGACCGGCTGGCGGTCGGGCGCATCGATGCGACGCTGACGCAGACCAAGCAGCCGGCGGCCAACCACCCCGCGGCGCCGGCCGCAGCGGAGGCGCCAAAGCCTGGGAAGTCCGCCCGCACATGGCCGCCGGCAGATCTGCCGGTCATTCACATCGGCCAGTTCGGTCTGGTCAATGGCGGGCGGGTCGTCCTGCTCGACCAGACGCGCATGCCTCCCGCCAGTTCCACGATCGACGTCGAGGCGCTGCGCCTCGAGCACGTCGATACCAGCCGCCCCAGCACCCGCAGCGAGTTGCGGCTGAAGGCGCGGCTGGATCAGGGGACGGTGACCGCCGACGGCTGGGCGGTGCCGTTCCAGTCGAAGCCGGCCTTTGATCTGCGGGCCAACATCGACAATCTGGGGCTGCCCGCGCTCAGCCCATTCCTTGGCCCGGCGATCGGCCTCGACTTCATCGGCGGCACACTCAATGCCAATGCCGATGCGCGGGCGGAGGCCGGCCAGATGACCGGAGAGGTGCGCGCCAAGGCCTTCAACCTCGGCTTCGCCGACCGGGCGGAGGTCGGCAGCGATCGCATCTCCAAATCCGTCGGCGTGCCGCTGACGACCATCGTCGGCCTGCTGGAGGACTCGGACGGCTCGATCAGCCTCACCCTGCCGTTCGAGGGGGACCTGACCTCTCCCGACTTCGACTACTCGAAGATGCTGTGGAACGGCTTGTTCCGCGTTCTGCGGGCACTGGTCACAGCGCCCTTCAAGCTGATCTCAGCCTCGCTCGATCTGGCGGCGGCGAAACGGGAAAGGAGCGTGGACGAGGCCGCGCCGCCGGCGGCGGTGATCGCCTTCGCCCCGGGCGAGGCGGCGGTGGGCAGCAATGCCGAAGGTGCGCTGCTAAACCTGCAGCAGGCGCTGAAGGACCGGCCGAAGATGAAGCTGCGGCTGTGTGGCATGGCCACGCCGGCCGACGGCGCCGCCCTGGGGGTGCCCACGCCGCCGCCGGGAGCGGCAGAGGCCCCGACGTCGCCGCTGCTCGATCTGGCGCGCCAGCGGATGGTGGCGGTGCGGGAAGCGCTGACCGCCAGCGGCGACATCGACCGCTCCCGCCTGCCGCTCTGCTCCAGGCCGCTGGTCCTCGATGCTGACGGCGGCCCGCCGCGCGTCGAGCTCGGCCTGTGAATGGCACGGGCCCCTGGGCGAGGTGCGGCGCCAGGGCCCGTTTTCAGCCCGACCCAAAGCCCGTCAGCCGCGCGACACCCATTCGTAGATCTCCGGCTCGCTGCAGCTGCAGCAGCAGGAGCCGCACTTGCCGTTCGCTTCCGGTGCGATGTGGCGCAGCCGGCCCTTGCGCACCCAGTGCTCCAGCATTGGCCGCATTGCCGCATCGTCCATGGCGAAACGGGTACACAGATCGCTGAGCGGGGCCCGGCCGCGCTGGGCCAGATAGTCGCGAACTTCCGCCAAGATCATTGCCGTTACTCCGCCGGGGCCGCCGCCGGGGCGGCGTCCTGCTGCCCGGCCATGCGCATGAAGAACACTGCTGTTGCGAACGCTATCAGGATGCCGGCGATCCAGGCGATGCTGTTGGCGGGATCGCGCTCGAAGGTGCCGATCTGGAAGGTCAGCACCGCGGCGCCATAGCCGAGGCCGGTGGTCCACAGGCCGGCGAAGATTGTCCACGCCGGGCCGGTCTCGCGGTAGATGGCGGCGATCGCAGCGACGCACGGGATGTACAGCAGCACTGCCAGCAAATAGGCGAACGCGCCGATCTGTCCGTCGAAGCGGGTCGCCATGGCACCGAACGTGCTCTCCGCCACCATCTGCTGCTCGGCCGCGGCTGCCAGGTCTTCATCGGAGCCGACGATGCTGAGGCCGAGCGGATCGGTGAACGAGTCGACGAGG
>JAEULG010000199.1 GCA_016793875.1 Rhodospirillales bacterium | reverse complement strand
CGAGAGCATTGCGCATGAAGTGGACGCGGCAGCGCTGCCAGGTGGCATTCAGCACCTTGGCGACGGCGGCTTTCAGCCCTTGGTGCGCATCCGAGACGACGAGCTTGACGCCGCGCAGGCCGCGCCGTGTGAGCTGGCGCTGGGTGCGTCGGTCCAGATGGTTTGTAACCATCCGGGGAGGGCCGTCTTCCGCGTCGTGCGAGGGTGTGGCTTGTGTTGGCACCGGTGCAAACACCGGTGTTTGCACCGGTATGAGAGACGGTGCGGATGGCGCAGGTTCATGTTCTGACCGGGCCGGAGCGGCGGCGCCGGTTCAGCGACGCCGAGAAGCGGGCGATTGTTGCCGCGGCGTTCGCGCCGGGGGCGGTGGTTTCGGAGGTGGCGCGGCAGGCGGACGTTTGTCCCAGCCTGATCTATCGCTGGCGGCGGGAGGGTAGCCCGAGTTCGGGCGGGTTCGCCGAAGTCGTTCTGACGCCGGCTGTCGTCGCGGCGGTCGGCGCGAGCGATGGGCATCACGGCCCGGCTCGGCTTCCGATTTCCAGTTCCGGCGGACCCGCGCGCCTGGCGGAAGCCGAGGCGCCGACGGGCTCGATCGAGATCGAGGTGGCGGGTGGTTCGCGGGTGCGGATACCGGCCTCGACGCCGGCCGACTTGGCTTCGGCGGTGATCGCAGCGCTGTTGCGGCGATGATCCCGCTGCCGAGCGGGGTGCGGGTGTGGCTGGCGGTCGGCCGGACCGACATGCGGCGCGGCATGAACGGGCTAGCGCTGCAGGTTCAGCAGACGCTGCAGCGCGATCCGCACGGCGGCGATCTGTACGTCTTCCGGGGCCGTCGGGGTGATCTGATCAAGATTCTCTGGCACGACGGCCTCGGCATGTCGCTGTACGCGAAGCGTCTGGAGCGCGGCCGCTTCATCTGGCCGACCCCGGCCGACGGCGTGGTCTCGATCACGCCGGCGCAGCTCGCCTACATGCTTGATGGCATTGACTGGCGTAACCCGCGACACACGTTCCGGCCGGAACGAGCGGGCTGACGCGGCGGCCGGGGGACGCGGCGCAGATTTCACGAGTCAGACGGCCGGATCGGTGATTCACTGCGGGGCGTGAGCACGCCGGCCGACGCCCTTCCCGACGATCTGGAGACGCTGAAGACGGCGCTGCTGGCCGAGCGCGCGGCGCGGCGCGAGGCCGAGGCGCGGGCGTCCGGCGCCGAGGCGATGGTCGCACACCTGAAGCTGATGATCGCCAAGCTGAAGCGCGAGCGCTTCGGGCCGTCGTCGGAACATCGGCGCCGCCTGCTCGACCAGCTGGAGCTGCAGCTGGAGGAACTGGAGGCGACCGCCGCCGAGGACGCATGTGCCGCCGAAGCGGCCGCCGCGGCCGCGGCGAAGCCTGGCGTGCCCGGCGTCGCCCGTCGCCGGCCGGTACGGGCGCCGTTGCCGGCGCATCTGCCGCGCGAGCGCGTCGTCATCCCGGCGCCGGCGGTCTGCCCCTGCTGCCAGGGCAAGCTGGTCAAGCTCGGCGAGGACGTCACCGAGACGCTGGAGGTGATCCCCCGGCAGTGGAAGGTGATCCAGACCGTCCGCGAGAAGTTCAGCTGTCGCGCCTGCGAGCGGATCACCCAGCCGCCGGCGCCGTTCCATCCGATCGCCCGCGGCCGCGCCGGGGCCGGGCTGCTGGCGATGGTCCTCCACGGCAAGTATGGACTCCATCTCCCGCTCAACCGGCAGAGCGAGGGCTTCGCCCGCGAGGGCATCGATCTCGACGTCTCGACGCTCGCCGACTGGGTCGGCGCCTCCGCCGCGGCACTGTCGCCGCTGGTCGAGCTGATCCGTCGCCACGTGCTGGCTGCATCGCGCGTCCACGGCGACGACACCACGGTGCCGGTTCTGGCGAAGGGCAAGACCATCACCGGCCGGCTGTGGGTCTACGTCCGCGACGACCGCCCCTTCGGTGGGCCCGACCCGCCGGCGGCGGTCTTCGCCTACTCCCGCACGCGCGAGGGCGAGCATGCACGCCGGCACTTGGCCGGCTGGGGCGGCATCCTGCAGGCGGACGCGTTCGCCGGGTTCAACGCGCTCTACGAGCCGTCGCGCCAGCCGGGGCCGATCACCGAGGCGGCCTGTTGGAGCCACGGCCGGCGCAAGTTCTTCGTGCTGGCCGACC
>JAEULG010000182.1 GCA_016793875.1 Rhodospirillales bacterium | reverse complement strand
AGCCGCCGCCAGAACCGCCAGAGGTAGGGCTGCGCCTTCTCCTCGTCGGTCGGGGCGGCAATGGGGTTGACCCGGAAGCGGCGCGGGTCGAGCGCCATCGTCACCCGGCGGATGCTGCCACCCTTGCCGGCGGCATCATTGCCCTCGAAGGCGCAGACGACGGCGATGTCGCGGAAACCCTTGCGATCGGTCAGAGCGGTCAGCCGCTTTTGCCAGGCCTTCAGCTCCCTGCGATATTCGTCCTTGTCCAGCTTGAGGGTCAGATCGAGACCGTCGAGGACGGTCTTGCCGTCCAGCGGCGGGATGATGGCGGGAACGGCGGCCACCGGAACAACGGGCTTCTCCCGTGCCAGCCGCTCGCGGATCGCCCGCAGCACCACCCGGCCGATGGTCACATCGCGATAGCGCGGGTCGCTGCTGGGCACGACGATCCAGGGGGCAACGCCGCTGCTGGTCTGCTGCAGCATCGTCTGCACCGTTTCCATCGCCGCCTTGTAGGTCGCCTTCCACCCGCGATGCTCAACCACATGGTGGCCGCGGTGGTCCTCCAGCGCCTTCTTCAGCCGCGACCGCGCGTCCTTTTCCGAGAGGTGCAGCCAGAACTTCAGCAGCAGCACCCCCTCGTCCGCCAGCATCTCCTCGAAACGGAGAATACGTGCGGCATGGCCGGTCAGGGCGTCGTCGTCGTCACGGCCGGTGACACGCTCGGTCAGCGGCTCGTGGTACCAGGATCCGACGAAGATGCCGATGTCGCCCTTGGGCGGCAGCTCGACCCAGTAGCGCCACATCCGCGGCCGAGCGCGCTCGACATCGGTCGGCGAATCGAAGGCGACGGTATGGAGGGTGTGCGGATCGAGCCACTCGTAAAGACGACCGAGCGCCGCCCCTTTGCCGGCGCCGTCGATTCCGGTGAGCAGGATCAGAACCGGAAACTGCTTCTTCTCGACCAGATCAAACTGTGCATCGAGCAGCTCTTCGCGGAGCTTTGGCTCCTCGCTCTTGAACGTCTGCCTGTCGATCTCGTGCTTCTGCTCGGCGGACTCGAACATGACGCGTTTTCCTCCTCCTGCCGTGCGCGCGGCCGGAGCTGCGTGGGAGCCACGGCGACCGGGAAAAGCCGGCTGCCGCCGCGGTCGCCGCTGGGGACCGCCGGACGCCGCCGGGCGCCACTGGGAGTTCTAGCTAACGAGAATCGGCCGGACCGGCACGACCCGCGCAAGCGCGACATCGCTTCTCAGTCGCGCAAGCGCGACATCGCTTCTCAGGACATGTCATTCTTGTTGCAGCGTCAACAGGATCGTCCTCGATCCCGTGTGAGGAAGCATGCGTGGCGGCGGCTGGCGCGCTATGATCAGGAACAAGAAGCGGTTGCAGCCGGGCCGCCATCGTCCGCACGGCGCCACCGGGAGGCCGCATGGACCCCATCGTCAACTCAGACCGCGTGCTTGCCGGCTTTCTTGCCGTCCGCGACTTCCTGGCAACCTACATCACCACCGAAGCCAATCTGTTGCAGCTGCCAGCCATCTTCGTAACGCTGATGGGCGCTTGGCTCGCCGGCCGGCTGGTCGATCCCTGGCTCCGCCGCATTGCCCACAACACTGCTGTCGACGAGTTTCAGGAGGAATTCTACGTTCAAAACATCGTGCCGCTGTCCCTGCCGGCTCTTTGGGCAGCGGCACTGTGGATTTCGACGGTGGTTGCCCAACAATTCGGCTGGCCCAACCACGTCGTCTCGATCGCCGTCGATCTTGCGGCCGCCTGGCTGTTGATCCGCATCGCCTCGGCGCTGATTCCCAACGCGACCATCGCCAGCATCGTCGCCGTCGCCGCCTGGACGATCGCCGCGCTGAACGTGCTCGGCCTGCTGGGACCGTCGATCCTGTTACTGCAGCGGATATCCTTCGCCCTGGGGAGCGCTCGCATCGATCTGCTGACGGTAGTCGAGGCCATCGTCACCCTTGCGGTCCTGCTGTGGGCTGCCAGCATCGGCGGCCGGTTCGCCGAGCGGCGGCTGGCAGGGGTGGCAAACCTCACCCCCACCGCCAAGGTGCTGTTCGGCAAGCTCGCAAAGCTCGTGCTGATCACCCTTGCCTTCCTGCTGGCACTGGGCACCGCCGGCATCGACCTGACGGCGCTCGCCGTCTTCACCGGTGCCGTCGGCGTCGGCGTCGGCTTCGGCCTGCAGCGCACCGTCTCCAACCTTTTTGCCGGTATCGTCTTGCTGCTCGACAAGTCGATCAAGCCCGGGGACATCCTGGAGGTCGGCGGCACCTTCGGCTGGGTCGCCGCTCTGGGCGCTCGCTATGTCGAGGTCGAGACCCGCGACGGGACACAATTCCTCATCCCGAACGAGGACATCATCACCCAGCAGGTCTTCAACTGGACCCACCAGAACGACAACGTGCGGCTGAAGATCCGGGTCCGGGTGGCCTACGACGTCGACGTTCGCAAGGCGTTGTCGCTGATGCGGCAGGCGGCGGGGCGGCCGGCGCGGGTGCTGAAGACACCTGCACCCAATCCGTTGGTGGTCGGCTTCGGCGAGAACGGCCTCGATCTGGAGTTGCGCTTCTGGGTCGCCGACGTTCGCAACGGGGTCCACAACGTCTCCAGCGAGGTGTTCCTCGAAATCCTCGACCTGTTCCGCGAGCACGACATCCACGTGCCGCTGCCGCAGCGCTACCTGCATGTGCAGTCGTTACCGGCGGGCCTGCCCGTGGCCGAGGAAACGCCGCCGGCGCAGCTCAGAGTGCCGCGCGCCTGAGCAAGACTAGGAACGGATCAGCCGGAAGGTCAGGTTGATCCGCGCGCCGACCGGCCGGCTGGTCTTAGCGATCCGATGCTGCCACCAGTGCTGGGTGGTGCCGGCCATGATCAGGCAGGACCCGGCGGGCAGATTGATCGAGAGCCGTTCTCCCGTCCGACGATGGCGCAGATCGAAGCGGCGGACCGCGCCGAGCGAGAGGCTGGCGATGACAGGATTGAGGCCGAGGGCAGGCTCGCTGTCGGCGTGCCACGCGACGCTGTCGTGGCCATCGCGATAGAGGTTGGCGAGGACGCTGTTGAACGGTCGGCCGGAGAGCCGTTCGGCCAGCATCTTGAGCTCCAGCAACGGCTCGATCCACGGCCGGGCGACCAGCCGGATGCCGCTGTAGAGATAGTTGCCCTCGCCATACCACGCCTGCAGACGGGGGATCGGCAGCTTGCGGCCCATCATCGTCGCTTCGTCCTGCCGCCAGGCGAGTTCCTGGTGCAGCCAAGCGAACAGCCGGCCGGCATCGTCGCTGCCGACGGCATCGCAGATCAGCCGTGCCTCGCCATCGAACGGCAGAAGCTGTTCCCCTGCACCGGCCA
>JAEULG010000192.1 GCA_016793875.1 Rhodospirillales bacterium | reverse complement strand
GGATCGATGCGGCGCACCAGGAGGGAGTTGGTCGGCCGGTTGCCGTCGAACACCTTGTGCGGCGCCAGCGCGTCGATCGCCGCGGCATCCAGCCCCTGCGCCTTGAGCTCGGCCCGCACCTCGTCCTCGCTCTTGCCGCGCATCAGCGCCTCGGTCTGGGCGAAGAAGTTGGACAGCAGGATCGGATGGTGGTCGCCGATGCGGTTGTGGGTCTGCGCTGGCGCGATGAAGTCGCACGGCACCAGCCGCGTGCTCTGGTGGACGAGCTGGTAGAACGAGTGCTGGCCGTTGGTGCCGGGCTCGCCGAACAGGACCGGTCCGGTCTTGTAGTCGACGCGGCCGCCGTCCTTGCGCACGTACTTGCCGTTGCTCTCCATGTCGGCCTGCTGCAGGTAGGCCGGCAGCCGGTGCAGGTACTGATCGTACGGCAGGACCGCGTAGGTCTCGGCGCCGAGGAAGTCGGTGTTCCAGATGCCGATCAACGCCAGCAGCACCGGCAGGTTCTGCGCCAGCGGCGCGGTGCAGAAGTGCGCGTCCATCGCCCGGCCGCCCGCGAGCAGCGCATCGAAGCGGTCCATGCCGACAGCAATGGCGATCGGCAGGCCGATCGCCGACCACAGCGAGAAGCGGCCGCCGACCCAGTCCCAGAAGGCGAACATGTTGGCCGGATCGATGCCGAAGGCGCGCACCTCCTTCTCGTTGGTGGACAGCGCGACGAAGTGCTTGGCGACCGCCGCCTCGCCCAGCGTCTCGACCAGCCAGGCCCGCGCCGACAGCGCGTTGGTAATCGTTTCCTGGGTGGTGAAGGTCTTCGAGGCGACGATGAACAGCGTCGTCTCCGGGGTCAGCGGCTTCAGTGTCTCGGCGATGTGGGTGCCATCGACATTGGAGACGAAGTGCACGTTCAGCCCCGGCTGGTGATAGGGCTTCAGTGCCTCGGTGACCATCACCGGGCCAAGGTCGGAGCCGCCGATGCCGATGTTGACGACATCGGTGATGGCGAGGCCACCGTGGCCGCGCCAAGCGCCGCTGCGCACCGCATCGGAGAAGGCGCGCATCTGCTCGCGTACCCGCACCACCTCCGGCATCACATCGGCGCCGTCGACGAGGATCGGCTTATCGAGGGTGTTGCGCAGCGCCACGTGCAGGACGGCGCGGCCCTCGGTGGCGTTGATCTTCTCGCCCGCAAACATCTTCTGCCGCCAGCCGGCGAGATCCGCCTCCTCGGCCAGCGCCACCAGCAGGCGCATCGTCTCTTCGGTGACGCGGTTCTTGGAATAGTCGAGGAGCATGTCGCCCAGCCGCACCGAGAAGCGGGCGAAACGCCCGGGATCGGCGGCGAACAGCTCGCGCATCGTCGTTGCGGCCTGCGTCTTGTGATGCGCTGCGAGCGCCTTCCAGGCCTGCGAGCTGCTGATCGGCGGCATGATCGTCCCCTTCCCGGTTGGTCTTGATGGCGCGGCGGGCGCCGCGGGCGGCACCTTAGCAAAGGGGGACGGCGGCGGCCACCATGCGGGTGCCACCGCGCCGCACGGGGATGGCCGAGCCCGGGTGCGCCATCGACCCACCAGCTCCTTGGTCACGGCGCGGCTTGACCGTTGCAGCACCTCCGGGTGATAACCGCCGGCCCCCCAACACCGACCGTGATGGCGCATGCGACGCATTTTTTCGGGCATTCAGCCCACCGGCCATCTCCACCTGGGGAACTACCTGGGTGCCATCCGCAACTGGGTGCGGCTGCAGGACGACTTCGAGTGCCTGTTCTGCGTCGTCGACCTGCATGCCATCACCGTCTGGCAGGATCCGGCCGAGCTGCGCGCCAATACCCGCCGCATTGCCGCGGCGATGCTGGCCGCGGGTGTCGATGCCGGCAAGCACATCGTCTTCGTCCAGAGCCAGGTGGCGGCGCATGCCCAGCTCGCCTGGATCCTCAACTGCGTCGCCCGCCTCGGCTGGCTCAACCGCATGACCCAGTTCAAGGAGAAGGCGGGCAAGCACCGCGAGAACGCCTCGGTCGGCCTCTACGCCTATCCCAACCTGATGGCGGCGGACATCCTCGCGTACAAGGCGACGCACGTGCCGGTCGGCGAGGACCAGAAACAGCACCTCGAGCTTACCCGCGACATCGCTCAGAAATTCAACGCCGACTACGGTGTCGCCCTCTTTCCGCTACCGGAGCCGCTGATCTTCGGGCCGGCGACGCGGGTGATGTCGCTGCGCGACGGCAAGGCGAAGATGAGCAAGTCGGACGCCTCGGACTATTCGCGCATCAACATGACGGACGATGCCGACGCCATCCGCCGCAAGATCCAGAAGGCGACCTCCGATCCAGGGATGTTGCCGGAGACGCCGTCGGGCCTGGAAGAGCGGCCGGAAGCGGCCAACCTGCTCGGCATCTACGCCGCGCTTGCAGACGAGACCCTGGAGCAGACCTGCGGACGCTTCGCCGGCGGGATGTTCTCGTCGTTCAAGCGCGAATTGGCTGACCTCGCCGTCGCCCGCCTCGGGCCGATCACCTCCGAGATGCGCCGGCTGGAGGCCGATCCCGCGCACCTCGATGCCGTCCTTGCTGATGGCGCCGGGCGCGCCCGCACCGTGGCCGAGCCGGTGCTGCGCGAGGTGTTCGAGGTGGTCGGCTTCCTCAGCGCCGGGCATTATCGCGCCTAAGATCCGCCAGAGCTTGATCCGGCGGCGGTTGCGCCCAGATTCGTTGACAATAACAGGAACCGCCGGGATTGGCCCGACGGCAGTGGCCAGGGACCAAGCATGTTCATTCAGACGGAACTCACCCCCAACCCGGCGACACTGAAGTTCCTGCCCGGCTGTGCGGTCATGCCGGAGGGCACCGCTAATTTCACCCAGGCGGAAGAAGCGGTCCGCTCACCCCTGGCGCAACGGCTGTTTGCCGTCGAGGGTGTAGCCGGCGTCTTCCTCGGCAGCGACTTCGTCACCGTCACCAAGACCATCGACTGCGACTGGGACAGCCTCAAGCCGATGGTGCTCGCCGGAATGATGGACCACTTCACGTCCGGCCAGCCGGTTCTCGCGGAAGGCTCCTCCGTGCCCGCGGGTGATGGCGACGTTGACGACGACGAGATTACCGCTCAGATCAAGGAGCTGATCGAGACACGCGTCCGGCCGGCAGTGGCGCAGGACGGCGGCGACATCCTCTTTCGCGGCTTCGAGGACGGTATCGTCTATCTGCACATGCAGGGCGCCTGCTCCGGCTGCCCAAGCTCGACGGCGACGCTCCGGCACGGGATCGAGAACATGCTGCGCTACTACGTCCCGGAAGTGCAGGAGGTTCGCCCGGTCGAATACTGAGGCAGCGGCGCGCGCCTTTCGCTGAGCGTGCTCTGCGGCGATGAGTGCGTCCTTCGAGCGGACCGCCCTTGGTGTCATGGCGGTGATGGTCGCCGCTGGTTCGCTGTCGGCGGTATTCCCGCCATCGTGCGATTTTGCCGCGCGCCCGCACCAGGGCAGCGCCGAGAATGTCGTGATCGGGCAACCTGCTGCGGGAGATGCTCCAGCGCCGCCGCCCGCAGATCCGCCGGCCATCGATCTTGCCGCCATCGCGGCGGGGGCACCGGTGCCTCGGGCGATCGGTTGGCCGGATGACGGGCGCGGCGTCAAGCTCGGCGAAACGCCGCAGGATGCCTTTATCGCCCGCGTCCTGCCGTTCGTCCTGCTGGTAGCCGAGGAGGTTCGTGGGGAGCGAGCCCGGCTGTGGGCAATCCGTCAGCAGCTCAATCAGGGCGGCAGCTTGGCGGCGGAAGACCGGTTGTGGCTCGGCGCGGCCGCAGAGCGGTATCAGGTCGGGCGGAACGACATTCCCGAACTTTCCCGCAGGATCGATACCGTCCCGGCTTCGCTCCTGCTTGCTGCCGCGGCGCTGGCCACCCGCTGGAACATCGCCGATGAGCCCGCTTGGCGGGCCATGGCTGCGACGGTTGTCCCCAACGTCCCGGCATCTGCTTCCCGCGATGCACCCGCAGGAGCGGTGCCGCCGCCAACGGCGGCGCTGAGCCGCTATCTTTGGGCGATCAACACCCAGCCCGCCTACCTGCCGTTCCGCCGAGCCCGCGAGCGGGCTCGGCTCGCTGGCGCCCCTTTGTCGGGGCCAGGGCTGGCGGCAACGCTGCCCCGGGTGGCACCGGCACCCCTGCCGGGAGCGACGGCGCTCGCTGCGGCGATTACCAGCCGGCAGCTCGACCGCTTCGATGCGGCGCGCCTGGCGGCCGGTCGCGGCTGACCGTCCTCGCTGGCTCGACCTGCCTTCGCCGATCCGCCAAAAAGAGCAAGGAGACCATCTGTGACCAGGACCGTTGATGACGCCGCCCTCGATGCCTTGTTCCGCGATGCCCGTACCCACT
>JAEULG010000145.1 GCA_016793875.1 Rhodospirillales bacterium | reverse complement strand
GAGGAGGCATCAGCGCCGGCGCGCTCCTTCTCGGGCCGACATCTGACGGCGATCCGAAGGTGAGCGCCGAGCCGCCCTGAGTCCACGCCAAGATTTCCCGACACCGGGCTGCCCGTCACGACAAAAAGGGCAAATCAGGGGTCGTGACGCCCGGGGTCCGCCTGTACCGCAGGCCGGACCTATTTCACCAATCGCAGGACACCGAGTGTCACCCGTGCATGCCGCACGCTGTGGTGGTGTGCCATTGATTACAACCGGTGGTAAATATGACTACTTATAATTCCTTATTGAAAGATGATTGCGGGCAATATTGTGTAAACTTTGCGAGTTCCATAAGACGTGATACAATCAAGCATTGCAGCCGGCGGGAGGTCTTGCGAGGCGGAACCATAGCCGCCGCGGCGAGCGTCTCCCTTGCGCCGCTCGCCGCCGTGCTGGCGCCGACGCCGGCGGCAGCCGCCGACATCCGGCCCGTCGCCGAGTGGGAACGGCTGTTTCTCGGCGCCTGGAACAGCGACCACGTCCTGCACCTGCCGCGCAGCCTCTCCAACAACTCCCGTGTCTACTACGACCTGGCGTACGGCATCGACGGCAATGCCGCCATGTTCCAGGCGACCGGACAAACCCGCTATCTCGACCGCGCCCTCTTATACGTCGAGAACGTCATCGCCGGTGCCAGAGCGTCCAGCAGCTTCCCGCGCAGCCGTTTCAAGGACCGCTACCTCGGCTGGGTCTGCAAGGAGGCGGGGGCCTATGAGGGTCAGGAAGTCGTTCTTTACGAGATCTACATGTGGCGCTACGTCACCCGCCTGCTGCGGCTCATACGAGGGAGCGCGACGGTGTGGGCGAATGCCGGCTACCGGGCGCGGTTTCAGCGGATCCTCGCCTTTACCGAGGCGAATATCTTCGACAAGTGGTACGCCCGCGGACCGAATAGCTATGTCTACCGCTCGGTCACCCATATCACCGCCCACTTCGGCTATATCGCTCTCGATCTCTCGCGGCTGACCAGCGATGCCGGGCGGCGGGCTCGCTGCCTTGCGGTTTTCAACAACGTCAACCACAGCCTGCCGAACCGACCCGGCCGTTCGCTGCGGACGCAACTGATCGCCCATCCGCTGGTCAGCGGCGGCCTGTTCTGGGACGACGACTGGGGGGTGTTCTCCCGTCCCGGCGGGGATACCGCGCATGCCAATGGCGTCGTCTCGTTCATCGTCGAATGCCAGGAGCTGGCTGTGGAATGGACCCGCGCCGACGCCGCCAAGCTGATCGCGACGCTCAATGGCGCCATCTGGCGCAGCGGCAGCCTCACCGCCACCTTCCTCGACGGCAGCGGCGGCTACAACGGCTGGCTCAACGACGGCTGGGTTAAGCTCGGCCGCTACAGCGCGGCGCTGCAGAAGCGCTTTGAGACCTACCAGAGGGCTCGCAACTGCCAGCTCTGGGGCAATTGCGCGCTCAACGCCAGGTTGCTGCTCAGCGGCAACTAGCGCGCACGATCGCACGACAGATTCCTCAGGAGCGCCACCGATGCTGCCGCAGGGCGGTGCCGGTGGCGCCGGCCGTCAAGTCCGGGCTGGTGCGCGAACCGCGCCGCTGACGCTCGCGCAGCCGGGACCTTTGCTGCATCAGCACAATCTATAGTGGGCAAAAAGCCCCCTAAGGGGCAGTCAAATTCCTTGATATCGCCACATGGAGGACATTCGGAGCCCCTGAAAGGGCCCGATGGTGTCCCCGAACTTCGCATGCGCACAACGAAGTGTGGCAGTGCAGAAGAAACACCCAAAAAGGGCGGAACAGAGAGTCATGGCAGATAGACTTTGCTTACCACAAGATTCAACCGGTCAGGTTACGGCGGCGGCGGTCGACCTCAAAAAGGCAGCGCCGGCCATAGTCGGCCGCTTCAGCCGTCGGCAGGTGCTGCAAACGGCGGCCGCGCTGGGTGCCACCGCTGCCGTCGGCGTCGCCGGCGTGCCGCGCGCGGCGGAAGCCGCAGGACTGCGCTCGGTTGCCAGCTGGGAGCGCATGTTCCTCGGCATTTGGGCACGGGATCACGCGGAATACTCGCCCAAGAGCCTCTCTTCGGACTCGCGGAGCTTCTATGACCTCGCCTACAGCGTGGATGCCAACGCCGCCATGTTCCAGGCGACCGGCAAGACCATGTATCTCGACCGTGCTCTGCTCTACATCGAGAATACGATCCGCAGTGCACGGCCCTCCAGCAGCTTTTCCAGGAGCCGCTTCAAGGACCGCTACTATGGCTGGGTATCCGGCGGCGAGGAAGTCGTCCTTTACGAGATTTACTTCTGGCGCTACGTCACCCGCACCCTCCGCCTGATGCGCGCCAATGGCGCCGTATGGGGGAATGGCAGCTACCGCTCCCGGTTCCAGCGGATTCTGGCCTTCACCGAGAGCAACATCTTCGACAAGTGGTACGCGCGCGGGCCGAACTGGTACATCTACCGCGAGGTGACCCACATCACCGCGCATTTCGGCTACATCGCCCTGAACCTTTCCCGCCTGACCGGCGACAGCGGGCGCCGCAGCCGCTGCCTTGCCGTCTTCAACAATATCAACCACAACCTGCCTAACCGGCCCGGCCGTTCCCTGCGCAACCAGCTGATCAACCATCCGACCGTCCCGGGCGGGGTATTTTTTGATGACAACTGGGGGGTGTTCTCCCGGCCAGGCAGCGATACCGCCCACGCCAACGGCGTCGTCTCGTTCATCGTCGAATCGCAGGAACTCGGCGCGGAGTGGACCCGGAACGATTGCAACCGCTTGGTTGCGACACTGAATGGCGCCATCCTGAAGAGCGGCAGCACCACCGCCACCTACCTCGACGGCAGCGGCAGCGGCGGCTGGATCAACGACGGCTTCGTCAAGCTCGGCCGCTACAGTGCCGCGCTGCAGCAGCGCCTCGAGAACTACCAGCGCGCCCGGACGTGCCAGCTCTGGGGTAACTGCGCGCTCAACGCCAAGCTGCTCGGAGCCTGAGCCCCCGGCTGTTCCCCGCCTGCGGTGCCGAAACCGGCGACGGTCCGGCCGGTTACCGCAGGCTGCGGCTGCCGGGGCGGCGCGACCTGCTACGGCAGCCTGAAGTCGATCGCAATCGCCGAGAAATACTGCTCCTGCCGGGCCTGATGTCAGCCGGGCATCGCGAGAATTGAACAGAGGATTGCGAGCGGGCGGGCGTCGCAAACCAGGCTCTGCGATGGGTTGCGGGGGCAGGACGGCGTCGCTGCGCTTCGCGAGGGACGGTTTTCGAGGCATCCCGCCATTCGCAATCTAAGGTTAAGCCGCGGTTGCTCCAGCGACGGGCGGATTCCCTGATATTGCCGCTTTATCGACACAAATAGCCCCTTACGGGGCAAGATTGTGCGAAGCGGGCCCGCATGCCCCACTCGGGACCCAGCGGGTGCTCCAATGTGGCAAAAGCGGGCAGGGACTCTTCCAATGGCGATCGTTTCAGCAGAGCGGCAGCACTCTCATCGACCGGCGGCCGGCGAGCCGCAGCAACGTGCCGGCAGTGCCGCCGGGAGCTTCAGCCGCCGGCAACTGCTGCGTTCAGCAGCGGCGGCCGGGACCGCCGCCGTCGGCGCGCTGACCCTGCCCCCGGCGGCGGATGCCGCATCCGAGCTGCGTTCGGTTGCCGCCTGGGAAAGCATGTTCCTGCGCATCTGGGATCGCGACCACGCCAGCCTCTACCTGCCGAGGAGCATCTCCGCGGATTCCCGGACGTACTACGACCTCGCCTACGGCCTCGACGCTGCCGCGGCAATGTTCCAGGCGACGGGCAAACCGGCCTATCTCGACCGGGGTCTGCTGTACGTGGAGAACATCATCGCTAGTGCCCAGCCGTCGTCCAGCTTCCCGCGCAGCCGCTTCAAGGACGCGTACTCCGGATGGATCTGCCGCGAGGCGGGCTCCTACGACGGCCAGGAGGTCGTCCTCTACGAGATCTACTTCTGGCGCTATGTCACCCGGCTGCTCCGGCTGATGCAGGCCAATCCGGGGGTCTGGGGAGATGCCGGCTACGTCCAGCGGTTCCAGAACATCCTCGCCTTTACCGAGAGGAACATCTTCGACAAGTGGTACGCGCGTGGCCCAAAATGGTACATCTACCGCGAGGTCACCCACATCACCGCACATTTCGGCTATATAGCGCTGGATGTGGCGCTGATGACCGCAGATGCGACCCGCCGCAGCCGCTGCCTCGCCGTCTTCGACAACATCAACCACGCCTTGCCGAACCGGTCAGGGTGCTCGCTGCGCGCCCAGTTGATCGCCCATCCGACGGTGAGCGGCGGGCTGTTCTGGAATCCCAGCTGGGGTTCGTTCAGCCTGCCCGGCAGCGATACTGCCCATGGGAACGGCGTCGTCTCCTTCATCGTCGAGGCGCAGGAACTCGGGATGGAATGGACCCTGACCGACATCAACGGGCTGATCGCCACCTTGAACGCCGCGATCCTGCTGGGCGGCAGCACGACGGCCAGCTACATCGACGGTAGCGGCCGCGACGGCTGGATCAACGACGGGTGGGTCAAGCTCGGCCGCTACAGCATCGCTCTGCAGCAGCGCCTCGAAGCCTACAAGCGGGCGCAGAACTGCCAACTCTGGGGCAACTGTGCGCTCAACGCCAAGCTGCTCGGAGCCTGATCCAGAATATCTTTCGTTCCGCCGGCGATAAGGCTCTTGGAGCGCACCTGAGAGCTGATGAGGTCGCGGCGCGACGCCTCCGGTGTTCGCGCGCCGCATGAGGAAGCTTGAGTGTGTCGATGTTACAATGATAAGGCCGACTGTGGCACCGACGCACCTGCGCCGGGGCGGGCGCGATCGGTCTCGCGGATGTGACCGGTGCGCCGGCTGACAACACGATGGGGCAATTCCATGATGGCGCCGGACCAGTGGGGGAGCGGATCGGGCGCACGGGTGACGCTTCCCTTGCCGCTGCCTGCCGCTGGAGGACTTTGCATCGTGGATGGCCTCGATTTCGCTTTGCCGTCGCTGCAGGGAACCTGCACCGGGGGAACCTTCGGTGTCCACACCGATCCCGCGTCATGGATGGAGGCGTTGCAGCGCTATCGTCATGACTACTACCATCTCGCCGACTATGCATTCCTGTGCGCCGGCAACGAGGAAGCCCAGGCGGTAGCCCTCGAGATCCACTTGCCGCGGGCAAGCCTGTTCGTTCCGATGCTGATCCGCCGCCTGCCGGAACAGCTGCGCGCCGAGGGGTTCGATGCTTACACGCC
>JAEULG010000144.1 GCA_016793875.1 Rhodospirillales bacterium | reverse complement strand
GACGGTGAACGACGATGCCGCCGATGGGTACGTCCGCGGGGCGATGTGGATCAACGTCGCCGCCGGTCGGCTGTTCTTCTGCACCGACGCCACGGCAGGCGCCGCCGCCTGGGTGCAGGCCGGCGGCGCCGGCGGCGGCGTCGCTTCCGTCTTCGGCCGCGCCGGCGTGGTCGGCGCGCAGGCCGGCGACTACACCGCGGACCAGATCGCCGACGGCAGTGGCAAGGTGGTGATGACCGCGGCCGAGCGCAGCACGCTGGCGAGGGTCAGCTTCCCGGCCAAGGTGATCCCGCTCATCGGCACCGGCTCCAGCGCCGACAATGCGAACATCCGCGCGGCGATCGCGGCGATCAAGGCCTCCGGCCAGCCGGGCGAGCTGCTGATGTCGGGCGACTTCAGGATCGGCCACGAGGCAGACCTGGGCGGCATCGATCCCGACAGCTGCCTGGACCTGAAGCTGACCGGGCGGGGCTCCTGCCGCTGGTACAAGGGCGTGGCCGCGACGGCGGCCGGGCTTACCGGCGGCGAGGATCCCAGCGACGGCACCGCCTACCGGCTGCTGGCGCGGGATATCGACGACGGTCCCGGCAAGACTCTTGTCATCCGCAACATCGTCTTCGAGGGCGACCTCCAGGCGACGATGAAGCAGCTGGGCGATGGCAGCCGGCTGATCGCCCTCGATCACTACGACCGGATCGAGCTGACCCAAGTCGAAGGCCGCTGGGCCTCGCAGATGGCGTTCACCTTCGGCTATTGCAACCAGGTCCGCGCCCGTCGCATTTATCTCAACCGCATCGCCCGTGACGGCTTCAACGTCTCGAACTGTGCCGATGTCGCCGTCAGCGATTCCGACTTCGAATGGATCATCGACGATTGCTGTGCCGCCAGCCTCTCGGCGGCCGTCGCCGGCGATCCCGGCCAGCAGCGCGCCTTCCGCTTCATCGGCAACCGTGTCTACAGCTGTCAGGGCGTCAAGGTACTCGGCGGCAGGCACGTCACCATCCTCGGCAACAGTTTCCGCGCGCCGCTGAACCATGCGGTGTTCCTCGGCGACGATCCCGGCTACGGCGAAGGCGCGCGGCCGATCGAAGACGTGCTGGTTTCCGCCAACACCATCACCGACCTGGTTACCGCCGGCCAGTACGGCAACGACAATATCGTCGATACCGCGATCATCGTCAGGCAGTTCAGCGCCATCCCGCACAACGTCGTCATCCGCGGCAACATCCTGGCGCAGCGGACGGCGACCAGCGGGCTGACCTGGTCGGAGTTGAAGCTGCGCGGCATCGCTGGCGAGAACCGGCAGTGGCGGCGGGACGGCCCGACCGGCAGCCTGCTGTGGTACGACCCGGTGCTGACCGGGGAGATCTTCATCGGCGAGGGCAAGGCGGTCCGCATCGAGGCACCGAACGGGCTCGACCGGCTGGCTTACGACGTCGACGACAACCGTATCGAGGGCTTCTCGGGCGACGCCTTCCTGCGCTCGCAGCCGGCGTGGGCGGGCGACCAGCTGTGGACGGTGCCGTTCTCTCCTGGCGAGTTTCCGGTAGGTGCCGGGGCACGTCTCACCGGCCTCGACCTGCGCGGCTACCAGGACATGCGCCTCGTCGTCACCGTCGGATCACCGGGCGGGCCCCCGGGCGCTCAGCTGCTGTGGTCCTTCGCGCTCGACGGCGGTGCGACGTGGACGCCGACCTCGGCGACCGTCACCCTCGGCGACGCCAACCAGACGCTCTGGGGTTCATGGCAGCCGATCCCTGCGGCGCTGCGGCAGACGATCGATGCGCAGCTGGCGCTGTTCGGGCAGGGCGGTAGCGGCGCGGCGCAGGTACGCATCCTCGCGTTTGCCCTCGATGTCCGCGGCCTCGATCCGGCAGCGGCGGCGCGGCTGCTGCCCTCGCAGATCACGGCCGCCGAGATCGCCGATCCGGTCGCGACCGGGCTGCGCAGCTTCTCGCCCGCCGATGTCGCGGCGATCGCTGCCGGTAGCCCCGGTGGCTCGTCGCCGGCGTTCGGCACCATCGCGGTTGCCGGGCAGCCGAACGTCGTCGCCGACAATGCTGCGGACACGCTGACGCTGGCAGGTGTCAGCGGCCTTGCCGTCACCACCGATCCCGCCACCGACACGGTGGCGTTCGCGCCCGTCTACGGCTCGGGTGCCAACACCGTCTGCCAGGGGAACGATGCCCGGCTCGCCAACGCGCGCACACCGACGGCCCATGCCGGGAGCCACAAGGCCGGCGGCGGCGATGTGATCCGGCTCGACGAGCTGGCGGCGCCGACCGACATCGCCACGCTCAACGCGTCGGCCGCGGCGCACGGGCTGTGCCCGAAGCTTGACAGCAACGCCGCGCACTTCCTCAATGGCACCGGCGCCTGGTCCCCGGCGCCTTACGACATCCTCTGCGGCATCGTCGGCCTGCCGGCGAGCGGCGAGGTCGTGCTGCTGTTCGTCACGCCGCGACCCTTCCGCATTCCGGCCAATGCCGCAGGCTCGCGTCTCAAGGCCGGTACCGCCGCCACCGGCACGGCGGTGTTCTCGATCCAGAAGAACGGCAGCGAGGTCCTCACCGCGACAGTGGCGGCGTCGGGTACCACCGCCACCTTCGCCGGCAGCCAGACCGACTTCGCCGCCGGCGACATCCTCAGGATTATCGCACCCTCGACCGCCGATGCCACGCTCGCCGACATCGCCATCACCCTGGTCGCGACGCTGCTGTGATCGGGGCGGGGCGAAGTCCCGCGCCTTCGCCCCGGTGAACTGCGCTCCGGCCACCCCGCATTTGCTTCGCTCGGCAAGAGTACACTGAGCGCAGCGAAGGACTCTTGCCGAAGGAACTGATCATGCCGGCGCGCCAGAGCTTCTACGCGGAAAGCCTCGCCGAAAGCAGCACGACAAGCACCACGCCGCAGGTCAAGGCGACGCTGACCTTCACGCCCGATGCCAACGCCACCTATTGGCTGATCGCCTCGGGCGGCTTCGTCTGCACCGCCACCGCCGGCCGGGCGGTCACCGCCGTC
>JAEULG010000138.1 GCA_016793875.1 Rhodospirillales bacterium | reverse complement strand
CCCTGCCGCAGCAGGCCGGTATCGACGAAGATGCAGGTGAGCTGCTCGCCGATCGCCTCGTGCAGCAGGACCGCGGCGACCGAGGAGTCGACGCCGCCGGACAGGCCGCACACCACCCGGCCGTCACCGACCCGCTCGCGGATGCGGGCGATCGCCTCGCCGCGGAAGGCGGCCATCGTCCAGTCGCCGCCGCAGCCGGCGACGCCATGGACGAAGGCGGCGAGCAGCGCCGCGCCGTGCGGCGTGTGCACCACCTCCGGGTGGAACTGCAGGCCGTAGAAGCGGCGGGCGTCATCGGCGATGGCGGCGAAGGGCGCCCCTTCCGACACGGCGACGGTCTGGAAGCCCGGCGGCAGAGTGGTGACCCGGTCACCGTGGCTCATCCATACCGTCTCGCGGGCGCCCTCGCCCCAGGTGCCGTCGAACAGGGCGCAGCGGCCGACGACCTCCAGCGTCGCCCGTCCGAACTCGCGGGAGTGACCCGCCTCGACCCGACCGCCGAGCTGCTCGACCATCGTCTGCTGACCGTAGCAGATGCCCAGCACCGGCACGCCGGCGGCGAACACCGCCTTATCGGCGCGCGGCGTATGCGCCTCGGTGACCGACGCCGGGCCGCCGGAGAGGATGATCGCCCGCGGCGCAAACGTCTCGATGAACCTTGCATCGACGCGGGTGCACGGATGGATCTCGCAGTACACGCCGGCCTCGCGCACCCGCCGGGCGATCAACTGGGTGACCTGGCTGCCGAAATCGACGATGAGGATGTGGTCGGCCACACCGTTCACCCGGCTGTCATGATCGTGGCACAGCCTCAAAAGGCCTCCTGTCACAGAAAGAACTGAGCTCGTCCCCTGCTCCAGGGACGGCCGCACACTACACGGGTAGACAGGTGAATCAATGCATGCGTTCGAGACCGCCTGGACGCCGCGAAGAACGGGCTTTCTGAGGCGGTAAGCAGGCGATCGCCGGTGCGGTGGTTGTCGTGGGGCAGGAGAGGTGATAGGCGAGATTGGTGGCGCCGGCCTCGCCGATGGTGCGGATCACCAGATCGAGCCGGCGCTTCCGGGCGGCGAAGGGATGCTCGGCGCGCGTGCGACTGCGGCCGCAGATCGAGGCGATCATTGTCCGGATCGTAGCGGGAACCCGAGCTCGAAGCCGGCGCGCAGAAGCCGGCTTCGAGCGGAAGAGCGCACCGCAGCCCGGTCAGCCTTGCTGCGCTGTAACACCCACAATGTCCTACAGGCCCGCTTTCCATGCATTGAACGCGTTCTTCATATTGTTGACCGTGTTCGGATTGGCCGCGGCCACGTTGCGGGCCTCGCCGATATCGACGGAGAGATCGTACAGCTCGGTTACGCCGCCGACGACGTCCAGCTTCCACTTTCCATCGCGCACGGCCCAATCCTTTTCTTGTGTCCAGAACAGTCTTCGATAAGAGATATCGCCGGTGCCGAAGAGAACAGGCGAGAAATTCTTGCCGTCCAGGTGGACAGCCGGCGCGGGAGTGCCGGTGAGCGCCAGGATCGTCGGATAGATATCGATCGCAGCGAGGGTAGTCGCGCGCACGCCATGTGCAACCCTGGGCCCTTTGACGAGGGCGGGGACGCGCTGGCCACCCTCGTAGAGGCTGCCCTTGCCCTTCCGCAGCGGGCCGTTTCGTCCGGCGTCGCCGCCATTGTCGGACAGGAAAAACACATACGTATTCGCCGGAGCCGCAGCGACAATTTTCCCGATCCCGGCATCCATCGCCGCGATCGTCTGACGATAATGGTCGGGATGCGCGCGACCGTCGTTGTCGCCCGGTCCCTGGATCGGCACGTGCACCGACTGATAGGTGGCTGCAAGGAAAAATGGTTGTTTAGTCCTCGCCAGGAAAGCGGTCGCTTCCCGGGTAATCGCCGTTGTCGAGTATTCGACCGCCGGTATATTCGTTCGGTTCCGCCACCAATCGACCATCCCCAGCACGTTGCGATGCGTGAAGTAGTCTGCTTGGCCTTCAAGCATGCCATAGAAATATTGATAGCCGTGACTGTTCGGGTGGAATTTGCTCTGCTTGCCGAGATGCCATTTACCGACCATCGCGGTGGCATAGCCATAATTGCCCAACTGCGTGGCGATGGTAATTTCGGACTGTGGCAGGCCGATCGTGCTGTTCGCAGCCAGCGCCCAGTTCAATCCCATGCGCTGATGGTAGCGGCCAGTCTGGATGTCCGCGCGCGCCGGCGTGCAATAGGACGCAGAATGAAAATCCGTGAAACGCATCCCTGCCGTGGCGAGGGCATCGAGATTGGGCGTCGCCGGGCCTCCATACGACCCGAGGTCGCCGTAGCCCAAGTCGTCGGCGACAATAACGATGATGTTCGGCCGCTTTTCGGCCGCCCCGGCTGGCCGCAGGGTGGCGGCCGCGCCAATGCTCACGGCAATGGCCGCGAGTAAGATAGCCGCGTGCTTCATGAAACCCCCCAATCAGGCACGCCCGATGCCCCCATCTGCGCGTGCTAAACCGTTTTAACTATACCAAATTTAGCGATTTTTTGCAATCTATTTCGCGGCTGTCTCGAAACCGTCGTGGCCTTTTACTTACAAAGTATTAATGCTTTTGTGCTACCGAAGCTCTCCCATCCGACCGGCGACTGCCCGGACCGCCCCATGCCGCGGCAAAGATTATCCAGTTCGCCGGGAAGACGCATGACAACACCCCCCTCCGCCGTAGAACCAGCGCATCGAACCGGGGAAGCTGTCAGGGAGAGGCCGGCGCGTTCGCTATGTCCGGCGCCGCGCGCCCCTACGCCAAGGCCGAGCGGCCGGCCGGTAGGGGCGAAAGCGAGGGGAGAACAGAGCAGCTCGCTCCGCCTGCTCCAGCAGGCCCTGCGGCCGGCGAGCAAAGAGGGTTTCGTCGGCGCCCCCGGGGCAATCAACCGGTGGCCGAACCCCGCGCACGGCCGGCAATCTCTCCAGCAATCTCCGTGAGACCAGACTAAGACTGCTGGCTGGGGCGGGAGGACTTTCAGATAATTACCTCCCATCCACATGAACATATTGAACTAATTGATTTTTATCCCCACGATGTTCATCAGTGTGTGACATCGGCGTGTGACATTCCGGGGATCATATCGTGAACGGCAACAAGAGTTACCTTCAGCAGCGGCGTCAAGGTTGGTACGTGGTCGTAGCCGTTCCGAAAGACGTTCGTCCGATCATCGGCCAAGCGAAGATCGTCAAGAGCCTTCACACACGAGACCTTCAGATTGCCCAGCGCCTACGCCACGCCGAAGTCACAGCCATTCAAGCATCGTTCGACCGAGCACGAGCCCTTGCTGCTGGTGATGCAACAGCCAAGCGCCTTGCCGATCGCATGACGTTCGAAGATCGCCTTGCCGATCTGAACAACCTTGACGAACAGGTGCTTCCGGCATCGGGCGCTGTTGATGATCCCGACTACGATCCGGGCATGACCGTTGCTGACATCCTGTCCGATATCCTGCCCGACATGGCCGAACGTGGCGAAGGT
>JAEULG010000137.1 GCA_016793875.1 Rhodospirillales bacterium | reverse complement strand
ACTGATCGCCGCCGCCCACCCGACGCTGCGCGACGGCGCCGCAGCCGAGCTGGTCATCGCCGCCGATAGTTTCGTCATCACCCCGCCACGGCCCGAGCGGGTGGAGGCCGGTGCCGAGGGGGAGCCGATCCGCACGGTGATCGCCGGCTACCACTGGTTCACCGACTGGGGCCGCGACACAATGATCAGCCTCGAGGGGCTGACGCTGATGACCGGCCGGCAACGCGAGGCGCGCGGCATCCTGCGCACCTTCGCCGGGCACATCCGCGATGGGCTGATCCCCAACCTGTTCCCGGAGGGTGAGAGCGAGGGCGTCTACAACACCGCCGATGCGACGATGTGGTTTTTCCACGCCCTCGACCGCTACCTGGAGGAAACCGGCGACCGGGATCTGCTGCGCGAACTGCTGCCGAAGCTGGTCGACATCGTCCGCCATCATCTGGCGGGCACGCGCTTCGGCATCGGTGTCGATCCCGCAGATGGCCTGCTGCGCCAGGGAGCCGAGGGCTACCAGCTCACCTGGATGGACGCCAAGGTCGATGGCTGGGTAGTGACGCCACGGCGCGGCAAGGCGGTCGAGATCAACGCCCTGTGGTACAATGCGCTGCGTCTGCTGGCGGCGTGGACCAGCGAGGAGGGCGGCGCCGATGACCTGCCGCCACTGACGACACTGGCCGATCAGGTCTACCGCACGTTCAACGACCGCTTCTGGTCGGCGGAGCTTGGGTTCCTGAAAGACATCGTCGATGGCGAGCACGGCGACGATGCCAGTCTGCGACCCAACCAGGTTTTTGCCATCGCCCTGCCCCACCCCGTGCTCGACGCCGCGCACTGGCAGCCGGTACTGGAGGCGGTGGAGAAGCATCTGCTGACCCCCGTCGGCCTGCGCTCCCTCGGCCCGCAGGAGCACGACTACAAGCCGCGCTACTCGGGCGACTTGCGCTCGCGCGACGCCGCCTATCACCAGGGGACCGTCTGGGGGTGGCTGATCGGTCCCTATGTCGATGCCTGGCTGAAGCTGCATCCCGGCGACCGGGCGAAGGCGCAGGCGCTCCTCGACGGCTTCGTCCGTCACCTCGACGAGGGCTGCGTCGGCTCGATCAGCGAGATCTTCGATGCCGAGGCGCCGTTTGCTCCGCGCGGGTGCATCGCCCAAGCGTGGAGCGTCGCCGAGGTGCTCCGCGCCTGGCAGAAGTGTTCCGCATGACAAAGAAAGTCACGGGCAAGGAACAATCCCGACACCCACAAGTTGAGTTCAATGAACCCTGATGATTGCCAGCGAGGGATAGCGTCATGAGTCTTGCGACCACGACGACGGAAGAAGCCGCCAACGCCATCAAGGATGCGGCACGGCAAGTTGACGACCAACTCCGCGCCAGCTCTGCACACGCGTACGAGCAGGCGAAAGCCAAGGCGGAACGGGTTGCGGTGGACCGGCGCGACGACATGGCCAGCTACGCTCGTGATCTTGCCGACGCGCTGGACGATGCGTCCACCACCCTGCAGGAGCGCGGCCGCGATACCGCCGCCCGCTTCGCCCGGCGCGCCGCCGAGGAGGTCGATGCTATCGGCAGCCGGGTCGAGGGGCAGAACATCAGTGATCTGCTGCACAACGTCGAAGGCTTTGCCAGGCGGCGGCCCGGGCTGTTTCTCGGCGGCGCCTTCCTGCTCAGCTTCGCCCTGGTGCGCTATCTGGGCCGGCCGAC
>JAEULG010000136.1 GCA_016793875.1 Rhodospirillales bacterium | reverse complement strand
AGGCGGTCGAAATCAATGCCCTGTGGTACAACGCGCTGCGGCTGATGGCGGCGTGGACCAGCGAGGAAGACGGCGCCGAGGACCTGCCGCCACTGACGACACTGGCCGATCAGGTCTACCGCGCGTTCAACGACCGCTTCTGGTCGGCGGAACTCGGGTTCCTGAAGGACATCGTCGACGGCGAGCACGGTGACGACGCCAGCCTGCGGCCGAACCAGGTTTTCGCCATCGCCCTGCCCAATCCGGTGCTCGACGCCGCGCATTGGCGGCCGGTGCTGGAGGCGGTGGAAAAGCAGCTGCTGACCCCCGTCGGCCTGCGCTCGCTCGGCCCGGGCGAGCCCGACTACAAGCCGCGCTACTGGGGCGATCTGCGCTCGCGCGATGCCGCCTACCACCAGGGCACCGTCTGGGGATGGCTGATCGGCCCCTACGTCGATGCTTGGCTGAAGCTGCATCCCGGCGACAGGGCAAAGGCGCAGGCGCTCCTTGCCGGTTTCGTCCGCCACCTCGACGAGGGCTGCGTCGGCTCAATCAGCGAGATCTTCGATGCCGAGGCGCCGTTTGCGCCGCGCGGCTGCATCGCCCAAGCGTGGAGCGTCGCCGAGGTGCTCCGCGCTTGGCAGAAGTGTTCCGCATGACAAAGAAAGTCACGCGTAAGGAACAATCCCGACACCCGCATGTTCTGATCAATGAACCCGGATGATTGCCAGCGAGGGATAGCGTCATGAGTCTTGCGACCACGACGACGGAAGAAGCCGCCAACGCCATCAAGGATGCGGCACGGCAGGTAGACGACCAATTCCGCGCCAGTTCCGCGCACGCGTACGAGCAGGCGAGAGCCAAGGCGGAACGGGTTGCGGTGGACCGGCGCGACGACATGGCCAGCTACGCCCGTGATCTTGCCGACGCGCTGGACGATGCGTCCACTACCCTGCAGGAGCGCGGCCGCGATACCGCCGCCCGCGTCACCCGGCGTGCCGCCGAGGAGATCGATGCCATCGGCAGCCGGGTCGAGGGGCAGAACATCAGTGATCTGCTGCACAACGTCGAAGGCTTTGCCAGGCGGCGGCCCGGGCTGTTTCTCGGCGGCGCCTTCCTGCTCAGCTTCGCCCTGGTGCGCTATCTGGGCCGGCCGACCATCGACCACGTTGATGATCCCAACGGTGACGACATCACCGCTGCCATCTAGGAGAGCGCGCTGATGAACAGCGACAACAGGCCCGTCGCCCAGCTCCTCGGCGATTTGATCGAGTCGGTCAACAAGCTGCTGCAGCAGCAGCTCCAACTCGTACGGGTCGAGGCCACGGAGAAGGCGCGCGAGGCGCTGATGGGCGTGATCGGCATCATCGGCGGCATGCTAGTGGCCCTCGCCGCCCTGCTGGTCCTGGTTCAGGCAGTGGTCGTCGCTCTCGCCAACCACATGCCGCCTGAGATCGCCGCGCTGATCGTCGGCGTCGTCCTCGCGGTTATTGCCTTTTTTCTCGTCCGCGCCGGCCGCACCGCCCTTGATGCGAAGAACCTAGCCCTGCCGAAGACGGCGGAATCGCTCAAGCGCGACAAGGAACTGGTGGCGGAGACGGTGGGATGAGCGAAGCTTCGGAGATCATGGCGGAAATGGACCGTACGCGCGAAGAGATCCGGCAGACGCTCGGCGCCATCGCCGAGCGCTTCACGGTGGACAGTCTGATGCAGCAGGTGGTGACGCCTGCTAAGGAGGGAACGGTGGAACTGGGACGCGCCTTGGGTGATGCGGCACGCGCCAATCCGGTTGCGGTCGGCTTGACCGCCATCGGTCTGGGTTGGCTGATGTTCGGCTCGCGTCCAGTCGATGGCGATACCCGCCGACGGCTGGAGAAGGTGGCACGGCCCGCCCTCGAGGCGGGCCGATCGATGGCCCATGATGTTGCCGACGCGGCGGGCCGCGTCGCCGGCAAGGTCAGGCGCAGCGCCGATCGCTTCGGCGAGCACGCCGGCGAGACCGCTGACCGGGCCCGCGCCGCCGTGCACGATCTGGGCGAAGAAGCATCGGAGCGCGCGAGCGACCTGGGTGATCGGCTGCGACGGCGTGCTCACCATCACGGTGACCGGGCGTCCTCGTCGGTCCGCCATGCGAGGGAGCGCGTCTACGGCGCAGCCCGGGAAACGGCAGAGGACGCCGAGGCGCGGATCCGCGACCGGGCCGACGCAGCGCGCGGGTATGCGCGCGAGCGCGCCGGCCGAGCCCGCGACTACGCCCGGGAGACCGCCGACGAGGCGCGCGGCTATGCCAGCGAAAAAATGGGCCGGGCGCGCGATTACGTCCGTGAGGGCGCCGAGACCGCCCGCGAGTATGCCCGGGAAGGCGCTGAGCGGGCCCGCCACTACCTGCACGACGGCGGCGGCAAGGCGCGCGACTATGCACGTGAGGGTGCGGAGGTCGCCGGCAAGGTCGGCGGCTATGTCCGCGAGGGAGCCGGCAAGGCGGGCGAGTATGTCCGGGAAGGGGCGCACAAGACCACCAGCTATGCGCGCGAGCATCCGCTCGCGGTGGGTGCAGTGCTCGTCGTCGGCGGCGCCACACTGGCGCTGATGCTGGCCCGCCGCTCTGGATCTGCTCCGGCAAACGGTCAACGCGATCCCGGCGCGGCCGGCATGCCGGAGACCCCTTACGCATCGGGCTACCAGGCCGTCGATGTCGAGAGGGAACACGACGATGTTGCGCCGCTGACGCCGGAGGACGAAGAGCAGGTCTATGCCGCTGCCGACATCAGCGCCGAGGCCCGGCCGGATCCGGGAGCGGAAGGTGAGGCGGATGACAGGGGTGACGAGGGCGAGGCGCAGGACGACTCAGAGGGCCGTCCGCGCAGCGCCGCAAGCTGAGGCTTCGTCTTGCGATGTTGGATAATATTTTCTGGCTCATCGGTGTGATCGTCGTCGTTCTTGCCGTGCTGTCCTTCCTCGGACTGCGCTGACCGGAAGGCCGGCGCCGTGCCGTCGCCCCTCCGCCGCAATCCCCTCGCCGGCGGAAAACGGGCTTAACGGCAGCGGCGCCGGCCGCTTTCGCTTATGCATCTCCTCCCTTCTCCTCCGCATGGAGGATCACCGGCCGCCGCGACATCAAGATGGTTTGGTGGGACTCGCTGCCGGTGCCGGGCGTAGACTGACGGCTGGCCGCCAGGGGTGACGCCGGCCGCAAGTACCGGACAACGGTCGCATGAGGGAGGGAGACATGGCAGAAGCGGGTGCCGGCGGAACGCCGGACATTCCCCGTTACCAGGACTTCGCCGCCGGCTTTTCCGCTGAGCAGATCGAGGCACTCTTGGCCGGCAGCCTTGAGCATGGTCTCAATGCCTGCATCGAGTGCTGCGACCGCCATGCCCAGCCGGGCCGGGTTGCGCTTTTCTGGGAGAGCAAGGACGGACGCAGCGAGCAGCTCACCTTCGACGCCCTGAAAGAGCGCTCCGCCCGTCTCGCCGGCGTGCTGCGCGCGCACGGCATCAACCCGGGCGATCGCGTTGCCGGTCTGTTGCCCCGCACTCCCGAACTGCTCACCGTCATCCTCGGGACCTGGCGCGCCGGTGCCGTCTACCAGCCGCTGTTCACGGCCTTCGGACCGAAGGCAATCGAAACCCGCATCGGAGCCAGCGAGGCGAAGCTGGTGTTCACCGACCTCGATAACCGGCACAAGCTGGCTGAGGTCGCCGGCTGCCCGACCGTGATCACCGTAGGTGCGGCCGGAGCGGCCGGGCCGGCCGCCGGCGACGAGGACTTTGCCGCCGCCCTCGCCCACCAGCCGGCTACCTTCGAGCCGGTCCTGCGGCGTGGCGATGATCCCTTCCTGCTGTTGTTCACCTCCGGTACCACCGGACCGGCGAAGGGCGTCGTCGTGCCGCTCAAGGCGCTGCTGTCGTTCTACGTCTATACCCGCTGGGCAATGGACCTGCGGGCGACGGACGCCTACTGGAACATTGCCGATCCCGGCTGGGCATACGGCCTCTACTACGCCGTGACCGGTCCGCTGCTGCTCGGCCATGCGACTACCTTCTATGACGGCCCGTTCACGGTCGAGAGCACTTACCGGCTTATCCGCAAGCTCGGCATCACCAACCTTGCTGGCGCGCCGACAGCCTACCGACTGCTGATCGCCGCCGGGGCCGAGGCGGCCGCGGCGGTGCGGGGCCAGCTGCGGGTGGTGAGCAGCGCCGGGGAGACCCTCAACCCCGAGGTCATCCGCTGGTTCGCGAAACACCTCGACGCTCCCATCCATGACCAGTACGGCCAGACCGAGGTCGGGATGGTGCTTTGCAACCACCACGGCCTCTCGCACCCGGTCCATGCCGGCTCCGCCGGCCTCGCCATGCCAGGCTTCCGCCTTGCCGTCGTCGATGATGAGGGCCGCGAGTTGCCCGCGGGCGCCCCCGGCGTTCTTGCCGTCGATCGCGCCCGTTCGCCGCTCAACTGGTTCTCGGGGTACGGGCACCCGCACAACGCCACTCCAATCGGGGTATATCATTTGACCGGCGATACGGTGGAGCTGAACGACGACGGCAGCATCAGCTTCGTCGGCCGCAGCGACGACATCATCACGTCTTCCGGCTACCGCATCGGCCCCTACGACGTGGAGAGTGCGTTGATCGAACATCCGGCGGTGGCCGAGGCAGCCGTCATAGGCAAGCCCGATCCGCAGCGGACCGAACTGGTTAAGGCGTTCGTCGTGCTGCGATCAGGGTTCGAGCCGGGGCCGGTGCTGGCAGAAGAGCTGCAAGCCATGGTCAAGACGCGGCTTGCAGCACACGCTTACCCGCGCGAGATCACCTTCGTCGCTGAATTGCCGAAGACCCCGAGCGGCAAGATACAGCGCTTCGTCCTTCGCAATCAGGAGGCCGCAGCGCAGGCCCCGGTGGCCTGAGATCGTGCTGGCGCCGGTTAAGCGCCGCGCTTTCGGGCAAGGTGGCGACGCCGTGCCGCGGGTCGCGCTGTCGGTCCATTTTCCATGAGATTACAAAAGCTTCTGGAAGGCTGCGCCGTAGATCTGGGCAAGTCCTTTGCCGTTGAAGCTGGTCACCGCAGTCCCCGCACCCGTCGCCGGGTTGATCCGGTAAAGTGTGGTGCCGGCGACGCCCTAGAGCTGACCAACGGCAGGCACTACCAAGCCGTAGAGGTTGGCGATGTGGTCCGGGTGGGCGACTCTGCTCCTGATGGTAAGGTTGTAGTCGATCAGCAGTCCGTTGGACGTCGAGAAATAGAGATGATCGCCGCCGTAGGTCAGATCGCCGGCGGAAAGGTAGCCGCCGTTGCTGCCCGTTGCGGTCGCCCGACCGGTCGCAAGGTTGATGGTGAAGAAACCGGTCTGCCGGTATGAGGCGGCAATCGCCTTGCCGGACTTGCTGAAACCCAGCGCGTTCAGACCATTGACGCCGAGACTGCCGATGCGTGTTGCCCGACCTGTCGTCTTATCGACTCGGTAGAACGTGGTGAACGACAAGCCGTAAAGCGTGCCATTGGGCGCGAAGGCAATATCGGTCAGGACGACGCCGAGGTTGCCGATCACTTTGACCGCCTTGGTCGTCAGATTGAGGGTTCCAAGGCGACCGCTGCGGTCACAAAGGTAAACGAGCGGCGCTGCGGGCGGCGCTGCCGGCGCCGCCTCCGCCGCGGCGTCGGGCGCCGCGATCGTTTCCGGCGCCAGCGGATCACCAGGCTGCTGTGCCGCCGCCATCCCCGGCAGCACCAGCGGCAGAAACGTCAATATGGAGAATTTTAGGCGACGACTTGCACGCATTTGGATATACTCCATATAGGTTCCAATTTGCGATCGCGATAGCGTTCTATCCCGATATGCGGACGATACTGGGCTAATTACGGTAGTATTATCCCCCAGAAGAGTCAATCAATACAGACCGTATGGGGTCTTTAAGGCATTTTAGCGTAAAGCCACGCTTAAGATGGAAGTACTTTTGTATAGGAGAACTCTGGCCACTTGCGTTCACTTGCTATTCAATCTAACAAAACTTACCGCTGGGTATCCTAAACTACTTCCTAGGTATATAGCCCAATCAGGGGAATGGATGCTGGCGAACGAAACCTCCGGCGGGCGTGGTGGCGACTCAGACCATCGCCCTGCCGTCGGCGGAACTGGCCATGGTCGGAGTGCACCCCCAATCGGCCAGCCGGTGCAGGGTACGATATACACCCTGTGGATAACCCAAGTTTAGGGATTACCGACTATGGTCTCCGGCATCCCGTTGAAAGGGGAAGTTATGCATATTAACCAACACTTTACCCTTCGCCGCCTGTTCAACGAGAACAAAAAAGCAAGGGTAGCTCAATATATTTACCTTTATGTTGCACCAACTGCACACAGTGGTCTCGGACTATTTACTGCACGGGCCGTCCCAGCCAATGGGATTGTCCTGGATGTGCAGGATGAGGATTACCTTGCCGGCGCTCGCTCTTATGCGGAGTTGATCGCCCGCGGGTTCACTGACGGCGATATCTTCCAGGTTGGACCTGATTTGTTCCTACCGCCGTACGGCCAGCTAGACGACTTCACCAACCACAGCTGTGAGCCCAACTGCGGGCTGCGCGTCTACCCGTCGGGGTTCGACATGATCGCCCTGCGCGAAATCGCGGCAGGAGAAGAACTCACTTACGACTATTCTACCCATCTGGAAAACCCGGAAGAGACGATGGTGTGCCGCTGCGGGACAGGATCGTGCCGCGGCATCGTTCGCAGCTTTTCGCAGTTACCGGCCGCAGTGCGTGAGAAGTACCTCGACCTTGGTATTGTGGCCAAATTCATCGTCGAGAACCACACCCACAACCGTCCGTGCCCTTGAAGCCGGGGCGGCAGAACCGCAATCGGAAAGCGGCTTGCATCGATGCTGCGAGCTTATTTTCAGCGGCCTCCGGTCGTTCTCGAACTTGCCCTGCTGGCGGC
This sequence comes from Rhodospirillales bacterium, assembly GCA_016793875.1. Classification (GTDB taxonomy): domain Bacteria; phylum Pseudomonadota; class Alphaproteobacteria; order Rhodospirillales; family Defluviicoccaceae; genus Defluviicoccus. The sequence goes on along the minus strand of JAEULG010000136.1, from coordinate 5,771 downwards.
ACTGTTGTCGGCGGCGATTATCGTGCTGATGGCGATCGGATCGGCACAGGTCCTCTCCGATGCAGGCAGCGAAGCGCTGCCTATGGTCTACCTCATCCTCGCCGCTGTCTCGGTGCCCCTGGCTTCCGGCATCTCCGCAGCGCTCTGCCGTTGGTCGGTGGCCGGCATCAGCACCGCATCGGCGCTCGCCTCGGCGGTACTCGCTCTCGCCCTGCGGGCAGCACTCGGCCTTTCCGTTCCCGGGGCCGCGCTGGCCGTCTGTGTCGCGGCTTACGCGCTCGAGATCATCTTCGATAGCCTTTTCTGGCTGTCTGCCTCAGAGCACCTGCCGACGCTCGAGTTGAAGCGTCACACCCCCTTTCTGGCCGGCGCTTTTGGGCTGGGAGGGATCGTGGCGGGGTTCCTCGCAACGGCGTTTTGCACGGTCTTCGCCGGCGAGGACCTGCTGCTGCTCGATGCCGCCTTCTTCGCCGCCTGCGTCATCCAGTACCGCCGGCTCAGCCACTTCCGCTCTGTCCCCGAAGCCATCGAAGGCGGGGAGGCCGAACCGGGGATCGTCGAGGCCCTGAAGGCGACGGTCGGCGTCGTCCGCACATTCCCGGTAACGGCCGCGCTTGCCGCCAGCGTGCTGCTGATGTCGGCCCTGTTCTGCCTGCAGGACTACCTGGCGATGACCGCGTTTCAGCAGCAATTCCCCGATCCGGACGCGCTCTCCGGCTTCATGGCCATGCTGTACGCAGCCCACCAGGGAGTGGAGCTGCTGGTGCTGGCCGGCTGCGGCAGGCTGATCCTGGAATGGGCCGGCCCCGTCGGCCGCAACATGGTGTTTCCAGCAACGACGCTCGCCGGCCTTGCCGCGCTCCTCGGCTTCGGCAACCTCGCGGCGGCGGTGTTCGTCCATGCCAACGTCATCGCTCTGTCCAACGCCGTATTCGAGCCGGTGAAAACGCTGAACTTCGCCGCCCTGCCCTACCGCGTGCTGGCGCAGGTGCGCATGCTGGTGGACGGCCTCGTCTACCCCCTCGGCATCGCTGTCTCTGCCGGCGCCCTGCTCTGGCTGCAGCAGGCGACCAGTCCGTCCGTGATCCTCGGCGTAGCCATAGTCGTCGGCCTCCTCTTTGCCGGCGTCTCAACGCTGGTCGGATCGCTGTTCCTGCCGAGCCTCCTGCGCAGCCTCAGGCTGCGGGCCATCAGCCCGACCGAGTATGCCCGCGCCGGCAGCGGCCGGATGTTCTCCGCCGGCGACATCCGCCGCCTGATCAATCACCCCGACGCCACCGCGCGCGGCTTCGGCATCGATCTCGCGCAGCGGCTCGCACCGGAACTATTGCCGGCGGTCGACGCGTCCGGCCAGGCGCCATCACCGGCTGCCGCCGGCGTTGCCACGCTGCCGCCCGAGATCACGGTTGCGCTGCGCGAGGAGGATTTTGCGGCGGTCGGCGAGTCCGGAGTGCCAATTGTTCCCGGGCGGCGTCGGCGCTCGGCAAGAACGCGGCAGGGAGATGCCGATGCGTCGGCCGCTACGGTCGGCCATGACCCGACGCCCGCCCGGCTGAGCGACCTCGGACGCGCACTGGAGCACTCTTCTCTCGCCACCCGTCGGGCGGCGGCGGGGATTCTCGGGCGGCTGGGCGATGCCGCTCTGCCGATCGCCGAAGCCTACCTGCTTTCGGAGCGGCCAGAGGTGGCGGAAGCCGCGATCCAGGCCCTGGGCGGCATGAAGACACGGCGGGCGCAGCAACTCCTGCGCAATCACCTGCGGCCGCTGTACCGTCGGGCGCGAGCAAACCTCAAAGCCCTCAAGGCCTTGGAGCGCATCCCCGATGTGTCCGATGAGCACCGCCGGGCGATGGCCATCTGGCTCGTCGACAGCAACCGCGCGATCACGCGGCGCGCGCTCGCCGTCAAGTCGGCGCTTGGCAATCCGCGCGACATCAAGCTGCTCGACGCGCTCACCCGCGCTCGCGAACCGCGAACCCGGTCAGGTGCGATCGAGGCGCTCGTCAATCTGCCGACCAAGCGGTTCATCCAGCCGCTGGTTCCGGTGCTGGAAGCCGTTGCCGATCCTGGCGGTTGTGCTGCAACCGCTGGCGGCGGATCCGCCGGCGCCGCCGTCAGTTTGCGAGACGCCGTCACCGATGACCCGTGGGCCCGATTGCTGGTGACAAGACTGATCGACAGCGAGCAAGGAGACGACGATGCCATGGCAGACGAAGCAATGCTCGACCTCGTTCTTTTCCTGAAGACAACATCCTTGTTTCGCGCCATTCCGCTGGAGGACGTTGCCCGGGTGGTGCGGCTGGCCGAGCCCCTGGCGCCCGGCGAAGGCGACTGGATCGCCCAGGCCGACGATGCGCTGCACCACATCTACGTCGTCCGCAGCGGAACCGTCGAAGTTCGGCTGGACGGTGCCACCGTCGAAACCCTGGGGCGGGCAGCCTCCTTCGGCGAAGGAGCGGTGTTCGGCGAAGAGCGCCACGCCGCTTCGTTCCGGGCTGGCTCGCCGGTGCTTCTGTTGCGCTTCCCGGCCAGCATGATCGCCGATCTTGTTGCTGAAAATCCGGAAGCGCTGGGGCTGATCGCACTCGATCTGTCGGCTCGCCTCAATCGCCTGCGGGGCCAGCTGGCAGCGGCGAGCGGATCGGCCACCGCGCGCGGAACGAGCGAGCTGCCGCATGCATCCGCACGCCTGCTGGAGGGTTCTGCCAGACCCGCCTTGTCCCATAAGCCGTCCGATCAGGGCAGACCATCACGGCTCGACGCGTACGGACTTGCCCCGGCTGCCCCTTAAGCGGTCGTAGAGTTTTTCAGGCGATAGTTCGAAAGAAGTCTCGCGGATATTGCACCAATGATGATTGTCAAGAACTATGTCGCACCCAGCGATATCCACGGCGTGGGGGTTTTCGCCGGTGAGGACATCAAGCAGGGGACTCGCATCTACGAGTTTATCGAGGCGGTGGATATCGTCATGACCCAGGAACAAGCCGCGAGCTATGGCGCCGAGTTCGCTCGCTTCATGCGCATCTTCGCATACGTCGAGCCCTCGGATCGGACGATGGTAATCTCCGTCGACAACTCCCGCTTCATGAATCATGCGGAACAGCCGAATACCGGCTGGAACGAGCGCTACGGTTGGGCAACCCGGGACATCCGCAAAGGAGAGGAAATTACCTGCGACTATTACACTTTCTGGTATAAACCACCCTTCGCCAACCCAAGTGAGTGACTGGCAAGCCATGCACATGCGTTCCAGCGGCGGCCCTGCGGGACTGTTCTCCCGGGTTGGCCGCCAGCCCTGCCGGCAAGCGGTAGCCACGGTGGAGCGCAGCCCATGCCGGACGCCAATATGGCGCCCTTTCCTCCTTGCCATCACGCCGCTGGGCCTGTTGTTCAGCGGCCCCGCTGTTGCCGGAGAACCCCTTCCCGAACCCGTCGCGGCGGCCGCGGATGTGGCGCATGATGAAGGTGGGACCGCCGAGCCAAGCGAGCCGGCCGAAGGCAACGCGGCAGAGCCGGCCGCCGACGAGGGCGAGGAAGCTGCCGCGGCGGCGGCGGACGAAAGCGTCGTGCCGGGCGAAATCACCGGCGAGGCCACCCTCGTCTCGGACTACATCTTCCGCGGGATTACCAATAGTGACCACAATCCAGCTATCCAGGGTGGCCTGTCCTACAGCGTCGATGTCGGCCTGCCCGGGGCAAAGCCGTACATCGGCTTCTGGGGATCCAATGTGGACTTCGACGACGGCGGTGAGGCCACCGTCGAAATCGACGCTCAATTTGGTTTCTCGGGGACTATCGGCACTGTGGATTGGGATCTCGGCGCTCTCTATTATGCGTATCCGGGAGCACGCTCGGATCTGAACTACGACTACTGGGAGGTCCCGCTGCAGCTCAGCTACGCCCTCAACGAGCACCTGAGCTTTCAGGGACAGTACGCGTACTCCCCCGATTTTTTCGCTGGTTCGGGTCAGGCCCACTACCTCATGGGGGGTGCCCGGTGGCAGCAGCCGATCTGGTCGATGACCCTCTCCGCGGAAGCCACGACCGGCCATCAGTGGATCGAGCACAACGGCATTTACGGTACCGACGACTACCAGGACTGGCGCATCGCCGTGTCGCTGGCCATCGACAAGATCACCCTCGGGATCGCCTACACCGATACCGACCTCGATCGAAGCGAGTGCTTCGGCGGAACGAACCAGTGCGGACCCCGCGTCACCTTCTCGGTCGGGGCCTCCTTCTGATGCTCAGCATGGAGCCCGTGCGGCATCTGAGCAGCGGCTCCCGTCGCCCGTCGCCGGAGGCGCCGGCGCCATGAACATCCGCAGCAAGACACTGAGCGTCATCGCCTTCTGTCTGCTGGTGACCGCCCTCACCAACTTCTTCGTCCTCAAGCTCCTGGTGTTCCCCGCCTTCCTTGAGCTTGAGCAACAGGCGGCGGCGAACAACATCCAGCGCGTCATCGAAGCGATCAACTCGGAAGGGGAAGACGTCGATAAGACGCTGTGGGACTATTCGAGCTGGGATGACAGCTATACCTACGCGAAAGGCGACTATCCGACGTATCCTGACGGCAACCTGGCGATCGAGACGCTGCGTAACCTCCACCTCGATATCGCCGAGGTCCACAACCTTGCCCGCGATGTCCTGTTTGCCGCCGTGTTCGACCGCCGGGAAGACAGCTTGCGGCAGGTCGACTGGACGCTCGGCGGCCTCGATGATGGCGCGCTGCTGACGCTGCCGGACGACAGCAGCCGCATCGGCGGGATCATCTCGACGCCGGATGGTCCGGCGCTCGTCGCCGCCCGGCCGATCGTCAAGACCAGCGGCGAAGGCCCGTCCGCGGGTACGTTTCTGTTCGGCCGCTTCATTGACGACGGCCTGATGCAAGCCATCCAGGAACGGATAAAGGTCGAGTTTTCCCTGACGCCGGTGGCAAGGCTCGTCGAGCCCGCGGCCAGCGCCTTTCGTCAGCTTCTCGATACCGGCAAAGCCGAGTTCGTCGAGGAGAGGGACGACAATCAGCTCGTCGCCTATGCGCTGATCCGGGACTTTCGCGGAGAGCCCCTGCTGCTGGTATCGGCGAAGGTCAAACGCGATATCTCGCGTATCGGCGAGAGGGTGCTGATCGCCTCAGTCGGTGGCGTTGCGCTGACCGCGATCTTGGTGATGGCCGTTCTCACCGTTCTCCTGCAGTGGCTGCTGGTCGGGCCGCTGGTGACGCTGACCGGGCGGGTCGTCGAAATTGGCGCCCAGGGAGCGCTGGACCGCCGCATCTCGCTGCAGCGGCGCGACGAGATCGGCATCCTCAGCCGGGAGTTCGACCGCATGCTGGCGAGCCTTGCCGATGCGCACCGGCGCCTGGTCGATCACTCCTACCAGTCTGGCATTGCCCATATGGCTTCCGGCGTCCTCCACAACCTGCGCAACCAGCTCACCCCGGCGATGACCCGGGTGGAACGGCTGCGGGAAAAGGCGACGGAGACGCCGGTGAAGCGATTGAACGCCGCGCTGGCCGAATTCGCCGCTGACGGCGCAGCACCGCCCGATCGCAGGGCTAAAATTGCCAGCTATATCGAGCTTTCGGTCCAGGAGTTGCGGGACCGGCATCATCAGCTGGCCGATGGTATCTCCGTTCTCTTCCGCGACCTGCTGCGCATCGAAGGAGTGCTTGGCGACCTCGACCGCTTCAGTCGCGCCGGCTCCGACGTCCAACCGATCTCGTTGTCGGATTGCGTCCACGAGACGATCGCCTCGGTGCCATCGTTCCC
>JAEULG010000128.1 GCA_016793875.1 Rhodospirillales bacterium | reverse complement strand
GTCCTCGTCGTCGAGCCGGACGTTGCTGAAGCAGACGTCGTCGTCCTTGATTCGCATGTTGCGGTCCATCAGGCCGATGTAGCGCACCGTTGAATACGCGCGGAAGGCGTTGGACAGGAAGTTGAAGTTCGGAATGCCGCGTTCGCCGCCGACCTTGCACACCATGGCGCCGACTGCTGCCGTCGTCTTCGGATCGTCGATGCGCCCATCCTTGTGGAAGGGGTACCAAGTGCCGGCGCGGTAGCGGTGCAGAGGCAGGATCCGGTCCGGCGGTAACGCCAGCAGCGCCCGGAACAGCGCCTGCACGCCGGGCAAGCGCGATGGCCGGCCGCTGAGCAGAAGCATATCGCAGTCGTAAAGCCAGACGATCTCGCACAGCGCCTGGATGGTCTTACAGATCTCCAGCTGGTCCTCGAGGAAGAAGCGGTGCAGCCGGTGCAGATCGAGCGCCACCCGGACGGCGGTCAGCTCGAAGTCCCGCGCCCCAGGGTGCGCCTGTCGGACGCCGGTGGCGAAATAGTTCAGTACTGCCGACGACGCCGGATCACGGTCCGCCAACATTTCGGAGATGGCGCGTACCTGCACCTCCGCCCCGAGCACCGGATCGTACTGTTCGTACAGCTTGAGGATGTGCAGGCCGAGAGGATAGAGGATCTGTAGTGCCAGCTGCTGACGCAATGCCGCGTCCTGCACCGGGATCGGCTCTGACCCGATCAGCCGCGACAGCAGTGGCGCCGGGTCGACGATGCCATGGGCGCGCAATGCGGTCTCGATGTCGGGGATTACCACCTTCTGCACGATTTCCAGCAGGACATCGTCGCCGGCCAGCTTGAAGCCGTCGCGGAAGCGCTGCACCGGGCGAATGTAGACGTTGGCTCCCTGGCCGGCATCGAGTGTGTAGTCGGTGACGACAAGGTCGGTGGTCCCTCCGCCAATGTCGATGGACGCGAAGGTGACACGCTTACTGTCCGGCTGCGACCGCCCCGGCCGGCGGATCGCCTGGAAGAAATCTTCGGGACGACCTGCAAAGTGCTCCTGACACTCGCTGAACAGATACACGACCTGGGCGCAAGTGGCCTCGTCCCACTCGGAGTGGATTTTCGGAAAGGGCGGCCACGCCGCCAGCCGGCCGATCTCGTCGAGGCCGAGGTCCTCGCTGTGCCAGCCGAGTGACTTCCATACCAGCACCATCGCCTGTTCCATGCGTTCGGCGAAGATGTCGCGCTCGGGCTTCGGCATCGACGGGGGCACCGTCAGGATGATCGAGCGCAGATGCCGTGGTTTTTCCGGGTCGCCCTGTTTGAGCCGCTGGCCGGGGCTGTTGATCTGCACCAGTGCATGCGTGAGCACCTCGGCCAGCATGAACGTCATCATTGAGCTGCGCGAATAGTGCGGCATGAATACCGGCATCCGCTGCTTTTCGTCCTCGATAGTGTAGAGTGCGTTGCCCTCATCGTTGATCAGATTGGAGAACGGGGCGCCCGTGGCGTGCGGCTCGATCTCGTCGCGGGATTCCGCGACGTTGAACCGCCACCCGAGCTGATAGCGGTCCTCGTCCCACAGGTAGCGCTTGGGACTGGAGAGGCCGGTCGAGCCCTCGGTGCCGCGCCGACGGTTGGCGAGGTGAGCGGCTTCCGGGCCGACGCGGGCTATCGTCGGCCAGATGAAGGCGTCGTTGCGCCCGCTCTTGGCAGCGCAGTGCTCCTTGCCGAGGATCACTTGGGCGAACTCGACGCGGCTCTCGAACGGTTCGGCGCAGGCGCGTTCCGGCTGGGAGAGGTCGCGTAGCGCCAGCTCATAGCGATTCTTCAGGCCATGGCCCTGCTGCGGATGCTCTTCGATGAGGATGCCGCAGGTGCGCGAGTTGCCAACATCCAGAACCATATCCACGGGGATCGCGGCCATGACGTCGTCCCGGGCGTTGGAGCGGATGACGATCTCCGGCAGTCGCGCCCGCTCGCCGAGAATGCTGATCCAGTTCAGGTAATGAGCGATGTGAGCTTTGTTTCCCCGTATCTCCGCTTCGAGATCTTCAGGGGCGATGCGCAGCACGCCTGCTTGCTCAGCATAGATCTGGCCGAGCCACTCGATGACCCACGGCTGCTCGATGAAGCGGTCAATTTCGTGCGCGCGATGGGAAAAGCGGAATGATGCGCCAGCCTGCACGTCGGCGCGGGTCGGTGCTAGGTAGGCGAGGCCTTCGACGTCTTCCATGACATTGCTGTCGAAGGCCAGCGTCAGCCGGTGGCTGTGCCGCTGCACGTCCTCGCCGGGAGCGACCGCAACGATGCGGCCGCGCGCCCAGGTGGTCGGCCCGCAGAAGCCGCGCTCCCCTTCCGAGCGCAGGTAAGGAACGGGCAGCCAGCAGCCCAGCAGCAGTTTGAACGAATCATCTACTGCCACGGTATATCTCGGATCCGGGACCTCATTCCTCGGTGGGTTGCCGGGGCAGATGAAGCGGCCCTCACGCTCCTGGTATTCGAGGCGGGCGAGGGTATTCCGGCTCGCCTTCAGGACGAACTCGCCGGGCGCCTCCTTGCGTAGCTCCAGATTCAGGCCGAAGTCCATGAACTGGATGCCGCTGCGCTCGATTAGCGCCGCGCGCTCGGAGTACCGGACCAACTCCGCCAGCATGGTTTCAGCGCTCTCGTCCGCCGATGCGGCGGTGACGGGTGTTCATTTGACGATATCGACGTCGTAGGTGCTGCCGTTCTCGTTGACACCCTGGCAGCGGGCGCGGCCGTCGGCACCAGGCGTGCAGACCACCTTCGATTTCTGGAAGACGCTGCCGTCGGGGCAGCGCACCTGGGTCTGGTCGATCGTCAGGCGGCCATCCTGCATGGTCGAGCCGACCTGACCGGTGCACGTCTGCTGCTGGCCGCCGACGGAGCGGCGCAGCGTCACCGGCCCCTGGCCGTTGGTGAAATCGTAGGACAGATCGACGGGGTTGCCGGCTTTGTCCTGCAGGCCGGTGATCGAGCGCCAGGCACCGCTGAGGAAGCTGGTATCGCCCGCGCGGACGGCGGCTTCCGGGATGCTCAGCGGCGTGCCCTGCGGCGTCTCGGCCACCCCCGGCGGTTGTACACCGGGCTGCGTCTGCCCGGCGGCACCGGGCTGCGGCGGCGTCTCCAGCGGGTGCTGAGAGCTGTCGTCGAGGGCTTTCGGTGCTGGCGGCGGAGCGGCCTCCGGTGGCTTCGTTGCCTCTGCCGGCGGCTTGCCCGCATCCCGTGGCTGCTTATCGGCAGTGGGCGGCGTGCCCGGTGGCTGATCAGTGCCAGAGGGCGGGGGCGGGGCCATGCCGGCATCCGGTGGCTGCTGCGGTGCGGGCAGGCCGTCGGCGCCGAGCACCACCCGCCGGCCGTCGGGGAGGACGGCGACGGTGCGGCCGTCAGCATTCACGTAGAGCGATGCGCCGTCGTCGCGCACGACCGGATGTCCTTGCGCATCCAGCAAGGGCTTGAGGCCTGGCGGTGCGGTTTCCGGGACGACACTGCTGGTGGGAGCGTCCTGTAATCCCGGCAGCCAATTCGTATAGGGCACCGGCACACCGCAGCTCTTCAGGCCGAACAGGAGAAGCAGCAGCAACAGCAGCAAGAGCAGGGGAAGCAGCCACCACCACCAGGCGCGGCGGCGCGGCTGGTCAGCCACGACCGCCTGCAGGCTGGCGTCGGCTGCGGCACCGTCAGTAGCCGGCTCCTCCTCGGCATTCAGAGCCGCTGCCGCCGCAGCACCCCCGCCGAGCCCGCCGATGACGTCGAGGGAACCCGGCGCTCCCAGTGGGTGAAAGCCCCAGAAGGTAATCACCGGACGGCCATCGACAAGATAGATGTGGTCCTCGCCGGGGATGTGAGTGGCCTGCGCCAGCAGTCGGCCGAACACTTTGCGCTCGGACGTCTCGGCCTCGGCCTGTAGCGTCTCGCTTTCTGCTGTCAGGCGCTGGCGGGCGGACTCAAGAGCGGAGACCGCCTCCGCCCGCTCCTCCGGAGTAGCGGCGGACCACGGAACGACGGAGCCGTGCTGCGGCGCGTACCAATCGATGACATCGCCCTGGTCGTGGCGCTTGGGAATCGCGAACAGGTCGGCCATATCCTGCCCGTAGCGTCGGCGGATGGTGGCGCGAAGCTGGCTGGCTGCGCTGTAGACCGGCTTGCCGACGGCCCCCAGCGAATGAAAGTCACTCAAGCTTCCCGACCGGAGCAGCGCCCCCGACATCGATCCTCCGGCCCCCGGTTTCGCGCAGGCTATCTGTCCAAGCCCGGCGTCAGTGACAATGCGCTGGCTTTATAGCGTCTTGCGCGGCTTGTTTTATCGCCTTTTCGAAGGCGACGCCATCGCCGGGTTTGATCACTTGGCCGCCGGTGGCGCGGGCAAGGCAGCTCAGCGTGCCATTGCCGAGGATATCGACGACGTTGATCTTGAGCAGCGGCTTGGACTCGTGCAGTGCCTGCGCCGCGGCGCAGGGATCGCCGCCGCAACTGTCGTCGCCGTCGGAGATGACCACCATCACCGCTGGCGCCTTTACCCCATCGATCATTTGGCCGGCCTGCGTGATTCCCTGTGCCAGCGGCGTGCCCTCCATCGGCGACAACGCATTGACCCGAGCGTAAAGCCGATTGCGCTCGGCGCTGCTGAAAAAGCCCTCGTTGTTGGCGCTGGGGCAGCGGCGCAGCGTGACGAGGCCGACATCAACGTCGTCGGGCATGCTGGCGACGACGCCGTTGACGCCTTTCTTTGCCGCCTCCAGCCGGGTGGGACCGCCCGCGACTTGGCCAAAGATGGCGCCGCCAAGCATCCCGAGCGGGCCAAGCTGGCTCAGCAGCCCCTGAATCTCGGCGAGCGAAGCGGTCGCCGGTAACCGCATGCTGCCCGAAGCGTCGAGGACGATGGCGGCGTCTGGCGCTTCCTCCGGCGTTCGCTCGCCGGGGCAGGGCGGCAACCCCGGCGGCGTACTACGCTGCGGCGGCGCGGGGGGTGGTTGGCCGCCCTGATCGGAAGGTGCGGGTGGCTGCTTGGTGGCGGCCTCGGCGGCCGCTTGTGCCTTTTCTGTCTGGCGCCGCTCCGCCTCGGCCTTCTTGCGCTCGGCTTCTGCCTTCTTGCGCTCGGCCTCAGCCTGCTTGCGCTCGGCCTCAGCCTGCTTGCGCGCGTCCGCCGCCTTGCGGGCTTCCGCCTCGGCCTGCTTGCGGCACCGCTCCAGTTGCGCCACAAGAATCTCGGCAGCCGAGGACCGCCGCTTCTCCAGATCCCCGCCCTCCCGCTGGGAGGCTGCCAGCGCGGCGCGCAGCGGGCAGAGCTCATGGGCCGCGGCGAGGGCATCGACCGCAGTGCTCAGGCTACCCGCCAACCGGTCCTCTTCAGTCTTGGCTGCGAGCAAGGTGCGCTGCAGGTCGCAGTAGCCGCGGCGGTCTTCCAGTTCGCCGGTCAGCGCGGCGAGGCGCTCGTGCAGCGCCCGCTCGTCGTCCCCCGCCGTCTTCAGCAGTGCCGCATAGTCGGGGCCCCACGGCGGCCAGCGGATCAAGCCGCCAGCGAACAGCCCGGCTGCCATCAGCACGAGGGCGAAGATGCCCGATATGGCGACCAGCCTGCCGGGAAACCGGCGGCGCGGGTCCCGCCGGCCATCGGCGTGCTCTGCGGCTTGCATCGCTGCCGCGGCCGCCGCCGGACCGGCAGCGGCGGCCGCCGTCGCTTCGGCCGGCTCTGCCGCGGCAGCGACGAGCGGCCGGTATCCCCAGAAGGTGAGTACCGGTTGGCCGTCGACGACATAAACGGTCTCTTCGCCGGGGTAGGAGAGGGCCTGCCGCAGCGCCCGGGCGAGGTCGGGCTCGCTGTCGGCGGCCTCCAACCGCTCGGCCAGCGCGGCAAGCGCGCCGAGGCGGTTGGCGAGCAGCGCTTCGACCGCCGGTCGCGCGCTCGGGCTCAGGCTCCTCAGCGGCACCGGCTGGCCGCTGAGATCGGAATACCACTCGACGAAGCGGCCGTCGGCCGTCGATGCCGGCGCGGCCAGGAGCGAAGCGGTGGGGCCGGCCAAATGCCGGCGAATCAGCGCGTCGAGCCGGCGATGCAAGTCTGCATCGCCGGGACCGCCAGCAAGGGAATGGTAGGGCCGAGGATCGAGGCGGGCAATGCGCAGGCGGTTGGCCATGACCCCTCGGATGTCAGCTAACGTGCTGTGAGCGATAAAAATAGTGGCTGCCGTGCGGGTCCTCTACCCGCTCGACATTAATTACTACGGACACAGTGCAGCAGGAGTGTTGACGTGCGGTATGGATAGCCCAGCCGCATCTTGTAGTAAAAACTTGGTGTCATCAAGGACCAGGACGCCTCGCGGCACGCTTGGCTGGAGGGGAGCTGCTGCCGCGCATGCGCCAGGAACCGCATCGCCTGGTCTTCCTCGACGAGAGCGCCGACACCACCAAGATGACGCGGCGACGCGGCCAGCGGCTGGCGGCGCGGGCCCCGTTCGGCCCCTGGCCAACGCAGACGTTCATCGCCGCCCTGCGTTGCGATGGCCTGACGGCCAGCTCGTCCCGACGCTGGAGGCCGGCGACCCGTCTTCGTCGACAACCTCGCCGCGCATAAACGCGCAAAGGCCGAGGCGATCCTCAGAAAGTGCGGCGCCTGCTTCCTCGTCCTGCCGCCCTACAGCCCCGGCCTCAACCCCATCGAAAAGGCTTTCGCCAAGCTGAAGGCGCATCTCCGACGCATCGGCGGGGTCTAACGGGGCGTGCATTTCCGCGTACTACAAGATTACGAGCGTTTGCGGCGGGACGGACTGCGGACTGCTGGCTTGCCTTCCGCTCCAGTTTTTGACAGAGCCTTCTCGCTCCGCGCTCCCGCCGTCATCCCCGGCTTGTCGAGCCCCAGGTCGTGGGCTTCGAGGCGGCGGATTTCGTCGCGGAAGCGGGCGGCGTCCTCGAACTCCAGGTTCGAGGCGGCCTCGCGCATCTTCTTTTCCAGCTCGGCGATCACCCCCTTGAGGTCCTTGCCGACCACTTCCTTGCGCCCCGCCGCGCCGAGATCGACGGTGACGTAGTCGGCCTCGTAGACGCTCTGCAGCACGTCGGCGATGCCCTTGCGCACGCTCTCCGGAGTGATGCCGTGCGCCTCGTTGTAGGCCCGCTGCTTCTCCCGCCGTCGCTCGGTCTCGGCTAGCGCGTAGCGCAGGCTCTCGGTCTCGTGGTCGGCATAGAGGATCACCCGGCCGCCGACGTTACGCGCCGCCCGGCCGATGGTCTGGACCAACGAGGTCTTCGAGCGCAGATAGCCCTCCTTGTCGGCATCGAGGATGGCGACCAGCATGCACTCGGGGATATCGAGGCCCTCGCGCAGCAGGTTGATGCCGATCAGCACGTCGAACGCGCCGAGGCGCAGGTCGCGGATGATCTCGATGCGCTCCAGGGTATCGACGTCGGAGTGCATGTAGCGGACGCGCAAGCCCTGCTCGTGCAGGTATTCGGTGAGATCCTCGGCCATTCGCTTGGTCAGCGTCGTCACCAGCACCCGGCCGCCCTGCGCCGCGACCGCCCTGCATTCGGCCATCAGGTCGTCCACCTGCTTCTCCACCGGGCGGACGATGCACAGCGGATCGATCAGTCCGGTGGGCCGAACCACCTGTTCGATGATGACGCCGCCGGTCTTCTCCAGCTCCCACGGCCCCGGCGTCGCCGAGACGAAGATGGTCTGCGGGCGCATCCGCTCCCACTCCTCGAACTTCAGCGGCCGGTTGTCGATGCATGACGGCAGCCGGAAGCCGAATTCCGCCAGCGTCGACTTGCGCTGGAAATCGCCGCGGTACATGGCGCCGAGCTGCGGGACGGTGACGTGGCTCTCGTCGACCACCAGCAGCGCGTTCTCGGGGATGTATTCGAACAGGGTCGGCGGCGGCTCGCCGGGATTACGGCCGGTAAGGTAGCGCGAGTAGTTCTCGATGCCGTTGCACGAGCCGACCGTCTCCAGCATCTCCAGGTCGTAGGTCGTTCGTTCCTGCAGCCGCTGTGCCTCCAGCAGCCGGCCGCCGGCCACCAGCACATCGACCTGCGCCCGCAGTTCCTGTTTGATGCGCGGGATCGCCTGCTGAAGCGTCGGCCGCGGCGTGACGTAGTGGCTGTTGGGGTAGATGGTGATCTCGTCCAGCGTCGCCGTCTTCTCGCCGGTGAGCGGGTCCACTTCCCAGATCGCCTCGATCTCGTCGCCGAACATCGACAGCTTCCAGGCGCGGTCCTCCAGGTGCGAAGGGAAGACCTCGACGACATCGCCCGGCGCGCGGAAGAAGCCGCGGGCGAAGCCGAGGTCGTTGCGCTTGTACTGCAGCTCGACCAGCCGCTGCAGCAGGGTGCGGCGGTCGAGGCGGTCGCCGGCGCGCAGCCGCAGCACCATCTCGGCGTAGGTTTCGACCGCACCGATGCCGTAGATGCAGGAGACCGAGGCGACGATGATGACGTCGTTGCGCTCCAGCAGCGCCCGCGTCGCCGCATGCCGCATCCGGTCAATCTGCTCGTTGATCGAGGAATCCTTGGCGATGTAGGTATCGGTGCGCGGAACGTAGGCTTCCGGCTGGTAGTAGTCGTAGTAGCTGACGAAGTACTCGACGGCGTTCTGCGGAAAGAACCCCTTCATCTCGGCGTAGAGCTGCGCCGCCAGGATCTTGTTGGGGGCCAGCACCAGCGCCGGCCGCTGCACCGCGTTGATGACGTTGGCGATGGTGAAGGTCTTGCCGGAACCGGTGACCCCGAGCAGCACCTGGTCGCGCTCGCCCTGCTGAACGGCGGTGGTGAGCCCGGCGATGGCGGCCGGCTGGTCGCCGGCCGGGTGGTACGAGGACGCCAGCTCGAAGCGCCGGCCGCCAGCCACCGGCGGCCGCTTCGCCGGCATGAAGATGGCGGGGTTGAGGAAGGCGACCATGGCTTCAGGAAGAATAGGGGCACGCCGGCCCCGGCGCCAGGGTTGCCGCTGCCCGGGCCGAAACCGGAGGCGAGGGAAGGCCAGCCGGACGCGGCAGGGTCAGGTTCATCAGGTCCGCCCGACCCCGACCGCAGGACGAGGAGAGGGCAGTCCCAGTGATGACGACGGCAATTGCATCGCAGGCGGACAGAAGCGAGCGCCTGCGGCCGTTCACCGCAGCCAGTCGCCGTCCTCGCCGATCTTGCCCGGGCCGTTGAGCACCCAGATGCCCGCCGACACCGAGCGGACGCCGAACGAGATCGAGCCGCCACCGACGTCGATAACACCGCCGGTGATGGCATCGACGTAGCGGCCGTTGCGGATGCCGCCGACGGTGATGTTCTGGTCGGAGCCGATGGCAAGGCCGACGACGACATAGCTCTGCCCGTCGTTCCAGTCGCGGGCGAAGCTGATGCCGGAGCCCCACTCGGCGAAGTGGTCGGTGCGGCCCTTCTGCAGCGCCGGGACCGCGTGGCGAATGGCGTTCAGCCGCTTGATGTGGCGGTAGAGCGGGTGGCCCTGCGTCTGGCCGATGCGCTCGTCGCTGATGTGGTCGCCGAAGTAGGCGCGGCCGGTGGTGTCGAGGGTGTCACGTTCGCCGATCACGTCCTGCGGCGCGCCGCGCATGAAGGCGATCTCCTCGCCGTAGTAGAGGCAGGGGATGCCGCGCACCGTCCACAGCACGTTGTAGGCCGCCGCTGCCATCCAGTCCTCGCCGCGGAAGCGGTCGCGGAAGTCATT
>JAEULG010000026.1 GCA_016793875.1 Rhodospirillales bacterium | reverse complement strand
TATTTATTCCCCAGCTTCTCCGTAATGAAGGATCTGCAAGCTCAGCCGCTGCAGCAGTGCGCATGCCTTCGGGCAGCAGGCTGCCGATTCCCGCCGCCGTGACCCCACCCAATGAGCGCTTCAAGAGGGTTCTGCGGCTGTTAGTCATGACAACCTCCCATATATCCACCAAACGTTTGATAACCTTTTTGTGTTATATCTTAATGAATCGCAAACCATTAAATCTACATTGGTCAATACTTTTTTTCTTGACGTAAGTTTACGTACTCGTCGTTGCAGTTAATCTACGAAAACACGCCTACATTACATTATATTTATGTAATATATAGGCGCTGCTATACGATGAATATATTTTTTATGTATTGTTATTCGCGCGTGACGATCGCCCGCTCTTTGCCATGCCGGGACGGCAATGATGCGGCGACGCCGGCGCGGCGTCTCAGTCATTGTCGTCGGGAAGTAGTCTGAGGCCTGTCACCTTGAGGTGGACAGCGGCGGCCGAGCCAGCGGATGGTCCCCGACGGGTCGGGGGCTGCGGCGGGGGCCGTTCGACCGGGGAAGCCGGCGCCGCGTGGCCCCTACCGGGATGACGTTCCGCGCAGCTCAGCGCGCGGCGCATCGGGCAGCGGCGCACACCGGCGAAGGCCGCCTGCGGCGGTCACCGGCACCGCCACAATGAAAGGGCCGCTGGATCAGGCGTCCGTGGCAGCGGCGGACGGCAGAGACAGGACGTGCGTCGCCGGGCCGTCGCTCTCCCACCCCTGGACGATCAGGACGCACTGCGCGGCATCGGCGATGACCGCCAGCCGCGTGGTGGGATTCAGCACCAACGGCTGAAGCCAGGCGAAATCGCCGCCGCCCCCGCCCTGCAGGGCGCATTCCATATCCCGCTGCCGGCCGCGGCTGTCGTAGCCGCGGTCGTGGCCGCGCTCGGCAAAGCCGGTCCAGTGGTTGGCGACGGCCGCGGGCGCCGGCCGGACAGCGGCGGCAGTCTCGCGCCGCTCGATCACGCAGCCTTCCCCGGGATGGATTCCGGCGAGGGAGTAGAACGCCGGGGCGCACAGCGGCGTCTCGATCAGCATCCGCCGTGCCTGGGTGTAATTCGCGCACTCGTCGAAGACACGGCGCAGCAGGTGCGACGGCGGCAACTCGCGGCTGCGCCAGAGCCGCTGCCGGGCGATGATCCAGTCGAGCGGCCGCAACCGGCTCACCCTGCGCAGCGGCGGCTGGTTGATGGCGGCACAGAAGCGGCCCGGCGCCATGCCAGTCAGCACGCCGACGTACCCCGGCCAGGTGACGCTGTAGTAGTCGCCGGCGGCGCCGTGCTGGCGGGCAACCACGACGGCGCGCCCCAGACCGGGCAGCGGCCAGTCGAGGGTCCGCAGCAGCCGCATCCCGGTCCCGCTGGCAGCGGCGGCGATGCCGGCGGTGCAGCTCCACTCGTAGGACATATTGAGCAGCGCCGCACCAGGCTCGCCAAGCCGGCGGGCCACGGCCTCGATCTCGGGGAGGCAGGGACTGCGGCTGCGCCGCAGCCAGGCCAGGGTCGCCCGGTCGCCCAGCGTCATCACCACCTTGCCGTAGCGGCGGCGGGCCCCTTCGATGAGCGTTGCCAGCCGGTCTGGGGCCGCCAGCATCAGCTGTTCGGCCGCGGGTGCCGCAACGTCGAGCAACGGCACGTCAACGAGCATTCCACCTTCCTTGCTGCTGGCTTGATGATTGCCGTCAGGCAATGGTCTCCCCTTTTTCTGCACTGCGCTTGCCGGGAACCTCACCGCAGCTTTATAGCACGCACGCACCGCGCTCCCTCGCCCTCCCCGGCCGGTGCTGACCCAGGAAGACCGAGGCGAAACGAGCGATGATACCACGCTACAGCCGGCCTGAGATGACGGCCATCTGGACACCCGAGAGCCGTTTCCGTATCTGGCTGGAGATCGAAGCCCATGCCCTCGATGCCCAGGCTGATCTCGGCGTGGTGCCCAGGGAGGCAGCTGCCGCGGTATGGGAACGGGGCGCCTTCGAGGTGGCGCGCATTGATGAGATCGAGCAGGAGACGCGCCACGACGTCATCGCCTTCCTGACGAACCTCGCCGAGCACGTCGGCCCGGACGCACGCTTCGTCCACCAGGGGATGACGTCGTCGGACGTGCTCGACACCTGCCTTGCGGTACAACTGGCCCGCGCCGCGGACATCCTCCTCGCCGACGTCGATGCACTGCTCGCGGCGCTGGAACGGCGCGCCCGCGAGCACAAGCTGACCCCCACCATCGGCCGCAGCCACGGCGTCCACGCCGAGCCGACGACCTTCGGGCTGAAGCTGCTGGGGTTCTGGGCGGAGTGGCAGCGCAACCGCGACCGCCTCGCCGCCGCCCGCCGCGAGATCGCCACCTGCGCCATCTCCGGCGCCGTCGGCACCTTCGCCACCATCGATCCGGCGGTCGAGCGGCACGTCGCGGAGAAACTCGGCCTCGCTATCGAGCCGGTGTCGACCCAGGTGATCCCGCGCGACCGCCACGCCATGTTCTTCGCAACGCTGGCGGTGCTCGCCAGCTCGCTGGAGCGGCTGGCCGTCGAGATCCGCCACCTCCAGCGCACGGAGGTGCGCGAGGCGGAGGAGTACTTCGCCGCGGGGCAGAAGGGCTCGTCGGCGATGCCGCACAAGCGCAACCCGATCCTCACCGAGAATCTCACCGGCCTTGCGCGCATGGTCCGCGCCGCCGTCGTCCCGGCGCTGGAGAACGTCGCCCTCTGGCACGAGCGCGATATCTCGCATTCCTCGGTGGAACGGTTCATCGGCCCCGATGCGACGGTCACCCTCGACTTCGCGCTGGCGCGGATGGCCGGCGTCGTCGACAAGCTGCTGGTCTATCCGGAGGCGATGCGCGCCAATCTCGAACGGCTGCGCGGCCTTTTGTTCTCGCAGAAGGTGCTGCTGGCGCTGACCCAGGCCGGCATGAGCCGGGAGGATGCCTACCGCCTGGTGCAGCACCACGCGATGGCGGTGTGGAACGGCGAAGGCGGCTTCCTTCAGCGCCTGCAGGCCGACCCGGAGGTCACCGGCCTGCTTGGCGATGGCGAACTGGCGGCGCTGTTCGACCTCGGCGCCTACACCGCGCACGTGGACACCATCTTCTCCCGCGTCCTCGGCGCCGCCTGATCAGCGGCGTCCGGCCCGAACGCGCCGGACGCCGGATCAGCTTTTCGGTGAAAAATGCGGATCAGAGGTGTCACAACGCGGACGGACGGCGCCAGTCTGGGCGTCAGCCGCCGACCTGGACGTGGTCGTTGCCCAGCGGTGTCGGGTAGTCGCCGGCGATCTGCTCCACCGCCGCCGCTTCCGCCTCTGCCAGCGCCGCGCGCACATCGAGCTCGGCCGCCCCGGCGCCGATCGCCGCCATGTCCTGCATCACCTTGCCGGCAACATCGAGGTGGCCCGCCATTTCCAGTTCCAGACGGACCAGGCCGCGCGCGTACGCCAGCGCTTCGCCATCAACCAGCCCCAGCCGCTCCGCCGCCCATAGCCCGAACAGCTTGTTGCGCCGGCTGCGCACCTTGAAGCGCAGTTCCTCATCCAGCTTGAACTTGGCCTCGTAGCTCTGCTCGATCTCGCGAAACTTGTCGGTCATTCTCTGGTTCTCGGCGCCCCGCTTGCAGCCGTCATCGGCGACGACCTTGTGTGTTTAAGTCTAGAGTTGCCGTTCCGGCGGTGCAACCGGGAGCGCGCGGCGCAACTTCAGGGCGGGGAAGTGGAGGGCCTATGTGTACGGTGACCGTGCTGCGCCGCCCCGCGGATTCGTGGCCGCTGTTATTGGCGGCCAACCGGGACGAACTGGCGCAGCGGCCGTGGCGCCCGCCCGCCCGCCATTGGCCGGCACAGCCCGACGTCATCGGCGGCCTCGACGTCGCCGGCGGCGGCACCTGGCTCGCCCGCAATGATCGCGGCGTCATCGCCGCGGTACTCAACCGCATCAACACCCTCGGCCCGGCCCCCGGCCGGCGCAGCCGCGGAGAGCTGCCCCTGCTTGCCCTCGCCGCCAGCAGCGCCGGCGATGCCGCAACCGCCATCCGCAGCCTCGATCCCCTCGCCTTCCGGCCGTTCAACATGGTCCTGGCTGACGCCCGCGACGCCTTCTGGATCCGCGCCACCGACGGCAGCGACGAAAACGGACGCGCCGAAGTCTTCGTCGAGTCGCTACCCGAGGGACTATCGATGGTCACCGCCTACGACCGCGACGACGCCCGCTCGCCCCGCATCCGGCGCTACCGGCCGCTGTTCGCCGCCGCACCGCCGCCGCGGCCGGAAGAAAACGACTGGCGGTCGTGGATCGGGTTGATGGCTTCGCGCGAGGCCGACGCCGATGCCGGTCCGGGAGGAGCGATGACGGTGGTGACGGCCACGGGCTTTGGCACCGTCTGCGCCTCGCTGATGGCGCTGCCCGCCGATCGACACGCCAACCCGGTGTGGCTGTTCGCCGACGGAAGGCCGGGCGATCAACCCTTCATGCCGGTGGACTCCTGACGTCCCGAGCCGGCTGCTCGCCCGGCGCCGACCGTGGTACGATTGTATCGACGGCGCACAGTTGATATATCACGCGCGCTCCTGCCGACGGCGGTGACGCGTTTCCGAGGACAGCGACGATGCCGCGACGCAGACAAATCTTCGAAGGCAAGGCCAAGATCCTCTACGAGGGGCCTGAGCCGGGGACCCTCGTGCAGTACTTCAAGGACGAATCGAACGGGCTGAACGTCAAGAGCAAAGGGGTGATCACCGGCAAGGGCGTACTCAACAACCGCATCTCCGAATACCTGATGATGCGCCTGGGCGAGATGGGGGTGCCGACGCACTTCGTTCGCCGGCTCAACATGCGCGAGCAGCTCGTGCGCGAAGTCGAGATGATCCCGATCGAGGTGGTCGTCCGCAACTTCGCCGCCGGCACGTTCGCCGACATCTTCCGGATGAGCGAGGGAACGCCGCTGCCGCGTTCGATCGTCGAGTACTACTACAAGTCCGACGACCTCAACAATCCGATGGTCTCGGAAGAACACATCACCGCCTTCGGCTGGGCGACGCCGCAAGACCTCGATGAGGTAATGGCGCTGTCGCTGCGCATCAACGACTTCCTCAGCGGCCTCTTCCTCGGCATCGGCATGCGGCTGATGGACCTGACTATCGAATTCGGCCGGCTGTGGGAAGACGACCAGGTGCGCATCGTCCTCGCCGACGAGATCTGCCCGGACTCCTGCCGTCTCTGGGACATCCGCACCAACCGGCGGCTGGAGCTGGAAGGGCCGGAAGAGGACTTCGGCAAGCTGGCCGATGCCTACCAGGAGGTGGCGCGGCGGCTCGGCATCCTGCCGGAGAGCGGCCCAATCGACATGAAAGGCCCGGAGTCGATGCAATGAAGCCGGGGCGGAAGGAACAATGGGCGTGCTGAAGGCAAAGGTGCACGTAACCCTGAAGCCGGGGGTTCTCGACCCGCAGGGCAAGGCGGTGCAACACTCGCTGGCGGCCCTCGGCTTCGGCGGGGTGGAGCAGGTACGCCAGGGCAAGTACATCGAGGTCGATCTTGCCGACGGCAGCAGCCGCGAGCAGGCTCGCGCTGCGCTCGATGCCATGTGCCGCCAGCTGCTCGCCAACACCGTCATCGAAGACTACACGATCGATATCGCCGAATGAGAGCCGCCGTCATCGTCTTTCCCGGGTCCAACTGCGACCGTGACGTAGCCCTGGCGCTGCAGCAGGTCAGCGGTCGTGCCCCGGCGATGATCTGGCACCGCGAGAGCGCGCTCCCCGCTCTCGACCTGATCGTTGTCCCCGGCGGTTTCTCCTACGGCGACTACCTGCGCTGCGGAGCGATTGCCGCCCACTCGCCGGTGATGCGGGCGGTGCGCGAGCGGGCCCTCGCCGGTGTGCCGGTCCTTGGCATCTGCAACGGCTTCCAGGTGCTGACCGAGGCGGGACTGCTGCCGGGAGCACTGCTGCGCAACGCCGGCCTGCGCTTCGTCTGCAAGGACGTCTTCCTGCGGGTCGAGACCGAGGGAACGCCGTTCACCCGCGCCTACCGCGCCGGCCAGGTGGTCCGCCTGCCGATCGCCCACAACGAGGGCAACTACTTCACCGACGCCGAGACGCATGCACGGCTAGAGGGCGAGGGCCGCGTCGCCTTCCGCTACTGCGATGTTGATGGCGCCGTCGATGCAGCCGCCAACCCCAACGGCTCGCTCGCCGGTATCGCCGGCATCGTCGATGAGCGCGGCCGGGTGCTGGGAATGATGCCGCATCCCGAGCGCCTCGCCGATCCGCAGCTCGGCGGCATCGATGGCCGGGCGATGTTCGAGGGCCTGCTCGCCGCGGTCGGCTGACCGGCCCACGCACCGCCGCTTGCGCCGGAAGCAGCCTCCGCCGGGGCTTTCAGCCGTGCGCTTCAGCCGGCGGTCCGTCGGCAAGAGGTTGCGGCTCCTCCTCTTCCGGAATCATCAGCATCCCTGAGTTGTAATCGTAGTCGAAGATCTCGGCATAGCGGCCCCAGCCGATGATCGTCTCCAGGACCCGCTGCGACTCATCCGCGGTCAGATAGTCCTGCAGCTCCTGCAGAAACCGGTCTTCCGGGGCACGGTGATCCCTGCGCTCGTCCAGCACACGGCGGATGTGCGCGGCGAGCGGAATGCTGCGCAGCAGGTGCTCGGCGAAAATGCGCTTGCGCTGCGCCGGCTCGGCCTCGACCAGCGCGAACCCGGCGCGGGTAAGGAAGAAATCGCCGGCGGCGATGCGGGCGAACCCCAGCACCTTCAGGCCTTCGAACAGATGGAACAGGGCATCGTCGGAAAGCTCGGTCTCCTCGGCCAGCGCCGGCAGGTCGGCGCGCCCTTCGAACGGCCGGTCGGCCACCGTCTCCAGCAGCTCGACCATCCGGCTGGACGGGGTGTCCGGCAGGCGGTAGCCGATGCCGAGCGGCTCCACTGCCCCACCGACGGCGCGGGCCGAGGTGGTCATCAGGCCGTAGACCTCGTCGACGATCTGCCGGAAGGCCGGCGCATCAGGGTCGCGGGGATGCTCCAGGCCGACCGGAATCTCGGCGCGGACGCGCCCCGGATCGCTGGAGAAGACCAGCACCCGATCCGCCATGACCACCGCCTCCTCGATATTGTGGGAGACAACGAGAATGCCCCTGGTCGCGATCCGCTTCTCCTCCCACAGCTCCAGCAGGTCGGAGCGGAGGGTCTCGGCAGTCAGTACGTCGAGGGCGGAAAATGCCTCGTCCATCAGCAGGACGTCCGGGTCCATGACCAGCGCCCGGGCGAAACCGACACGCTGGCGCATCCCCCCCGACAGCTCCTTGGGATAGGCGCCCTCGAAGCCGTCGAGCCCGATCATCTCGATGGCGGCAGCCGCCTTCTGCTCGCGCTCTGCGCGGCGCATGCCCAGCGCTTCGAGGCCAAGCTCGACGTTGCCCTGAACCGTCAGCCACGGAAACAGCGCGAAGCTCTGGAACACCATCGAAATGCCCCGCACCGGGCCGCGGATGGGCGCGCCACGGTAGAACAGCTCGCCGCCGTCCGGCCGCACCAGCCCCGCCATGATGCGCAGCAGCGTGGACTTGCCCGATCCCGAGCGGCCGAGCAGCGAGACGATCTCGCCCTCGGCGAGGCGGAAGTCGACACCCTCGAGCACGGTGCGCTCGCTGCCGTCGGGGGTGCGGAAGCCTTTGCGGACGCCGGCGAGGTGGAGCATTGGGACCTCGGCCAGGGGGACGTTCTCAACCGGCATTCAGCCGCTCCGCCGCCACGTCATACAGCCGGCGCCAGACGAACCGGTTGAACAGCATCACGAACAGGCACATCACGGCGATCCCGAGGGCCACCCGCGGGAAGTCGCCGGCGGCAGTCGCCTGGGCGATATAGGCCCCGAGCCCCGTCGCCACCAGCGTCGTCTTTCCCCAGCTCACCATCTCGGCGACGATCGAGGCGTTCCACGAGCCGCCCGACGCGGTGATCGCGCCGGTCAGGTAGGCCGGAAAGATGCCCGGCAGGATGAAGCGCCGCCAGCGCAGCAGCCCGCGGACGCCGAGGTTGCCGGCGGCATCGCGCAGGTCGGACGGCAGCGACGAAGCGCCGGCGATGACGTTGAACAGGATGTACCACTGGGTGCCGAGCACCATCAGCGGGCTGGTCCAGACATCGACGTTGAGATCGAAGGTGACGATCAACACGACGACGACGGGAAACAGCAGGTTGGCGGGAAACGCGGCGAGGAACTGGGCCACCGGCTGCACTTGCTGGGTGAGCTTGGGCCGCAGGCCGATCCACACGCCGATGGGGACCCATACCAGCGATGCCAGCAGGATGAGGACGACAACCCGCAGTGCCGTTGCGCAGCCGTAGATCAGGACCCGGCCGACCTCGGCGATGCCGATCTCCGTCTGGATGAGAGCGCCGAAGGCGGGTACGGCGACGAGCAGCCCGATCATCAGCCCGGTGTTCCACAAGGCCCGTCCCCAGGATGGCATCCGTGGCCAGCGATACCGCCGGGCAAGGCCCGATGGTCGCTGCCACGGGCGGCGCAGCCGGTCGGTCAGCCACCCCCACAGCGCGCTGCAGGTCGCCGCCACCGCCCGTGCCAGCCGCGCCCGCTGCATCAGCGTCAGCACCCAGGAATTCGGAGCCTCGTCCCCGGGGTCGGACTTGAACTTCTCAGCCCAGGCGACGAGCGGGCGGAAGAAGAGCTGGTCATAGATCAGGATGGCGATGAAGACCGCGAGGATCGCCCAGCCGATCGCCACCATGTCCCGCTGCTGGATGGCAAGCGCAATGTAGGAGCCGATTCCCGGCAGCATGATCGTCTGCCCGGAAACCGAGATCGCCTCCGAGGCGACGACGAAGAACCAGCCGCCGGAGACCGACATCATCATGTTCCAGATCAGGTTCGGCGCCGCGAACGGCAGCTCCAGGCGCCAGAAGCGGCTCCAGCCGGAGAGGTGGAACATCGCCGCGGCTTCCCGCAGGTCGCTCGGCACGGTGCGCAGCGACGCGTAGAGCGAGAACGCCATGTTCCACGCCTGGGAGGTAAAGACAGCGAAGATGGCGGCGCATTCCACCCCGAGCAGGTTGCCGGGAAACAGCGCGATGAAGCCGGTGACGGTGATCGACAGGAAGCCGAGGATCGGGATCGACTGCAGGATGTCGAGAAACGGGATCATCACCCGGCCGAGGGCGGGGACCTTGGCCGCCAGCGGCGCGTAGGAGAGGGTGAACGCCAGCGACAGGAGCAGCGCTACCAGCATGCGCAGCGCGCTGCGCAGCAGATACTCCGGCAGATGGGAGGGATCGAGGGACAGCGGGATCGGCGCGCCGATATCGTAAGGAACGTGCATCTGCGTTCCGGCCCACGCCAGCAGCGCTATCAGTGCGAAGGCCGGCGGCAGCAGGGCGAGGTCCCAGATGTTGGGACGGAACGAGCGGGCCGTGCCGATGACAGGGTCGCGGAGCCACATTGCAACGTTCCCGCTGGCCGAGGCTGGACCACCCGGCAGGATCTGCCGGCATTGCCGCCGCCGGCCGGGAGCGGGCAACAGCAGCTCAACGGCCCACTCGTAGGTCGCCCCCCCGCGCGTGTCAACGCCGTCCGGCCGCCCTCCCATTTGGCCGGCGCGCTCCCCGCCACGGTCGGTGAACCGCGCTGGCGACGGACGCCGCGAGGCTTGCACGGATGGCCGCCGCCGCTAGAGTGGCCGGTTGCAATGACCCAACCCGCCCCGATCGAGCGCCCGCCGCGGTTCGATGCCGCCTTTCACGCCCAGCTCGAGCAGCTCTGCCGCTGGCGGCGGGACGTCCGCCGCTTCCGCAGCGAGCCGCTGGACCCGGGGCTGCTCGATCGCCTGATCCGGCTGGCGCTGCTGTCGCCTTCCGTCGGCAACAGCCAGCCGTGGCGGTTCGTCAAAGTCGATGATGCCCATCGCCGTGCGGGCGTCCGGGCCAGCTTCGTGACCTGCAATCAGGCCGCGCTCGCCACATACGAGGGTGAGCGCGCCGCTCTTTATGCGCGCCTGAAGCTGGCGGGACTCGATCAGGCACCCGTCCATCTCGCCGTCTTCGCCGACAGCGCGACAGGGCTGGGAGGTGGTCTGGGCCGGCGGACCATGCCGGAGACGCTGACATGGTCGGTGGTGGGAGCGGTGCAGACGCTGTGGCTGGCAGCACGGGCACACGGTGTCGGCGTCGGCTGGGTGTCCATCCTCGATCCGGCAGAAGTACGCTCGATCCTTTCGGTACCGGACGCGTGGTCGCTGGTCGCCTACCTCTGCATCGGCTGGCCCGAGGAAGAGCACACCGATCCCGAACTGCACCGGGCCGGTTGGCAGCCGCGGGTCGAAGATCTCCACCGCGTCGTCGTCCAGCGCTGAACGGCGGCGCCGCGCGGAACCTGCGCGCCCCGTTCCTGTTGACTTGCCGCTGGTGATTGCCGACAACCCGGCGAACGGTCTCCGTCCGGATCGATCGTGCGAATGCCAGCCAGGGAGTTGACATGGCCAGCCTGACCGAGACGAAGGACCGCGTTGTCGACCGGGTGCGCCTGATGGGCTCGGGGCGGACCTACCTGCGCATCCTCGGTGTCCTCTTCCTTCTCGTCGTCCTTTACTATCTGATCGGTGCAGTGTGGATTCACACCATCGACGACGACACGTCCTTTGTCCCGCCGAACCCGATCCCCGGCGGCAGCCGCTCGGTCGATATGGCGGCGGCGCTGGTGGAGCGCGAGGTCGATACCCACCGCTGGACGGCCAATGATCCGTTCTTCCTGCCCGGCTCCATGCTCGACAACATGCCTAACTACCAGATGGGCATCCTCTATGCCGTCAGCCGCTTCGGCACCGCGCTGACCGAGCAGCTCGCCCGCTCGCGCGGCACGTCCGCCGTCGATCCGGACGTAGACCGCGCCGCCGGCCTGCTGAAATACCCGGGCGATGTCTGGATGTTCAACTTCAGCGCGTCGCTGGCGCCAACCGCTACTTCGGAGAGCCAGTACCGGGCCGCGGTGAAGGCCCTGCGCGCCTACAACCAGCGCGTCGCCGCCGGCACCGCTACCTTCGATGTCCGCGCCGACAACCTGATCGAGACGCTGGAGAGGTTCATCAGCGACCTTGGCTCGGCATCGGCGGTTATCGATGAACACCTCACCGAACGGTCCGGCTTTCCGATCAGCACCTCCGCCGACGACATCTTCTACCAGAACAAGGGGCGTCTGTTCGCGTATTATATGCTGCTGACGGCGCTGGGTGAGGACTTCCGGCAGGTGCTGGCCGAACGCAACATGGGAACGGTGTGGAACCAGGTGCTAAGCAGCGGTAGCGATGCGGCCGAGCAGCGGGTCTGGGTCGTGCTCAACGGCAGCACCTCCAGCCAATTCGTTCCGAGCCATCTGGCCAGCCAGGGCTTCCTGCTGCTGCGGCTGCGCACCCAGCTGCGCGAAGCCCAGCAGGTGCTGGTGAGGTAGCGGCCGGCACCCGCCTGAGGGCGGAATTCCGGCCGCAGACCCCGGTCATGGCCGCTGCCCGGCCCGCTTGCCGGCCCTGACCATCGGGCTGGCCGGCCCGAGGAGGGAAGCAATGCAGGAACCGCCTGAGCCCGCGCACCTGCCCAAGGACGAGGG
Source organism: Rhodospirillales bacterium (assembly GCA_016793875.1). GTDB lineage: Bacteria > Pseudomonadota > Alphaproteobacteria > Rhodospirillales > Defluviicoccaceae > Defluviicoccus. The sequence continues at coordinate 7,079 of JAEULG010000026.1, read as the reverse complement.
GCCGCCGACACTGCCGCTGCCATCCACATGGCGGCTGATCGTCGCCGCCTGCGCCATCGTCGGCATCCTATATCTGATGTACGAGACCGCTCGGAAAGCAGAAGGCCCGCCGGAGCCGGTTCCGGCGACGGCCATCCCGGGCAAGTCCTGAGCGGTCCCGGCGTTGCTCCCGAGGGAGCGGCAGATGGAGTCCGGCCCATGATCGATCTGCGCAGCGATACGGTGACCCGGCCGACACCGGCGATGCGGCAGGCGATGGCGGATGCGCCGGTGGGCGATGACGTCTACGGCGATGATCCGACCATCCGGGCGCTGGAGCAGCGGACTGCCGAGTTGCTCGGCAAGGAGGACGCCGTCTTCATGGTGTCCGGCACGATGACCAACCAGGTGGCGTTGCGGACGCATACCGAGGCCGGCGACGAGGTTCTCGCTGACGTCGGCGCCCACATTGCGGTCCTGGAGCGGGGTGCGCCCGCCGCCCTGTCCGGGCTGACCATCCGGCCGCTGCCCGGCCGCAACGGCGTCTTCACCGCGGACGACGTCCGTGCGGCAATTCGAACGCCGCACCCCTTCCTGCCCGCGGTCCAGCCGCCGACGAAGCTGCTCTGCCTGGAGAACACCCATAACCTCGGCGGCGGCGCCGTCTGGCCACTGGAGACGCTGCGCGAGGTCGCCGCCGCGGCGCGCTCCGCCGGCCTCGCCGTCCACCTCGATGGCGCCCGGCTGTGGAACGCCGCCGTCGCCACCAGCGTTGCCGAGTCGGTATGGTCAGAGCCGTTCGATAGCGTGAGCGTCTGCTTCTCCAAGGGCCTCGGGGCGCCGGTCGGCTCCGCCCTCGCCGGCTCGCAGGCGTTCGTGAGCCGCGCGCGAAGGTTCAAGGCGCTGTTCGGCGGCGGCATCCGGCAAGGCGGCATCGTCGCCGCCGGCGCCCTGTGGGCGCTCGATCACCACCGGGAACGGCTCGCAAACGACCACGCCCGCGCGCACCGCATGGCGGCGCGGCTGGCATCGATCCCGGATGTCGCGATCGATGCCGCCGCCGTGGAAACCAACATCGTCCGCTTCCGCCTGCGGCGGCTGTCGGCAGCGGCGTTCGTCGATGCCTGCTTCGCCCGCGGCGTCCACCTGCTACCGGCGGGCAAGGCTGGCGTCCGTGCAGTGGTGCACCTCGAGATCGGCGACGACGACATCGAGCGAGCCTGCGACGTGATCGCGGGCGTCCTTGCGGGCGATGAGGTGGCCGCCTTCGCCGGAGCGCCGCGGTGAGCCCGCGCGACGACGGCTCCGAATGGTCGTCGGCGGGATGGGGTCCGCGCAAAGCGCTGCTGCTGGTCAACCAGCGGGGGACCCGCGCCCGCCGGCGCCTCGACGATGGTGTCCGCTCGCTGAACGAAGCCGGCATCGACGCGCAGCCGGCGATTCCGCCCGAGCCCAGCCGCATTCCGCAGCTGATCCGCGACGGCGCCGCCGGTTGCGACATGATCGTCCTCGGCGGCGGCGACGGCACCCTCAGCCATGCCCTCGACGCTGTCCTGGAGACCGGCCTGCCGCTCGGCATCGTCCCGATGGGCAACGCCAACGACCTCGCCCGCACCCTCGGCATCCCGGTCGACACCCAGGCGGCCTGCCGGATCATCGCCGCCGGGCACACCCGGCGCATCGACGTTGGCCGGATCGAGCGCCAGGGAAGCCCGCCAACCCACTTCTTCAATGTTGCCAGCGTCGGCCTCAGCGTCGGCATTGCCCGGCGGCTGACCCGCCGCCGCAAGCAACGCTGGGGCATCCTCGGCTACATTGCCTGCTCCTGGGAAGCGATCCACCGGCAGCGGTCGTTCTCCGCACGAATTACCTGCGATGGATTGACGACCGAACTGAGCTCGATGCAGGTCGCCATCGGCAACGGCCGCTACTACGGCGGCGGCATGACCATCGTCGACGACGCGGCCATCGATGACGGCCGGCTCGACCTCTACGCCCTGCCCGAGATCCGCGATTGGCGGCTGCTGGTACTGCTACCGATCCTGCGCTGGGGTCTTCACCGGCCGGTCCCCAACATCGTCTCTCTGCAGGGCCGGGAGATCCAGCTCGATACCGACCGGCCGTTGCCCGTCAATGTGGACGGAGAAATGCGCGGACGGACGCCAGCCGTCTTCCGGGTTGTCCCCCGGGCGCTGCGGGTCTTCGCGCCGGCAAGCGGACCTTCGATCGCGCGCTGATCGGAGGTGATGTCGCTGGCATCGCGACGCCAAGATGTGTACCAATCCCGCCAATCGCTGCCCCCGCAGGCGCAACAGGGAAGGAACGGCTGATGAGGACGCATGCCGATCTGGCGGCGAAGCTGCTGCGCGAGGCTGCCATCATGTTCCGGACGATGGCCGGCACCACCGACGAGCTGGCGGAAAAGCTCGGCGAATTCGCCGATGTCTATGATCAGGTCGCCCTGCTTGTCGAGACTGACCCCCTTGCCGAGCTGCAACCCGCCGGGTCGTGACGCGAAAGCGCCCGGGCCCGAAGGTCTGGCCGCTCGGCCCCAAACTGCAGGTTCAACTCCATGGTCCTAGCGCGCCTCACGGCGGGGGTATTCCTCGGTGTTCTGTCAGCCGGCGCGCTCGCCGCCGCTCCGGAGGCGCCGTTGATCGCCATCGATGTGGGCCATTCCCTCGCCAAGCCCGGGTCGACCAGCGCTCGCGGCCGCCCGGAGTTCGAATTCAACCGCGAACTGGCCGCGGCCGTAGACCGGGCGCTGCATCTCTATGGCTTCCGGACCCAGCTGATCGGCGAGCAGGGCGACATGACCGGCTTGACCGACCGCACCAAGGCGGCCGCCGGCGCCGACTTCTTCCTCTCGATCCACCACGATTCGGTACAGCCGCAGTACCTGCAGACCTGGATCGTCGGTGAGGAGAAGCAGAAATGGACCGATCGGTTCTCCGGCTATTCGCTGTTCGTCTCTCGCAAGAACCAGCACCTGAAGAAGAGCCTTGCCTGCGCCCAGGCGATCGGCGAGGCGATGCGCATGGCGGGACAGACCCCGTCGCTGCATCATGCCGAGCCGATCAAAGGTGAGAACCGTCCTCTGGCCGACAAGATCAACGGCGTTTACTACTTCGACGATCTGGTGGTGCTGAAGACGGCATCCTCGCCGGCGGTCCTGGTAGAGGCAGGGATTATCGTCAACAAACATGACGAACTCGGGCTGCGCGAGCCGGCGACCAAGCGGCGCATCGCCTTCGCCATCGCCAGCGGCCTGCGCGACTGCCTCAACGCCCCTGCAACCATCTCCGGTCGCGGTTGACGGAAGCCGCCCGTGGACGACGATCTCTTTTCCCGCGCCGAGCCAACAACCACCGAGTATACCGCCAGTGCCATTGAGGTGCTGGAAGGGCTGGAGCCGGTGCGGCGGCGGCCGGCCATGTACATCGGCGGCACCGACGAGCGCGCCCTGCACCACCTCGTCGCCGAGTTGCTCGACAACGCCGTGGACGAGGCGGTGGCCGGACACGCCACCCGGATCGAACTCCACCTTGCCGCCGACGGTATCGTCACCGTCCGCGACAACGGCCGTGGCATCCCGGTTGATCCCCACCCCAAGTTCCCCGATCGCTCGGCGCTGGAGGTGATCCTGACGACGCTGCACTCGGGCGGCAAGTTCGGCAGCGGCGCCTACGCCACTTCCGGCGGCCTGCATGGCGTCGGCCTGTCGGTGGTGAACGCGCTGGCCGAGCGGCTGAGCGTCGAGGTCGCCCGCGAGCGGATGCTGTGGACGCAGACCTACGCCCGCGGCATCCCCCAGGAGCCGCTGCGCGGCGGCGGGGCGGTGCAGAACCGCCGGGGAACGACGGTCAGCTTCCTGCCCGACCCGCAGATCTTCGGCGAGGATGCCCGCTTCCGCCCGGAGCTGCTGTACCGGATGGCACGCTCGAAGGCCTACCTGTTCCGCGGCATGGAGATCCGCTGGTCGTGCCCGGCGGAGCTGGTGAAAGGCGATCCCGAGGTCCCGGCGGAAGCGGTGCTGCACTTCCCCGGCGGCGTCTCCGACTACCTGCGCTCCGCCCTCGATGGCCGGGCGACGCTGACTGCCGAGCCGTTCCAGGGCGAGGCGAAGCTGGCCGGCGGGGCTGGCCGCATCGAGTGGGCGGTCGCCTGGCCCCTCGATGAGGACGGCAGCCTCACCGCCTACTGCAACACCGTGCCGACCCCGCAGGGCGGCACCCACGAGGCCGGCTTCCGCGCCGCGCTGACCCGCGGGCTGAAGGCCTACGGCGAGCGGATCCGCAGCCGGGATGCGGAGAAGCTGCTGCCGGAAGACGTGATCGCCGGTGCCTTCGTCATGCTGTCCTTGTTCCTTCGCGATCCGCAGTTCCAGGGGCAGACCAAGGAGAAGCTGGTTTCGCCGGAGGCGACGAAGCTGGTCGAGGCGACGGTGCGCGATCACTTCGATCACTGGCTCGGCGATGCACCGGCGCAGGCCAGCGCCCTGCTCGCCCACGTCGTCGAGCGCGCCGAGCAGCGGCTGCGCCGACGCCAGGACAAGCAGGTGAAGCGGGCGTCCGCGACGCGCAAGCTGCGGCTCCCCGGCAAGCTCACCGATTGCACCCGCGAGGCCGCCGCCGGGACCGAGCTGTTCCTGGTCGAGGGCGATTCCGCCGGCGGCTCAGCCAAGCAGGCCCGCGACCGCGAAACCCAGGCGGTGCTGCCGCTGCGCGGCAAGATCCTCAACGTCGCGAGTGCCTCGGCCGAGAAGCTGCGCGGCAATCAGGAGTTGCGCGACCTGGTGGAGGCGCTGGGCTGCGGCGCGGCGGCAGGCTACGACGAGGCGGCGCTGCGTTACGACAAGGTCATCATCATGACCGATGCCGACGTCGACGGTGCCCACATCGCCTCGCTGCTGATCACCTTCTTCTACCGCGAGATCCCCCGCCTGATCGACGGCGGCCACCTCTACCTTGCCGTTCCGCCGCTCTACCGCCTGTCGCGGGGCCCGCTCACCCTCTATGCCCGCGATGACGCCCACAAAGAGGCGCTGATGGCAAGCGCCTTCGCCGGGCGCGGGCAGGTCGACGTCAGCCGCTTCAAGGGTCTCGGCGAGATGCCAGCGGCGCAGCTCAAGGCGACGACGATGGACCCGCGCACCCGCGCGTTGCTGCGCGTTGTCATACCCGGCGACGACAGCGATGCCGACGCCGATTCCGGCCGCCGCGCGACCCGCGAGCGGGTCGAAACGCTGATGGGCCGGCGCCCGGAACTGCGCTTCGCACTGATCTGCGAGCACGCCCGCTTCGTCGCCGATACCCTCGACGTCTGAACCGGCAGGAGAGACCGCGATCGGCACGCATGCGGGAAAGATCAGAATCGGGGTCGGCGGCTGGACCTACGAGCCCTGGCGCGGCAGCTTCTATCCGGAGAAGCTGCCGCAGAAGCGCGAGCTCGGCTATGCCAGCCGCCAGCTGACCTCGATCGAGATCAATGGCACCTATTACGGATCACAGAAGCCGCAAAGCTTCGCCAAGTGGCATGACGAGACGCCGGATGACTTCGTGTTCTCGCTGAAGGCGCCCCGCTTTGCGACCAATCGCAGGGTCCTCGGCGACGCCGGCGAGTCGATCGAACGTTTTTTCGCCAGCGGCGTGCTGGAACTGAAGGACAAGCTCGGCCCGATCAACTGGCAGTTCATGGCCACCAAGAAGTTCGATCCGGCGGATTTCGCGGCGTTTCTGAACCTGCTTCCCAAGTCCGCCGGCGGCCGCGCGCTGCGCCACGTCGTCGAAGTGCGCCACGACAGCTTCCGCTCACCCGACCTGATCGCGATGGCGCGTTCCCACGGCGTCGCCGTCGCCATCGCTGGCGACAGCGGCTATCCGCAGATCGCCGATCCGACCGCACCCTTCATCTATGCCCGCATCATGGGCACTCGGGACGACGAAGAAGCGGGCTATCCGGCCGAAGCGCTCGATCTCTGGGCCAGCCGGGCCAGGACCTGGGCATCCGGCGAAGCCCCGGACGGCCTCGAGTATGTTGCCGGCCCGTCGCCGTCACCGCCGCGCGACGTCTTTCTCTATGTCATCAGCGGCCACAAGGCGAAGAACCCGGCCGCCGCCCTGGCGCTGATCGCGCGGACGCGGTGATGTCATCCCCCCAAGCGATCGCCTTGCGGGGGCCCCGTTCACTCCCACTCGATGGTGCCGGGGGGTTTTGAGGTGACGTCGTAGACGACGCGGCCGAGGCCGCGCACCTCGTTGACGATGCGGGCGGCGACGCGGGCGAGGAAGGCGTGATCGAACGGGTAGCTGTCGGCGGTCATGCCGTCGGTGGACGTCACCGCCCGCAGCGCGCAGACGGCATCGTAGGTCCGCGCATCACCCATGACGCCGACAGTGCGCACCGGCAGCAGCACGGCGAACGCCTGCCAGATGGCGTCGTAAAGACCCCCAGCTTCGATCTCCTCGAGGAAGATGGCATCGGCCCGCCGCAGCAGGTCCGCCTTCTCCCGATCGACCGATCCCAGGATGCGGACGGCAAGGCCGGGCCCGGGGAACGGATGGCGGCGCAGCAGCCGGTCCGGCAGGCCGAGTTCGCGCCCCAGCGCCCGTACCTCGTCCTTGAACAGCTCGCGCAGCGGCTCGACCAGCGCCAGCTTCATCCGCTCCGGCAGTCCGCCGACGTTGTGGTGCGACTTGATGGTGACGCTGGGGCCGCCGTGGAACGAGACCGACTCGATGACGTCGGGATAGAGCGTTCCCTGCGCCAGGAAGTCGGCGCCGCCCGCCCGCTGCGCCTCCTCGTCGAAGACATCGATGAACGTCGCACCGATGATCTTGCGCTTGCGCTCAGGATCGGCGACGCCAGCAAGGGCGGCAAGGAAGCGCTCGCCGGCATCGACGTGCACCAGCGGGATGTTGTAGTGGCCGCGGAACACCGCGACCACCTCGTCCGCCTCGCCCTGCCGCAGCAGGCCGGTATCGACGAAGATGCAGGTGAGCTGCTCGCCGATCGCCTCGTGCAGCAGGACCGCGGCGACCGAGGAGTCGACGCCGCCGGACAGGCCGCACACCACCCGGCCGTCACCGACCCGCTCGCGG
>JAEULG010000024.1 GCA_016793875.1 Rhodospirillales bacterium | reverse complement strand
GTGCCGGCGCTCTCCGAGTTGACGCCCGCCATCGAACGCGCGCGGCTGTGGATCACCGACATCGAGGTGCTGCGGCTGCACTACGCGCAGACCCTGCGCCACTGGCGGCAGCGCTTCCTCGCCAACCGCGAGCGGGCGGTGCACCTCTACGACGAACGGTTCTGCCGGATGTGGGAGTTCTACCTTGCGGGCAGCGAGGTGGCCTTCCGTTGGCTCGACCAGGCGGTCTTCCAGGTGCAGCTCACCCGCCGGATCGACGCCGTGCCGCTGACCCGCGACTACATGTTTGATGCCGAGCGGGCGCTCGCGGGCGCCGAGAGCCTTGACGCCGGCGGGGCCAGCGAGCGGGCCGCGTAGTCGGCGGATCGACGCCGTTGAAGGCTTCGAGAGAAGGGCGCCGTTGCGCTTGGCAATCTGATCGCGGCAAAGGCAGCCCTCTATTTTACTCGCCATGCGGCGGAACTGGCGGCGGAGGGGCCGGCGTAGCAGCGCCCGGAGCGCTCAGCCCTTTTCTGCCTGCCCCGCTGCCCGAAGGCCTGCCGGCCCGCGGGCAGCGACTTGTTACGGAGGCGCAGCCCGGTCCGTTTCACACCCGTTCGGGCCGGAGCTCAGCAAAACCCTTCCCGCAACAGCGGCTTGTGCTTGCAGGCAAATATCCCGCTGGCCACATACATATGCGTAATGTTGGGGACGTTGCGCGCCGCTCAGAGCGGCGAGCGTGCAGACCATCGGCCGGGCGGCGCGCAACGTCGGCGGCCGGGTGATCCTCTACGCCGACCACGAGACCGAGAGCCTGCGCTACGCGCTGGCCGAGACCGAGCGGCGGCGGGAGAAGCAGCGGGCCTACAACGAGACGCATGGCATCACCCCGGAGAGCGTGCGCAAGGGCATCGCCGACGTCCTCCAGAGCGTCTACGAGGCCGACTATGTCACCGTCGACCTCGGCGCCGCCGGACGCCGCCCGCTTCCGCGACGAAATCCGCCGCCTGGAAGCGCACGACCTGGGCCTGGACAAGCCAGGGATGGCGGCGGGAGCGCGGACGGATGCGGCGCGCCCACGAGCGAAGGCGGAGAAGAAGCCGGCGACCCGCAGCGCCTCCAAGGCCGGCCGCCGCAAACGCCCGTAGAACCGGACCCGAACGATTCTCGTAAGACGGCACGTTCGCGTTGACTACACTATATCATGTGTGTTTTATGAAAAGGTACGTACCATATGTATAAGGACCATCACTGTGAAGCCGTCGCGTTTGCTGGAGCGCCTGAGCCGGGGCGCGGTTCAAAATGTAAGCTTTCGCGACATTCAGCAGCTTGTGGAAGCTTTGGGCTTCAGGCTGACCCGCATTAATGGTAGTCACTATACCTATGCTCACCCCGACATCCCGGAGCTGATAAACCTGCAGATCCATAATGGGGAAGCGAAGCCCTATCAAATCCGCCAGATCTTGGGACTGGTCGAGAAGTACGGGTTGGCGCTCGTTCGGTGAAAATGGCGGACTATCACATCAACCTCTTCTACAGCGACGAGGACGGCGGCTGGATCGCCGACATCCCCGACCTTGCCCTGTGCTCGGCGTTCGGCGGGACGCCGGAAGAGGCGTTGCGGGAGGCGATGATCGCCAAGGAGGCGTGGCTGGCGGCTGCCCGCGAGCTGGGGCGGCCGATACCGGAGCCGCGCTACCGTCCGGCGATCTATCAGACCGCCTGAACCGGCGAAACACCGGGGTTGTGGTGCGCTTCGCTTCCGCTCAGCACACCCTACGGCACTTGCGGCGGCGTAGGGTGCCGGTGAGCGGAGCGAACCGCACCGTTCAATTCACCTGCGTTCCGCGAGAGACGTCCGCGGCGGACCGCGCTTCGGTCACGCCGGCGGCGGGGTGCCGGCTGCTGCGGCAGGAGTCGGGCTGACCAGCACGCGGTCGATGCGCCGGCCATCCATGTCGATCACCTCGAAGCGCAGGCCCTGCCAATCCAGCCGCTCGCCGATCTGCGGCACGTGGCCAAGCTCCCACAGCACGAATCCGGCGAGCGTGTGATAGTCACCCTCCGCCTGCATACCGCGCCGCTCGATGATCCGTTCCACGTGGCTGATGTCGGCCCGGCCGTCGATCAGCCACGAGCCGTCCTCGCGTTGCACCGCCACCGGCTCGGCCTCCGCCTCGTCTTCCGGAAACGCGCCGGCGATGGCGGCAAGAATGTCGGTCGGGGTGATGATGCCTTCGAAGCTGCCGTATTCGTCGACCAGCAGTGCCATGTGAACGCGCGAGCTGCGAAACAGCTCCAGCATCTTGAGCACCGTGGTGCTCTCATGCACGAACAGCGCCTCGTGCACGCACGCCCGCGGATCGAGCGGCTTGCCGGCCATCATCCCTTCCAGCAGGTCCTTGGCATGGACGACGCCCTCGATCGCATCGATATCGCCGTTGCCGACGGGGAAGCGCGAGTGGCCGCTGCCGGAAATGCGACTGCGAATCTGCTCGAGGTCGGCGGCAAGGTCGAGCCAGACGACGTCGATGCGCGGCGTCATGATCGCGCTGACCGGCCGGTCGGCCAGCCGCAACACGCCATCGATCATGTCCCGCTCGGAGGCCTCGAAGACGCCGGCGTCGGCCCCCTCCTCGACCATCGCCTTGACTTCCTCCTCGGTGACCGTCGTCTGGCGGTCACCGGAAAGACCGAGGATCCGCAGCACCGCCTCGCTCGAGATGCGCAGCAGCCACACCGCCGGTGCAGCCACCCTGGACAGCAGCGTCATCGGCGGTGCCACCCGCACCGCCACCGCTTCGGCATCGGCCAGGGCGATCCGCTTGGGCACGAGTTCGCCCAGGATCAGCGAGAAGTAGGTGATGACGACAACCACCGCCAGGAACGCCAGGGTTTCGGCGAAGCCGGCAATCGCTGGAAACGTTGCCAGCCAGCCGGCCAGGGCCTTCGCCAGCGTCGCGCCGCTGAAGGCACCGGCGAGAATGCCGATCAGGGTGATGCCGATCTGCACGGCGGAGAGGAAGCGGCCGGGATCGTCGGCAAGCCGCAGCGCGGTCGCCGCGCCGTTGCGGCCTTGCTCGACGAACTGCTTCAGCCGGGCCCGCCGCGAGGACACGAGTGCCAGTTCGGACATCGCGAAGAAGCCGTTGAGCAGGATCAGCAGGACAATGATCGATATGTCGAACAGGACGCTCATCCAGATCTCACCGAAACACACCAAGGAGGGCCGTCAGCTGCGGACTTGCGGACTAGAGGTGGCTGGTGAGCACCTGTTCCTTGGGCTGCGCCGCTTCCGCCAGCCGCTGCAGCACTTCCTCCGGCGAACGGGCGACGGCGAACAGATCCGTGGTCGCCGGATCGGCGAACCCGGTCGCAACCACGGCATCGATCAGCTTCAGCAGCGGCTTCCAGTAGCCGGCAACATCGAAGATGACGATCGGCGAATCATGCAGCCGCAGCTGCCGCCAGGTGATCAGCTCGAACGTCTCGTCGAGGGTTCCGAGGCCGCCCGGCAGGACGACGAAGGCATCCGCCATCTCGAACATCAGCCGCTTTCGGTCGTGCATGCTGTCGGTGACGACGAGATTGGTGAGCTGGCGGTGGCCGACTTCGTAGCGGATGAGGAAGTCGGGGATGACGCCGACCACCTCCCCGCCCGCGGACAACACCGCGTCGGCAATGACCCCCATGAGACCGATCGAGCCCGCCCCGTAGACCAGCCGCATATCCCGTTCGACGATCAGCTTGCCCAACCGGCTCGCCGCTTCCCGATGCACGGGATCGAACCCTTCGCGCGAGCCGCACAGCACACACAGGGAACGGATATGTTTCATTCGTTAGCCTCTCCTCGGCGCGTTGCTGGACGCCGGTCGGTTTCTGAGGCAGAGAATAAGCGATCGCTGGCCCGATCGATAGACTGGCGCTGCCGCGGCGCCCGCCGACTCCACCCCTGCGGTAAACTGTCGCGGCAGTGACGCGAACCAAGAGGTGAATTCAATGGTCTTCCGCCTGCCCCACGTCCTTGCCGCTGCGACCCTCGCCCTGGTCCCTGTTGCGGCCCAAGCCGACCAGAACCTCATCGACTACCGGAATTCCGTCATGGAATCGATCGGCGGCCATACCACGGCACTGGTGGCGATCGTGAAGGGGAATGTCCCGTTCACCGAGGATGCGGCCGTGCACGCGCGTGCCATCGAGCCGCTCTCAAAGATGGTGGGACACATCTTCCCGTCCGACTCGCGCACCGGCAAGACGGAGGCGCTGCCGGCGATCTGGGAGCAGCCGGAGAAGTTCCAGCAGGCGGTGACCACCTTCCAGACTGCCGCGGCCGCCCTTGCCAAGGCTGCCGATGGCCAGCCGCGCGATCTCGCAGCACCGGTCAGCGACCTCGCCAAGGCCTGCAAGGGATGCCACGACGACTTCCGGAAGAAGGACTGACATAACCGGCGCGATGCTGGCGACCGTCTTTCAGCGGCTGACCACCAGCCAGACGGCGCCAGCCGCCGCCGCCAGGATGATCCCCGCAACCCAGGCGCGGGCGAACGGCTCGTCCTGGTGCCCGCCCTCCGCCGCGGCGACGGTCTTGCGGCCGGTCAGCATCGGCCGGATCAGGTTATCCTTGCGAAAGATCAGATAGCCCAGCACCGCTGCCAGATGGAGGCCAATCAGCACATAAAGGACGGTTGCGTTGATGTCGTGGATCGCGCTGAGCGTCCGGCTCGTCTCCTTGGAGACGTAGCGGACCAGGGGTCCTTCGGTCAGGATGTCGTCGCGGGAGAAGAGGCCGGTGATCGCCTGCAGTGACAGGCTCGCCAGCATCGCCATCACCGACCAGCCGCCCATCGGGTTGTGCCCGACGACGCCGCGGTGCGCCTTGCTGAGCAGCGAGCGGGCGTAGCCGATCACCGCTCCAGGGCCGCGAACGAAGTCGGAAAAGCGCGAGCGCGGGCTGCCGACAACCCCCCAGACCAGCCGGAACAGCACCAGTGCCAGGATCGCATAGCCTGACAGCTTGTGCAGGTCCATCTCGCGCAGGCCGCCGACGTTGCCGGTGTAGAGGCTGGTGGCGACCAGCAGCACAAGCGACCAGTGGAACAGTCTGGTTGGCACATCCCACACCCTGACCGAGCGGGGCGGGTCGACGTTGTCGATGCGGCTGCTCTTTGCTGTCATTGCGCCATCCTACACGCTCATCGCTTCCCCAAACCTATCGGCCAAAATGCCAGGGTCAAGGATTGGCGCCGGCGCCCACGGTAGCCGGACCGGATCATGAGCCTGCAGGCCAACCCCGGCGCGCTACCGTCGAGCCGCCGAGCCCCTTGGTCCCTGCCGGCAAGCGAAGGCCCCGCTTTCGCCATAAGCGCACGCAAGGTTTACCCCGTGGACTTCCGTCATGCCTGCCCCGGTCGGGCAGTTCAGGGCGAAGCCTGCTATCGTCATCATCGGGTAAAGCGGGTACGCTGATCTGATCCGGACGATAAGAAAAAGACAGAGCGGGATCTCCTAGTGAGCAAACGAACGATCGTAGCCGGCACTGCTCTTGCGGCTATTGCCCTTGTCGCGGTCGTCGTCCTATGGCGGGATACCGTCAACACGGACGCTGCTGCCCCTCCTGCCATGGGTAAGGTCGCCAATGCGTACGGTCCTGACCCGGCGCCGCCGACCCTTCCCGCCGGATTGTCGCGGCTAAAGCCGGCGGGAAGGCCAGACGGACCAGCCGAACAGGCAGGACGTTCTGACGCCTCGCCGACCGGTCCATGGCCTGCCCCGGGCAGCCCAGCCGCAGCGGCGGCTGCCGTCCCGCCTGCGGTGCCGCCGGCGGTTCGGGCGGAAAGCCCACCACCGCGGCCGACGCCGCCGGAAGCTCCGGCGCCAAGGCCAGCCCCACCGCCGACGGCCAGCGTGGCGCTGCCGGCTGAGGATCGACCTCAAGCCGCCCCCAGCACCCCCCCGGCGAAGCCAGCCCCACCGCCGGCTATCGCCGCACGGCCGCCCACGGCCGTCGCCGCGCCGACCGGCAATGTCGCGCGCATGCAGCTGACAGCGCGCATGGAGGGACTTGAGCCGGGCCCGCCGCTGACGCTGCCCCTCCAGGTCAGTCGCGGCGAACAGCGCATCTATCTATTCACGGAGCTTCGTGGGCTGAGCGGACGCACCGTGGTTCATCGCTGGGAGCTGAACGGCCGCGTCGTACAGGAGCGCCAGCTCCCGGCGAAGTCCGCGGCATGGCGGACCTATTCGGGACTGCGCATCACCAACTCGATGGCCGGAAGCTGGCGTGTCACTGTGGTCGACGCGGCAACTGGGAGCACCCTGGCTGAGTTGCGCTTCACCGCCAATTGAGGATCCGCTCATACGTTATCCGGACCCGGACTGCGGGCCCCTTCGTCCTCAGAGAGTGGCCGAACTGTGCCGGGCAGGCAGAAGGAATGGATCATGAAGCTGCCTCACGCGGGAGCAGCGGCGGCATGCGTACTGGGACTGGGACTTGGGCTGTCGCCCGGGTTGCCGGCCGCCCGTGCCGCGGAGCCCTCGTTCGACTGCGGCAAGGTCGAAGCGGGCAGTATGCCGGGACTGGTCTGCAGTGACGACGGGCTGGCAGCGCTGGATCGGAAGATGGCGGCGGTCTACGCCGCTGCCACGGCCAAGGCGAGCGGTTCGAAGCTCTCGGAGCTGAAGGCCGAACAGCGCGGCTGGATCAAAGGCCGGGACGACTGCTGGAAGAGCGCCGACAAGCGCGGCTGCGTCGAGCAGGCGTATGTCCTGCGCATCGCCGAACTGCAAGCGGCTTACGCGCTGGTTCCGGCGACCGGCCATGCCGTTTATTTGTGTGAAGGCCGGGCGGGCAAGCGGGTGACCGCTACCTATTTCCAGACGGAGCCGCCGACCGCGATCGCCGGGTTCGGCGGCCAGACAGCAGTGATGTTCCAGCAGCCCGCCGCCAGCGGCGCGAAGTACCAGGGGCGCAACGAGACGCTGTGGGAGCATCAAGGCGAGGCGTTGATCGGCTGGGGGTACGGCAATCCCGAAATGCGCTGCCGCGTGAGCCGCTGATCAGCGTTACAACCACTGGTTCGCGGCAACCGGCCTGCCCACCCGGCCAAGCATAGACGGATGATAGTGCAGTTGGCCTGACCAAACTGCCTCGGTGTGCGAAAGCCGGCAAAAGCGTGCTCGGTGCCGGGAGTGGCATCGCCGCGGCATGGGTGGCGTTGCCTGCTTTGACGACCCTGTTGGACAAGTGATAAGACCTCTTACTTGCAGGGCTTGCTCGCGTCGCTGGCAAACCGCCGCCATGCCGGCGCGACCTCAAGCAACAAAGCCCGCACCGATGGGAGGAGAGATCATGCTGAGCGGCAAGGTTGCTGTCGTTACCGGCTCCACCAGCGGCATCGGCCTCGGCATCGCCCGCGCACTGGCGATGCAGGGCTGCCGCGTCGTCCTCAACGGCCGCCGCCAGACCGAGGAAACGGAGTCGCTCCGCGCCGAAATGGCCGCCGCCACCGGGAGCGAGGTGATCTTCCATCGCGCCGACATGAGCAAGGTGAGCGACATCGAGACGATGATGGCCGGCGCCAGCCGCGACCTCGGTCCGGTCGATATCCTCGTCAACAATGCCGGCGTCCAGCACGTCTCTCCCATCGAGGAATTCTCCACGGCAGCCTGGGACCTGGTGCTGGCCACCAACCTCACCTCCGTCTTCCACTGCACCAAGGCGGTGCTGCCGGCGATGAAACAGCGCGGCTGGGGCCGCATCATCAATATCGCCTCAGCGCACGCCCTCGTCGCCTCACCGTTCAAGTCGGCATACGTCGCGGCGAAGCACGGCATGGTCGGGCTGACCAAGGTCACCGCCCTGGAGACCGCCGAAAAAGGCATCACCTGCAACGCCATCTGCCCGGGATACGTGTGGACGCCGCTGGTCGAAAAGCAGATCGAAGACCAGGCGCGCTCGCACGGCATCCCGGCGGAACGGGTAGTCCGCGAGGTGCTGCTCGCTCCGCAGCCCACCCGCGAGTTCGTCACCGTCGAGGAATGTGCGGCGCTTGCCGTGTTCCTTGCGTCCGATGCCGGGAAGTCGATCACCGGCGCCGCTATCCCGATCGAAGGCGGCTGGACGGCCCGCTAGCCTCCGCTTCGCCCGGTCTTCGGCGGGTTCGGCGTTGACGAAGACGGCCGCCACGCAACCCGCACAACCCGACAAACAGCGCCGTCCGGGAGGACCCATGCAATCCCCAGACGAGAATCCCGGCACGCCGCGGACGCGATGGGATCCCATCGGGCCGCTATCGCGAGGCATGAGCCGATTGGTCGGGCGCTATCTGCCGGACCCCTTGATTTTTGCGATTCTGTTGACCCTGCTCACCTTCGCCCTCGGCGTTCTGCTGACGCCGACGAGCCCCCTCGACATGGTCTCGATGTGGGGCAACGGCTTCTGGAACCTGCTGGCCTTCACCATGCAGATGGCGCTGATCCTGGTCACCGGACACGCGCTCGCCGCCTCCGAGCCGGTGCACCGGGCGATGAGCCGGCTGGCCTCGCTGGCGAAGACACCACAGCAGGGGGTGATGCTGGTCGCCTTCGCGTCCGCCATCGCCTGCGTGCTGAACTGGGGCTTCGGTCTGGTGGTCGGGGCCATGTTCGCCCGCGAGGTCTCCCGCCGCATTCCAAAGGCCGACTACCGACTGCTGATCGCGTCGGCCTACATCGGCTTCATGACCTGGCACGGCGGCTTCTCCGGCTCGGTGCCGCTGGTCGCCGCCACCAAGGGCAACCCGATGGAGAAGACCGTCGGCCTCATCCCGATCACCGATACCCTGTTCACCACCTACAACATCGTCATCACCCTGGCGCTGATCCTGGTGCTGCCCTTCGTGTGCCGGTTCATGCACCCCGCGCCGAAGGACGTGATCGCCATCGACCCAGCCCTGCTCGCCCCCGAGCCGTCGACGCGCCGCCCGCTGCGCCCGGGAGCGAGCCCGGCGGAGCGGATCGAGGAAAGCTCCGTGCTGTCGTTCATCGTTGCGGCGATGGGCATCGTCTACCTGTTCCTCTACTTCAGCAAAAATGGCCTGAACATCAACATCAACACCGTGAACATGGTCATGGTGATCGCCGGGCTGATCCTGCACCGGACGCCCATGGCCTACGCCCGCGCCATCTCCAACGCGGCGCGCGGCACCGCAGCCATCATCATCCAGTTTCCGTTCTACGCCGGCATCCAGGTCATGATGGAGAACTCGGGCCTCGGCGGGCTGATCACCAACTGGTTCGTCGAGATCGCGACCAAGGACACGTTCCCCATCCTCGCCTTTTTCTCTTCGGCGCTGATCAACTTCGCGGTTCCGTCCGGGGGCGGACACTGGGTGGTGCAGGGACCGTTCGTCATGCCGGCGGCACAGGCACTGGGCGTCGATCTGGGGAAGGCGGCGATGGCGATTGCCTATGGCGAGGCTTGGATGAACATGGCGCAACCGTTCTGGGCATTGCCGGCGCTGGCCATCGCCGGTCTCGGCGTCCGCGACATCATGGGCTACTGCATCACCGCGCTGATCATCACCATGCCGATCTTCGTGTTCGGACTTCTGCTCTGAGCGGCGCTGACCGC
>JAEULG010000297.1 GCA_016793875.1 Rhodospirillales bacterium | reverse complement strand
CATGGCGATCGGCGAGAAGGCGGGCGAGACTATCGCGGCCGGCTGGATGCAGCGAAAAAGGCGGCCGAGCGCAGTTAGAACCCGGGATCACCGCAGACCCGTACTATGCCCGGACAGCGCCAGCCTGCTTCAGACGCCGGCGGTTGTGCCGGCCTCGACCTGGACGAGTCGCATCACGTTGGTCGGGCCCATCGTCCGCAGCGGCAGCCCGGCGGTGATGACGAGATGATCACCGCGCGTCGCGAAGTTCTCCCCCGTCGCGACCCTGACCGCCAGCGCTTCCATGTCCATGTGGTCGTCCATGACCGCCACCTCGACCGCGTGGATGCCCCAGACGCCCGCGAGGTCGCGGGCGACGCGCAGCGACGGGGTCAGGGCGAGGATGGGAACCGGCGGTCGCCGCCGTGCCGCCCGCAGTGCGGTTGCCCCGGAGCTGGTGAAGGTGACGATAGCGGCGGTCGGCAAGGAGAGCGACGCCCGGCTTGCCGACTCGGTGATGGTATCGGCGGTCGTCCGCTTCGGCTTGGCTTGGCCGGCGTTCAGCAATTCCGGGTAGGCCGGATCGGATTCGGAGTGCCTGATGATCCGCTCCATCATCCTGACCGCCTGCACGGGATACTTCCCCATCGCCGTCTCGCCCGACAGCATGACGGCGTCGGCGCCCTCGTAGACGGCATTTGCCACGTCCGAAGCCTCGGCACGCGTCGGTGTCGGTGCGGTAATCATCGAATCCAGCATCTGCGTCGCGACGATCACCGGCTTGCCGGCCTGCCGGCTGCTGCGGATGATCTGCTTCTGGATGGCCGGGACCGTCTCCGGTGGCAGTTCGACGCCGAGATCGCCGCGGGCGACCATCACCGCATCGGTCAGCTCGATGATTTCCTCCAACTCGTCGATGGCCGACGGCTTCTCCAGCTTGGAGATCAGGTGGGCCCGCCCAGCGATCAGGCTCTTGGCCTCCTCGACGTCCTCCGGCCGCTGAACAAACGACAACGCAACGAGGCTGATGCCGATGTCGAGCGCAAACTCCAGATCGCGCCGATCCTTCTCGGTGAGCGGCGAAACATCGAGCACGACGTCGGGCAGGTTGACGCCCTTGTTGTTGGAGAGCACCCCACTGGTGACGACCTTGGTATCGGCAAAATCGGGGCCGCACGCCGTCACGCTGAGGCAGAGGCGGCCGTCGTCCAACAGCAGCTGGGCACCGGTATGAAGCGCGGCGAAGATCTCGGGATGCGGCAATTGCACCCGTTCGACGCAGCCGGGTTCCGCCGACAGGTCAAGGCGGAACGGCTTGCCAGCCTCCAGGCTGACCTTGGTGTCGGCAAAGCGGCCAACGCGCAGCTTCGGTCCCTGCAGATCAGCGAGGACGCCGATGGGGCGGCCGACGCGTTGCTCCAGTGCCCTGACCCGCCGGAGCTGTGCGGCGTGCTCCTCGTGGCTGCCATGACTGAAATTTAAGCGGAAGACGTCCGCTCCGGCATAGAACAGGTTTTCCAGCACCTCGTCCGATCCGCTGACGGGACCGATGGTCGCGATGATTTTGGTCTGTCGGGATCTGCGCATGCGGCGGGCCTCTGCTTTCGGCGCGCCATCTCATGCAATCGGGAGGCCACTGCCGAGCCAGCGCTTCAGAACACGTGCGCCGTGAACTCCAGGTGGGCGCGCTTGCGCATGGCGTGGATCGCCTTCAGCGCTCCCAGCAGCGCCTTGCGACGCACCTTCGGCAGGGCGTCCGGATCGATAAAGTACGAGAACCGCCGGCCGGCCCGCCAGTCGGCGAGTTGCCAGCGGAGCAGCACGTCGGTTACCACACCGAACGCATGGGACAGCTCGCCCCGCTCGGTCTCGTCGAGCACGCCGCGGTCGGCGAGCGCGGCGATGCGGGCGAGAGTCGACGTCTCCTCGATGCCTTCGCGCAGCGCCATCAGACGGATACTGCTGACCAGCGGCAGCGTTCCGCTGTACTTCAGATTTACCTGCCCGCGGTATTCGCGCTTTTCCCGCTCGATGACGAAGCCACCGAACAGGCCAAGCGCACTGCCACGCTCCAGCTTGTCCTGGTACATCTGGCGCAGGAAGCCGCGATTGTCACGGACGAGCCCGGTGACCGCGGTCCGCAGTTCGCGCGCCAGCTGCCGCTCGCCCCACACCGCCTGGAAGTCGAAGAAGATATCCGCAAGGCGGACGGCGACGGTACTGCCGCGTCGCGTCCAGGCCCCGATCTGTGCGATCCACTGCGGCAAGGTCTTGCGCCACAATGGATTGACCGCCATGCAGTAGCCGTTGCAATAGGGAATGCCAACTTCGTTGAGGTCGCGGCACAGCCGCGCCGCCACCTCGCGGAAAAAGGCATCGATGCGGCTGTGGGCCTCATCTGGGTAGGCAGCAATAATAAAGCCGTTGTCCTGGTCGGGGAGCAGGTAGTTCTCGCCGCGCCCGCCTGAGCCCATGACGATGGTGGCGGCATTGACCGGCGGTGCGCCCCAACCCTCCTCCGCCATCGACTGCAGCGCTGCTTCTCCCGCCCGGCAGTAGAGGTTGTTGTTGATGTGGGTCAGCAGCTGCTGTACTTCGGTCGCCGGCAGTTCCTCGGCCAACAGCTCTTCCGCCAGCTCGATCTGCGCGGCCTTGACCCCCTTGAGACCTTCCGGCGCATCACCGCCGCCGAGCCGCTCGATCTGCCGCAGCAGGGCCGGCGCTATGGCGGCGAGGGCCTCGTCCAGCAGCAGCACGCCGGCGAGGCGGCCATCGCGATCAACAATCGGCAGCTGTCGGAGAGCGTGCCGGCGCATCGCCGATATCGCCCCATAAAGATAATCGCGGCGGGTCACCGTGAGCACCGGGGCGGTCATCACCGCCTCGACCGGGATTTCCGGCGGGACCCGGAAGGCGATCCGCCTCACGATGTCGCCGGGGGTGATGATGCCGACCGGCCGACCGCCGGCATCGATGACAAAGACGCACGCCGCAACGCCCGCGCCGGCGGCGCGGATCGCCGCGACGGCCTGTTCGCACGGCCTGCCGGCGCGAACGGCCAGTGCCGAACCAAGAGGGCGGCCGACGTCACGGACCAGCAGGCCGAAGACGGCGGTTCGTGATCCCAGCGGCGCGTCCTTGGTCACCTCGGCCTATCCCCTAGCAGTAATATCAAGAATATCCGTGGAAGCGGCAGCACTACCGGACAACGCTGGCGGCAGTGCGCCAAGCAGAAGCCCAGACCGCGGGCGAGTTCGCAAAAGATTTTCCGGCATCTGCGCCGATGCGGCTGATGCTGCCTTGCACAGGAGCGCCCCCGTGCTGCGACGTTGCCGAATTGACGCGTCGATGATAGGCGCGGGTGGAGGCCCCTCCGGATTTCGTCTGGCTGTTGTGCCATGCCCACGAAGATGCTATGGGTTTATCGGCAGAGCAAGCGTGCAGCCGAAACGACCGGGGCGACAACCCGGCATCAGCCAGCAGCGGTGCGAAGTTCCCGCAGGGAAGCGACGGCGTAAGGCCGATCAGAGCGATCGCAGGGAAGACGAATTTCTGACCTCTCGGCTGCGCAGAATCCGGACCGGCGCGCGCCGGTCAAGCAGCAGTGGCGATGGCGACGGAGGCCGTCGGCGGACCGCTGGCTGTAGTCGTCGGCCTGCGCAGACGGTCCAGGCCGGCGCCCGGGGTGAGAGTGAGGAGGGTCATCCTTGACACCCAAGGTTGTCTGGCTGTTCATCTTCGTCCTCCTGTACTGGGGTTACTGCATTTTTTGGGGGATTCGCGGCGCGCGGCTGGCGCGCACCGCCTCAGACTATTTCATCGCCGGCCGCAAGTTGTCGCTGTGGGTGTTCGTCCTGGCTGCGACAGCGACATCCTACTCCGGCTGGACGTTCATGGGCCACCCGGGGCTCGTCTACCGCGACGGCTTCCAATATGCCTATGCCTCGTTCTACGCGATTACCATCCCGTTTACCGGGGTAATCTTCCTCAAGCGCCAGTGGGTGCTCGGCAAGCGCTACGGCTACGTCACGCCCGGCGAGATGTTCGCAGACTACTTCCAGGGTGACGCCATTCGCATCCTCTGCGTCATGGTCGCGTTGTTCTACTCCATCCCTTATCTCGGCGTGCAGCTCGGTGCCTCTGGCTATCTGTTCAACGTGCTTACCGCTACTCCCGCCTATCCGAACGGCCTCGTCGACGTGAACTTCGGCATGTGGGTTCTCTCGCTGGTGGTTCTGATCTACGTCGCCTCAGGCGGGCTGCGCGCCGTCGCCTACGTCGATACGGTGCAATGCCTCCTTCTGTGGATCGGCATCGTCATCGTTGGCCTGATCGCCCTCAATGCGGTCGGCGGCTGGACAGCGTTGAACGAGGCGATGTCGCGGCTGGCGCAAAGCAACGTTGGCTTGTGGGGCACGACGCGGGGGGCCGCCCTCAGCGGCGGCGACTACAACGCCTATTTCGCGGTGCCGGGCGTGATCCAGTGGACCGCCGGCGTCGGCAAGGAGGCGCCGGTCGGGGGAATGTGGACCGGGGTGATGATCCTTACCTACATGTCGGCGCTGATGGGCATCCAGGCGGCACCCGCCTTTACGATGTGGGCCTTTTCCAACGCCAATCCCGCACCGTTCGCGCCGCAGGCGGTGTGGGCCTCGGCGGCGTGGATCGGCGGCACCCTGGTCTTCTTTACCGCCATCCAGGGCATGTCGGCGCACTTCCTTGGGGCCAATCCGCTGGTCAACGCCGCCGGGCTTGCCATCGATCCAACGCTACTTCCGGCCACGGTGGCGCACAGCCCCGACGCGCTCGTCCCCCATTACTTCAACCTCATCGGTGACAGCATGCCCTGGCTGGTTGGGCTGCTGGCGGTGTGTGCGCTGGCGGCGATGCAGTCGACCGGAGCCGCCTACATGTCCACCGCGGCCGGCATCCTTACCCGTGATCTGTACAAGCGCTACCTCAATCCGAGCGCAACGCACGTGACGCAGATGCTGTTCGGGCGGCTCGGCGTCGCGTTCATCGTCGTCTGTGCCCTGCTGGTGGCAACCTACTCGCGTGATGCACTGGTGCTGTTGGGGGGGCTTGCCGTGGCTTTCGGCCTCCAGATGTGGGTGCCGCTCGCGGGCATCTGTTACATCCCCTGGATCACCCGGGCCGGCGCCACCTGGGGCCTCGCCACCGGGCTGATCACCGTCGCCATGACGGATTCGATCGGCCAGTTGCTGTTCGGGGCAATACTGCCTTGGGGACGCTGGCCGCTGACCATCCATTCGGCCGGCTGGGGGATCTTCGCCAATATCATCGTCTGTGCCAGCGTCTCGGCGATAACCCAGGAGAGCCGGCAGCGCCTGCATCGGATGAAGTTCCACGCCTTCCTGC
>JAEULG010000295.1 GCA_016793875.1 Rhodospirillales bacterium | reverse complement strand
CGACGACCCGGCGATCATCGCCACGCTGGCAGAGCTGCCCGCCGGACCGCCGACCGACGCCGACCGTCGCACCGCGCTGCGCCCCGGCCACCCCGCATACCTCATCTACACCTCAGGCTCTACAGGGGCGCCGAAGGGCGTTGTCGTCTCGCACGCGGGGCTGCCCAACCTCGCCCACGTCCAGAGCCGCCTGCTCGGCCCTGATGAGACGAGCCGCGTCCTGCAGTTCGCCGCCTTGACCTTCGACGCGGCCGTCTGGGAGCTCGTCGGCACCCTTGGCGCGGGAGCGGCACTGGTGCTCGCGGCACCTGACGAACGCGCCGGCGCTCCTTTGGCAGCCTTGTTGCGCACTGCCGCGATCACCCACGCAACCCTGCCACCGACGGTGCTCCCCGGCTTGTCCCCTGGCGGCCTGCCCGCGCTGGCAACGCTGGTCGTGGCTGGCGAGGCTTGCTCTGGCGAGCTGGCGGCGCGCTGGTCGCGGGCCCGGCGGCTGATCAACGCCTACGGCCCGACCGAGACGACGGTGTGCGCCACCGTTAGCGCGCTACTAGAAGGTTCCGCGCCGCCGCCTATCGGCAAGCCGGTTGCGAACACCCGCGTGACGTGCTGGACGGATGCCTTCAGCCGTGCCCCGTAGGTGTTGTGGGCGAGCTGTACGTTGCCGGGATTAGTCTTGCGCGCGGCTATCACGGACGGCCGGCACTGACGGCGGAACGGTTCGTCGCCTGCCCGTTTGGCGCCGCCGGCGAACGGATGTACCGCACCGGCGATCTCGCCCGCTGGCGCAGCGACGGCCAACTGGCGTTTCACGGCCGCGCCGACCGTCAGCTGAAGCTGCGCGGCGTGCGCATCGAGCCAGGCGAGATCGAGGCGGCGCTGATGGCGCATCCAGCAATCTCGCAGGCGGCGATAGTCGGCCGGCCGGGGCCGACAGGAACGCAGCTGGTTGCCTACCTGGTGGCGCGGCCTCCCGGCGGCGACGCGGCCGTGGCGCAGGTGGCGGACTGGCGGAGCGCGTTCGAGCGGCAGGACTACCGGGGGGAGGACCCCCTGTTCGTCAGTACCGGGTGGATCAGCAGCTATGATGGCCAGCCCATTGCCGAGGCCGAGATGCGCGCCTGGGCTGCGGAGACAGTGGCGCGGGTCAAGGCGCTGCAGCCGGCGCGGGTGATCGAGGTGGGCTGCGGCGCCGGCATGTTGCTGTTCCAGCTCGCTCCAGGCTGCGAGCGCTATCACGGCGTTGATTTGGCGCAGGCGGCCCTGGATTACGTCGAGCGGCAGATCGAGGCGCACGCGCCCCGTTACGCTAATGTCAGGCTGAGCCGCCTTGCCGCTCATGAACTGCAGGAGCTCGAGCCAGCCTCGTTCGACCTCGTCCTGCTGAGTTCGGTCGTGCAGTACTTCCCCAGCCTCGACTATCTCCTGCGGGTCCTGGACGATTGCGCACGCCTGCTGCGGCCGGGCGGGTCCGTGCTGCTGACCGACCTGCGCAGTCTGCCGCTGCTCGATGCGTTCCTCGTCTCCGTCGAGCTGGCGCGGGCGGACGGCGGGCTGCCGCTGAGCACTCTCGCCAGCCGGGTGACGCGCGCGCGGCTGCATGAGCGTGAGCTGTGTCTCGATCCGCGGCTGTTCGTAGCGCTGCGCCGGCGCCTCGCTGGGCTGGGCGAGGTGAGGGTATGCCTGCAGACGGCCGAGGCCGACAACGAGCTGACGCGGTTCCGCTACTCTGTCTTGCTGCGATTCGCGGTCCAGTCAGAAAACCCCGGCGCAGAAAGGGTCATCGACGGAGCGGAGTTCGACCTGGAGGCGCTGCGGAAGGCGCTGGCGGACCTCCCGCCAACCCAGGCGGTAGTCAGCGGGCTGGTCCACGCCCGGGCGGCAGCCCCCGTGCGGGCCGCGATGCTGCTGGCAGACCCTCCGCCGGACGTGAGGGATGCGGCGGGGCTGCGCGCAGCGGCGGCATCGGTGGGCGACGCCGGCATGACGCCGGCCGCTGCGGCCGCGCTGACCGCCGGGCTGGGTTACGCCGCTCAGGCTTGCCCTTCCCCGCGCGGGCTCGACCGGTTCGACTTGGCGCTGACGCCGATCGACGCTGCCGGCGCAGAGACATTGCCTCCGCTGCTGCGCGAGGCTTCATCCGTCGGCTTGGCACTGGAGCTGTTCGCCAACGATCCCTCCCGCTGGTCGGTGACCCCCTCCGCGGCCGAGCTCCGGTCGCATCTGTCTGGCCGCCTGCCGGTGCAGCTGGTGCCTGGGTCGTTTGTTTGGCTGGCGGGGCTGCCGTTGACGGCGCACGGCAAGCTGGACGAGCGGGCGCTGCCGGCGCCGGAGCGGGAGGAGGGGCGG